>JBBIOE010000275.1:0-8979 GCA_037443525.1 Archangiaceae bacterium | reverse complement strand
CTCGGGGAAGTTGAAGCCGTCGGAGATGACCAGCCGCACCGAGCTGCCCACCTTGCGCGCCGACTCGTAGCTGCCGGGCAGGAAGAACTCCTCCTTCACCTTGAGGTTGGCCAGGTCGGAGACGTCGACCACCGTCACCTTCACCGTGTTCGAGTAGTAGTAGCCGCAGTACATCGACCAGCAATAGGCGCCGCGGCCGTGAGAGAGCGGGTACCAGTCGTAGACGCTGGAGAAGACGACCGCCTTGTCGGTCCCGTCGAGGAACATCTCCCGCGGCCAGCCCTCGATCTGCAGCGAGCCCACGACCTGCGTCTGATCCGCCGGCCAGCTCTTCGCCGCGAAGAGCTTCTGGCCGGTGAGGGTGAAGATGCGGGTGCCGTCGTTCTTCACGAAGTCGGCCTCGTCCACGTTCGCCACCTGGTTGTTGGTGGTGGTGAAGTCCGTGGGCGCCGACTTGGACTGGGAGCCGCCCGCCGCGCCGCTGGGGGCCGCCGCGTTGGCGTCCTCCGCGCCCATGGCCATCGGGCCGCCGAAGCCGCCGCGCATGCCCCACCAGCCCCACGAGGGCACGCCGTCGCGCTGGGACTCGAGCTGGGTGCGCATCTGCAGCACCGCGGTGTCCTCGATGTACTTCTCCAGGTCCTGGCAGGCCGCCTGACCCTGGAACGCCTGCAGCATCGCCCGCTTGGTGACCGCCGGCGGATCAGGAATGGCGTTGCCACACCCCGCGCCGAACAGGCCCAGCGTCCCCGCCGCGGCCCAGCCCCACCATCGCTTCGTCCAAGTCTTCATGTGGTCCCTCTCGTCGCCTTCGGAAGATACCGGCCTGATCGCTGACGGCGGCCCATTGTGCGAGCCTCGGGCCAGGAGGAAGACGTGGAAATTCATTGGCTTGCGCGCACGCTCGCCCTCAGACCTTTGAGAGGGGGCCGGCGGCGGCCCGCGGTGCCTCGGATCTCTGAGGGGTGCGACGAGGGGTTGGGACGCCGGCCGGCGACGCGCATCGGCGTTCTCCGCGACGGGAGGCGGTATCTTCACAGGCTCTCAGCGCTTCACGTTCCGGCCCTCGGCATTCCAGGCCTGCATGCCGCCGACGAGGTTCATGACCTTGGTGAAGCCGAGCTGGACGAGGGCCGACGCGGCCTTCGCCGAGCGCGCTCCACCGCGGCAGATGCAGACCAGCTCCGCGTCCTTGCTCCACGCGCGGGCGGCTTCGACCACCTGGGCCAGGGGGACATGCTCCACGCCCTCGATGTGGCCGAGCTCGCCGACGAGCTCGTGCGCCTCCCGCACGTCGACCAGCCGCACGCCGTCGGGACGCGGCTCGAGCTGCGCGGGGACCACGTCGCGGTGACCTTCGGGACTGGGGCGGGCGCGCTCGTAGAGGGACATGGACCGCGGGTTGTAGCGGGCTGACCCCGGAAAAACACAAGTTCGACACGATGCGTGGTCACGGTATGGTCTCGCCCGCATGGCCGACTCCAAGCCCGTGTCCCTCCCTGCGCACCTCGCGGACCTGCTCGATCAGATGTCTCACGACATGGGTGTGCCGCGTGACGCCCTCGTCTCTCAGGCCATCTTCACCTTGGCGCGCTTCAACGGCTACGTGGTGCCCGGGAAGGTCGACGGACTCGCGGCCCACGGCGCCTCGGCCGCGCCGCCCACCGCGACCTCGGCGCCGGTGGCGACTCCGGGCAAGCCGGGCCCCGCGGTCAAGCCCGCACCGCCGGTCGCCGCGCCGAAGCCGGTCGCGCCCGTGGGCGTGAAGGCCAGGCCCGCGCCGATGCCCGAGCCGGAGCCCGAGCCCGAGGAGGAGCTGCCGCCGGAGGAGGAAGGAAACCCGTTCGACGAGCAGCCCGCCGAGGAAGCGCCTCCCGAGGAGGCGCCGCCGGAGGACGAGCTCCCGCCGGAGGAGGCGCCGGCCGAAGAGGAGCCGCCGCCGGAGGACGAGGAGCCGATCTCCGAGGAAGAGCCCGCGCCTGCGCCGAAGGGCCCTTCGCTCACGCTGGTGCTGGCCGGCCGCGAGCCCGAGAAGATGCAGGGCGACGTGATGACCATCGGCCGCGGGAAGACCTGCGACCTGGTCATCGACTCCAACCGCGTCAGCCGCGAGCACGCGCGCATCACGCGGGAAGGCAACGACTTCCTCTTCGAGGACCTGAACTCGTCGAACGGCACCTTCTTCGGGCCCAACAAGGAGAAGGTGACGCGCCGGAAGCTCAAGGACAACGACGAGCTCACCCTGGGCACGGAGAAGATCCGCTTCCAGATTCGCCGGTAGCCGTCGTCAGGCCGGCCGTTTCCGCCGCATCACCCGCGGGGTCGCCCGGGCCTCCTTGGCGAGGCGACCCGCTCGCCGCGAAACGGGACGCGGAGCTCAGCGGCGGCGGCGGCGCAGCAGGCCCACCAGGGCGAGCAGGGCCGGCGCCTCGAGGCCGAGGCCGACCGAGCAGCCGCCTCGCACCGCGGTGGCGTCGGAGGTGCCTCCGACCGCGACCCGGTTCACGTGGAGAACGGCGGTGAAGGTCTCGCCCTTCACCCCGGTGGCGGTGGCGTGGAGCACGTTCTTGCCCAGCGCCAGCGGCACGGTGGCGGAGAAGCCGTTGCCGCCGAGGAGCTGGCCGGTCACGCCCTCCACGCTGACGCCGGCGAGGTCGAAGCCCTTGGCGGCTCCGTAGACGGCGACCGTGTCGGTGTTCACCGTCGCGTCGTCCTGCGGCTCGGCGAAGACCAGGCCCACCGTGGTGGTGGCGTCGCTGCCCGCCACCAGGCCGAGCGGCAAGGAGAGCCTTCGGTCCTGCGGGACGGTGACGGTCTCGCTGGCGGTGAGGAAGCCCTGGGCCTTCACCACCACGATGGCGTCGACGCCCACCTGCGTCACGTCGAGCGCGTAGGCCCCGGTGGCGTCGGTGGTGGACTGCGCGAGGGTCTGGGCGGTGCCCGGCTCGACCAGGGTGACCGAGGCGCCGGCGATGCGCACCGCCTGGTCTCCGAGGGCGTAGACGTAGCCCGCCACGCCCGCGCGGAAGGTCACGGTGGCGGTGGCGGTGCCGGTGTTGCCGGCCCCGTCTCTCGCGGTCACGGTGAGGGAGTTCGCGCCGGGGGCGAGCATCAGGTCGAGGGCGAAGGCGCCGCTGGTCACCGGCACGTCGATGGGCTGGTCGGAGTTGAGGGTCACCTTCACCGACGAGACCGCGCCGGCGTTGTCGGTCGCGGTGCCGGCGAGCTGCACCGCGGCGAGGTCGAGCGACGCGCCGGAGGTGGGGGCGGAGATGGTCAGCGTCGGCGCCTGGGTGTCGGCGGCGCTGACCGGCGAGAGGCCCACCGAGCCCCACACCGTCTGGCCTCCAGTCACCGTGCGCGCCGCCTGGTTCGACTGGTAGCCGGCGAGGGTGACGTTCACCGTGTAGGTGCCGGCGGGGAGGCTGAAGCTGAAGACGCCGTCGACGCCGGTGGTCTGGCTCTGGCCGTTGACCGTGGCCACCGCCCCGGAGAGCAGCTGGCTCTGGTCGCCGGGGTTGGCCGGGTTGTACGCGTAGACGAGGCCCTTCAAGGTGCCGGCGGCGGCGACGGGGTTGATCTCCATCGAGCCCCACACCTGGGCGCCGGAGGCGACGGTGCGGGTGACGGTGTTGCTGCCGTAGCCGGCCTTGGTGACGGTGGCGGTGGTCGAGCCGGCGGGCAGGGAGAACTGGTACAGGCCATCGGCGCCGGTGGTGACGGTCTGGCCGCCGGCGGCGACGGTGGCCCCGGCGACGCGGTTGGCGGTGTTACCGCCCTCGAAGATGACGCCGATGAGGGTGCCGTTCGACGGAGAGACCGTGCCGCCGGTGATGAGGCCCATGTACTTGGTCCAGTTCCAGCCGGTGCCCGGGTCGGTGTGGCCGCCGGTGTTGCAGCTGGGGGCGACCTCCACGTGGCCGATGATGTGGGTGCGGTCCTTGGGGATGCCGTGGGTGTCCGCCAGCCAGCGCGTCAGCTTGGCCGACTCCGTGTACATCGCGTCGGTGTACCAGGTGGTCGGATCGGCGACGAAGCCCTCGTGCTCGATGCCCAGCGACTTCGAGTTGTAACACTGGGCGTGCCAGGCGGTGTCCTGGTCCTGGACCATCTGGGTGATCTGCCCGTCGCTCGACCGGACCACGTAGTGCGCCGACACGTTCGAGGCGGCGTTCTGGAACCAGGAGACGCTGCCCGCGTAGCTGCCCTGCGTGGTGTGGACGACGACGTAGGTGTAGCTCGCGCGGCCGGCGCTGTAGTTCGGCGACTGGAGGTAGCGGGCGGCGGCGGGGTAGTCGCCCAGCGCGTCGGTGCGGGTGGCGAAGGCGGGCGCGTGGCGGGCCCAGGCCGGGGCGGAAGGCGCGAGCACCACCGAGCGCTCCGGAGCGCCGGCGGTGAAGCCGCGCTCCACGGTGCGGAAGACGTCGGCGCTCCACTCGGCGGCGAGGGAGGCGCTCTCGAAGCCCATGTACAGCGACACCGCGCGGTACCAATCGCCGGTCTGGCGCGCGTCGAGGCTCGGCTCCTCTTTGGCCACCCGGTCGAACAGCTCGCGCAGGACCGCCGCGGCGCCCTCGATGTTGGCGGCGGGGTCGACCTTGAGCTGCCCGCGGCTCTTGCCGGTGAGCTTCGCCGCCCGGCCCAGGGTGTCCACGTCCTCGCGCTCGACGAGCTGCATCACGCCGAAGCCGTTGAACCGCGACGCCTCGCCCTCGTGCATCGACACCCGGGTCTCGACGTAGGCGATGGCCTTCAAGAGCTCGACCGGCACCTGGTACTCGTGGGCCGCCGCGTCGAAGCTCCCCTCAAGCGCCGAGCTGCCGCGGGCGACCGGGGCCGCGGTCTCGCCCAGGCCCACGCCGCAGCCGGCGAGCAGGGTGAGCGACGCGGCGAGGAGGGGGCGGAGCAGGGTCTTGGCGCGCATGCGAAATCGACTCCGGTGCCTGGGGACGGCGGCACCGAGCGCTCATTGAGCACACCCGCGCGTCCGACGCACGTCCCCGGAATCACTTTTCGTTCGGAGTGTCACCCCCGCGTGACAGCGCGGCTGATGGCGTTCTCAGATCTCTTCCATCACGCGGGTGAGCACGTGGGCGGTGAAGTTCACCAGCGGGATGACGCGGCGGTAGTCGAGGCGGGTGGGGCCGATGACTCCCACGGTGCCGAGGAGGTGGTCGGGCGGCCCGTAGGGGGTGGCGATGACGGTGACGTCGCCCTGGGCCGAGAAGTCGCTCTCGGCGCCGATGAAGATCTGCATCTCGCGGGCGCGCTGCACGCGGTCGAGGAGCTGCAAGAGCTTCTGCTTCTCGTCGAAGGCCTTGAAGAGCACCCGCATGCGCCTGACGTCCTCGGCGAACTCGCGCTGCTCGAGGAAGCTGCCGGTGCCCTCGAGCACCATGCGCTCGCTGGAGGGCACGTCGGTGGCGGCGGCGCCGAGCTTGAGGGCCTTCTGCGCCAGGGCGTCGTACTGCCCGCGCTCGGAGTCCATCTCGTGGAGGATGCGGCCGCGCACCTCCTCGATGGCCACGCCCTCCTTGAAGAGCTCGGAGAGGTAGTTGGCGGCGTGCTGGAGCTCCTCGGCGGTGACGCTGAAGTCCACCGGCACGAGCTTGTTCTGCACCTGCCCGCCCTGGCCCACGAGGATGGCGAGCACCTTGTCGTCGCGGAGGCGGACGAACTCGATGCGCTGCAAGAGCCCGGCGGAGGGGCGGGGGATGAGCACCACGCCCGCGTGGTGGGAGAGGGTGTGGAGCACCTTGCCGGCCTCCTGCAGGCGCTCCTCGACGTTGGTGCCGAGGCCCAGGCCCTGCTCGATGAGGGCGCGGTCCTGCGGAGGGGGGTCCCGGAGCTGGAGCAACGTGTCGACGAAGAAGCGGTAGCCCGCGTCGGTGGGGATGCGGCCGGCCGAGGTGTGCGGCTTCTCGAGGTAGCCGAGCTCCTCCAGCTCGGCGAGCACGTTGCGCATGGTGGCGGGCGAGACGTCGAAGTCGCCGCGGCGCGTCAGCGCGCTCGAGCCGACCGGCTCGCCGCCGGCGATGAACTCGGACACCACTGCCCGGAGCACGTCCCTACCGCGATCGTCCAGCTCGTCCGCCATCGGGCTGATTGTGTGGAGAACGGGCGCCCGGTTCAAGGGCTGGATGGGCAGCCGGTGGCGCCGCGGCCGGGTGGACGCTAGGTAGGCGCCCGGGAGGAGTCACCATGGTCACGGAAGGGAAGAAGGCGCCGGCGTTCTCGGCGAAGGATCAGGCTGGCGCGACGGTGAAGCTCGCCGACCACAAGGGCAAGTACGTGGTGCTGTACTTCTACCCGAAGGACAACACCCCGGGCTGCACGGTGGAGGCCTGCGAGTTCCGCGACGAGTACGGCGTCTTGAAGAAGAAGGACGCGGTGGTGCTGGGCGTCTCGCCCGACGGCTCCAAGAGCCACGAGAAGTTCATCGCCAAATTCTCGCTGCCCTTTCCGCTGCTGGTCGACGAAGACCACTCGCTGGCGGAGACCTATGGGGCCTGGGGCGAGAAGACGCTCTACGGCCGGAGGTTCATGGGCCTCATCCGCTCGACGGTGCTCATCGGGCCCGACGGCACGGTGGTGAAGCACTGGCCCAAGGTGAAGGCCAAGGGGCACGCCGCCGAGGTCCTCGAGGCCATCGACGCGCACGCCAAGGGCTGAGCATGGCGTGGTGGGTGTATCTGGTGCGGTGTCGGGACGGCTCGCTCTACGCGGGCTGCGCGGTCGACGTGCCCGCGCGGGTGGAGCGGCACAACAAGGGCCAAGGCGCGCGCTACACGCGGTCTCGGCGGCCGGTCAGGCTGGTGTTCTCGCGGCGGGTGAAGGATCGCTCGTCGGCGCTGCGCAGCGAGCTCGCGCTCAAGCGGCTGACGCGAGACGAGAAGCTGGCGCTGGTGGCGAAGGGCAAGGCGGCGCGGCTGCCGCGGTTCGTGCCGAAGGCGGCGCGGGCGCAGCGGCGGTGAGCGCCTTCACTGAAGCGTGACGCCGGGCGTCGCGGTCGAGCGGCCGCAGACGCAGGTGGTGCTCCCGCTCGTCCCGGTCTTGGACCAGTGAGCCACCCGATCGCCTCGGCTGAGACCCTGCTCGGGAATCCGGCGCGCGACCAACCGTTCGCCGGAGCCGTCGCAATCGTCCGCGACCCGTGAAAAGGTGGGTGTATGGCGCTGGTCGTCGCAGGCTTGCTGCTGCACCTCATCGCGGTGGTGTGCTTCGTGTTGGTGCTGGTGCACGCCTTCACCCGCAGCGTGGGCACCGGCTTCATGGTGCTGTGCATCCCGCCCTACACGGTCGTGTACGGCTTCACCCAGTTCCAGCACCGCCTGAAGGGGCTGGTGCTGGCGGGGTGGCTCGGCGGGCTGGTGCTGGGAATCGTGTTCCGCGTGGCCGGACCGACGCTGGCCTCGCACGGCTGACGCGTCACTTCAGCTCGTTCTCCTTCAGCATCTCGCGAGCCGACCGCGACACCGTGGGGACGGAGCGCAACAACTGGACCAGCTTCCAGTCGGTTCCCGCCAGGCGCCAGGTGGTTGCGAGTCGCTGAACCTGCGACTTCTTCTCCTTGCCGGTGACGGCCTCGGCGGTGACGTCGAAGTAGGCGGTGGCGAGGCCGCCGGCGGAGCGAATCGAGAGCGGCTTCGGCTCGCCGTACTTCGACGCGTCGACCAGGGCGAACGAGTCCTTCGACTGCTTCTCGATGCAGGCGAGGTCTCGGCACACCTCGGCGACGTCGGTGCCCAGGAGCGTCGGGCCGGAGGGGTCGAAGAGCGCCACCAGGGCCTTGGAGTCGCGGGCGGAGAGCGCGGCCACCAGCACCTTCACCCGCTCGGCGATGGCGGCGTTCACCTTGGCATCATCGGCGGCGGGGGCCTTGGGCTCGGCAGCGAGGGCCAGCGCGAGGACGGCGGAGGAGAAGAGCATTCGGCGATCCTACGCCGCCCATCGAGGAGCGGAAGAACATCCCGCGCGCGGGGCGTCACGGGCCGCGCAGCGTGGAGACCAGCAGGCAGGAGTCGAGGTACCCGCCCGTGTCCCACCACAGGGTGGACGAGCCGAGCGTTCCGGCCTTGCGGCTGCTGGCGCCTCGCACGTTCGCCGACGCGGAGGCCTGGCTCTGCACCTGGTTCCACAGCTCGATCTGACCGGTGCCCACGGTGCTGGCGGCGGTGATGCCCGAGCCGGCCAGCGCGTCGACGAGCACATCGGCCGGGGTGAGGTTCGAAACGGTGACGGGAAAGCTCCCACACGTGCCTTGAGTGGCGACGAGGCGGCCCACGCCCCGCCACGAGCTCGCGCCGGCGACCGCGCTGGTGGTGGTCTTGGAGAAGGAGACGAGGACGGTCCCGGTGCCGGCGGCTGGGTTGATCATGCTCCACACCTCGAGCTGGAGCGCGAAGCCCCCGCCGGTCAGCGTCTGCACCTTGGTGAGCGGAAGGCCGCCGTAGCTCACCGAGGTGACGGCCCCCGCGATGCCGGTGCCCTGACGCATCGCGACGCCGACCAGGAGGAGACGGTTGGAGCCAACCCCCACGGTGTGAGTCCAGGAGAGCTGAGTCACCCCCGAGCCGAGCGTCGACGACGCCGCGTCGTACACCGGAGGAACCGGCGTACAGGATGAGACGCAGTCGTACCCCTCGATACACTGCGACTTCGAGCCGCAGGAGAGCGGGCACTGGGTGGAGGTGCCGGAGCACACCGCGCCGCTGCACCAGCTCTGCGGCGTCGCTCCGCTCGCGCGGGTGGTGCAGGTGCCGGGCGTGGCCGAGCAGGTCTGACAGGGATCGGCGCAGACCGAGCCGCAGCAGACACCTCCGACACAGAAGCCGGACGCACACGCCGAAGGAGTCGAGCACGCCACGCCGGTGCCGAGGCCTCCGCCCGTCCCGCCGCCGGTGCTTCCGCCCATCCCGCCGCCAGTGCTTCCGCCCGTCCCGCCGCCGACGCTTCCGCCCGTCCCTCCGCCGACGCTTC
>JBBIOE010000274.1:0-9025 GCA_037443525.1 Archangiaceae bacterium | reverse complement strand
GCTCGGGATCCTCGACGATCTTGTAGTAGCTGGTGGGACCCGAGTAGCTCTCGACCACGCGGAACGAGTGCACGTCCAGCCGCGTCTCCTGTGGCCGGGCTTCTTCGCCGGCGGTCGGGACCGAGACGCCGAGCGCCGCTCCGCCTGCCGAGCCGGCGCTGGCGCCACCGAGCGCGAGCGAGTCCACGCTGGACGCCGAGCTGGCGGCCCTCCAGGCCGGGCTCAGGGCGGCCAAGGCCCAGCAGTGGAGCGAGGTGCTGCGGGTGGTGGAGGCGTACCGTGGCGACTTTCCGCGGGGCGTCCTCGGGGTCGAGCTGGACGCGCTCGAGGTGCTGGGCCTCTGCGGCGTCGGGCGCGTGGAGGAGGCTGAGCGCGGCGCCAGGCGCCTGGCGGACGGCGAGGCGTCCTCGAATCCGGCGGTACAGCGGCTCCGTCGCTCCTGCGCCGCGGCCGCCTTCGCGCCGCCCTGATGGCGGCGTCCACCTCCGACCGGCCTCAGTACAGCATCAGCTTCCCCGCCCGGAAGAAGCAGGCCCGGGTGTCGCCGCTTCCGTCCACCACCGCGTCGATGATCGCGCTGTCGGTGGCGCCGAGGTCCTCTCGGGTCCAGAACCCGCCGGGGCCGGCCCGCACCGACTCCAGCGTGGCGCCGTGGTTGATGACGATGCGCGGCGCGCCGCTCGAGTCGGCGGCCACCGCCTGCTGCCCGGTGGTGGTGGTCTCGAGGTACGAGCGCTTCGCGGTGCTGCCCGCGAGCGGTGAGGCGACCTGGACGTCCAGGAGCCCGCTCCCGCTCAAGAGGAAGAGGCGCCCGGCGGCGCTCCAGGTGAGGGAGGTCGCGGTGGTGAGGCCCCCGAGCCCGCCCGCGCTCAGCGAGACGAAGTCGGTGGCCGCGCTCGTCCAGGTGGCGAGGTAGTCCCCGCTCGCGCCGATGCCGTTGCAGCGCATCGGCAGGTGCAGCTTCCCCGCCGCGTCGAACGCGACGTCGCCGAGCACGATCTGCGCGTAGGGCGTGGTGCCGATGGCAAACACCGGCTGCGCGATGGTCCAGCTCCCCGGGCCGGTGCGGGTGGCGATGGCGGTGCGGGGATCGGCCGTGCCGGCGAACCAATAGGTGTACGAGATCGCTGGCGCGCCGGACGCGACGGGGTTGAGCGCGATGGAGATGGGATAGGTCGAGCCGCCGTGGAGAGGCACCGCAAGGGTGTCGACGCGCTCGCGGACCCACGATCCGCCCGACTTGGTCGCGTAGGCCACCGTCCCCCTCACGGCGTAGGCCAGGTGCGGCGTGCCCGAGGCGTCCACCGCCATCGAGATGACCGGCAGCACCTGCCCGCCGATGTTGAAGCCGAAGCTGTCCACGGCCTCGCGAGTCAGCACGCCGTTGGAGAAGGTCCCGTACCAGAGCGTGGGGTGCACGTCGGAGTACCAGGCGAGGTGCAGCGTCGACCCGACGACGGCCAGCCGGCACACCCTGCCGTCGTTCTCCGGGCTGGCGTCGACCACCACGGGCAGCCGCTGGGCCTGCGCCACGCTCACCGGGAGCGAGGTGGTGCCGGTGGCGCCCCGGTCGTCGGTCACCGTCAGCGTCACGGTGAAGGTGCCCGGCGCGGCGAACGCGTGCTGCCCCTGGCTGGCCGGGCCGGACGCGACCGGAGTGCCGTCTTTGAAGTCGAAGGCGAAGGTGACGATGGTCCCATCGGAGTCCGAGGAGCTCGCGCCGTCGAAGGTCAGAGTCTGCGCGGTCACTGCCTGCGCGGGGCCGGTGAGGCGGGCGATGGGCGGCACGTTGACGGGCGCCGCGTTCACCGTGACCGAGACGCTGGCGCTCCCGGTGCGGCCGCCGGAGTCGGTCGCGGTGAGCGTGAGCTGGTGCGTCCCCACCGAGAGCGACGACGTCGAGAGCGGGCTGCCGGTGCCGAGCACGCCGTCCCGCGTGGAGGTCCAGGCGAGCCTGGTTCCGGTCAGCGGTCCGTCCTCCGGGTCCGTCGCCGTGCCCGAGAGCGTGACGCTCGTGCCGGCGGTGAAGCTGCTGCCGCTCGCCGGGGTGGCGATGGAGACGGTGGGCGGCGCGTTCTGCGGCAGCACGCTCAGCTGAATCGAGGCGACGCCCGAGTTGCCACCCGAGTCGCGCGCCGTGAGGACGATGGTGTGGGTGCCCGCGGAGAGCGCGCTCACCGGGAGCGGGCTGCCGGTGCCGAGCGCGCCGTCGAGGCTCGACGTCCACGAGAGCGCGGCGCCAGTGAGCGCGCCGTCTTCGGGGTCCGTGCCCGCGCCGGTGAAGGTCACGGCGCTGCCCTGAAAGACGGTGGTGCCGGTGGCCGGAGCGCTGATGGACGCGGTGGGCGGCCGGTTGTTGGGCGCCACCACCGACACGGTCACCTGCGCGCCGCCCGTTGCGCCGAGCCTGTCCCTGGCCTCGAGGGTCAGCGTGTGCACGCCCAGCGTGAGCGTGGAGACGGTCAGCGTCGCCCCAGTGCCCAGGACGCCGTCCTTGCTGGAGCGCCAGGTGAGCGCCGCGCCGGTCAGCACGCCGTCCTCCGGGTCCGTCCCGCTCCCGCTCAGGGTGACGGGGCTGCCCAAGAGCGGCTGGGCGCCGTCAGCCGGCTGGGTGATGGTCACCGCGGGCGGCCGGTTGGTGCCGGGCGGGACGACCTGCACGTCGATGGTCGCGAAGCCGGAGAGCCCGGTGCGGTCGGTGGCGGTGAGGACGATGCGGTGCGTGCCGGCCGCGGCGCCGGTGAAGCTCACCTGCTCTCCGGTGCCGAGCGCGCCGGCCTTGTCCGACGTCCAGGTGAGCGCCGGGCCGGTGAGCGGTCCGTCTTGCGGGTCGGCGGCGTGGCCGCGCAGCGCGATGGGCTGACCTTGATCGAAGTAGGCACCGGTGGCGGGAGCGTCGATGGTGGCCGTCGGCGCGCCGGTGGTGACGGGGCTCGCCACCACGGTCACCGAAACCTGCGCCCGCGCGGTGAGGCCCTGCGAGTCGGTCACGTCGAGCGAGAGGCGGTGCGGCCCCACCGTGAGCGTGGCGCTCGCGCTCGGCCCGTGACCCAGCACGCCGTCACGGTCCGAGCTCCAGACCACGGCCTCGGCGGGGAGCGAGGTCTCCTCGGGATCGACGGCCTGGCCCACGAGCGCGTGCGGGCCGGTGCCCTGCAGCACCGCGCCCTCCTCGGGGCTCGAGATCTTCGCCTGAGGGGGCTGGTTCCCCAGCGGCGAACCGCAGGTGCAGCCGGCCAGCGTGGCGGCGAGGGCCAGCGCCGCGATCGAGTGAACGCGCATGGCGGCTTTCCGCTACTGGAACATGATGCGGCCACCGCTCTGGTAGCAGATGTTCGCCGCGCCGGTGGTGGGGTGCAGCACGAGCGACGCCGAAGTCCCCTGGGTGCTGCCGAGCTGGGTGTAGGTCCAGAACCCGCTGGCGTTGGGCGTGACGAGCTCGAGCATGCCGCCGTGGTTGTGCAGGACGTAGGGCTTGGCGGACCAGGCGAGGTCTCCCTCGGCGCTGCCGGTCGTCTCGTTGCGCGACCAGGCGATGGTCGAGGTGTTGAGCGGCGACGCGATGGTGACGTCGTAGACGCCGGCCACGGTGCGGGCGAGGAGCCGATTCGCTCCGGCCCAGGCGAGCGCCGTCTTGGTCGTGTCGAAGCCCGGCCCGCCGGAGGAACCGGTGACGAGCACGAACTCCATCGCCGTCGGCGTCCAGCTGGTGAGGTAGTTCCCGCTCGCGCCGACACCGTTGCAGAGCATCGGGAGGAACAGCGTGCCGGCGGCGTTGAAGGCGATCTCGCCCCGCACCGTCTGGGCGTAGACCGTGCTGCCGATGGCGAAGACCGGCTGGGCGATCGTCCAGGCGCCCGGCCCGCTCCGCGTGGCGATGGCGGTGCGCGGGTCGGCCGTGCCCGAGAACCAGTAGGTATACGAGATGGTCGGCTTGTTGGACGCGGCGGGGTTGAGCGCGATGGACACCGGGTAGGTCGCGCCGCCGTGGAGCGGGACGGTGGCGCTGTCGACGCGCTCCCGGGTCCAGGTCGAGCCCGACTTGGTCGCGTAGCCCACGGTGTTCTTCACGAGGTAGGCGAGGTGGGGGTTGTTCGACGGGTCGATGGCCATCGAGACGCGCGCGGGGTCGACGTCGCCGCCGGTGTTGAAGCCCATGCCGTCGACGAGCTCCACGGTCCAGGCGGTGCCGTTCCACTTCCCGTAGTAGAGGCCCGGGTGAGTGCTGCTGGTGAAGGCGAGGTGGAGGTTGGCGGCCGAGTCGTACTGCAGGTCGCAGGCGCCTCCGGTGATCTCCGCGGTGCCGCCGTCGAGCGGCAGGGCCGGCATGGGCGTGGCGAGGAGCGCCGCGGCCGCCGAGCTCGCCGCGACCCGCGGCCGCTCGATGACCTGAAAGGCCCAGGAGGCCGACACCTCTCGGCCGTCCTTCATCGTCACCGAGACCGAGAGCTCCGCGGTGCCCGGCGCGGGCAGCGTCCACCACGCCTGCACGCCCTGGGTCTCGAGCGCGCCGGCGGTGGCGCTCCAGCGCACCTGCTTCACCGCGCTGGCGTCGAGCACCGCGGTGAAGTGCTCCACCTCACCGCTGAGGAAGGGCCCCTCGCCGCTCTCGCGCACGAGCCCCTTCACCTCGCTCGCCGACGCGCCTTGGTTCTCGAGGAGCTGCCCGGACTTCCGCTCGGCACAGGACGCGGACAATACGACGAGAACGACGGACAAAGTTCGTAGCCGCATGCGCGCGTCTCCCTGGGGAATGAGGGCCTCGGGGGAAGACACCCGACAGTGACCGCGGGTGCAATGTGAAATTCCTTCGGGGTGCAGGTCGACGGCGCGCCGGTGACGCCGTCGCTGGTGCTCGACCTCGACATCTCGCCCGACCTTCGCCTCCGAGCCGCGCCCTCGCTCAGGGGAGGCTGCCGCAGACGCTGGGGATGCCGCCGCCGCCGCAGGTGTCCACCAGGGCACACACCCCGCAGAAGAGCACGCCTCCGCAGGCGTCGCCGATGTAGCCGCAGTTGGCGCCGGCCTGGGCGCAGGTGATTGGCGTGCAGGGGGGCGTGCCGCAGGCGCCGGGCACTCCGCCGCCTCCGCAGGTCTGGCCGACGGGGCACGCGCCGCACTGGAGGAGGTTGCCGCAGCCGTCGCCGGCCAGGCCGCAGGAGAGGCCCTGGGCGGCGCAGCTGAGCGGAGTACAGGCGACGCCGCACACGCCCGGCCCTCCGAAGCCACACACCTCGTTGGCCTGGCAGGTGCCGCAGCCCCCGTCGATGAACCCGCCGCACCCGTCGCCCTGGGCCCCGCAGGTGAAGCCCTGCTCGGCGCAGCTCTTCGGAGCGCACGTTCCCCCGTCGCTGCCGCACACGCCGGGCACGCCGCCGCCGCCGCAGGTCAGGGGCGCGGCGCAGGTGCCGCAGTCGAGCGTGCCGCCCGAGCCATCTCCCTGGAGGCCGCAGGTGAACCCGAGCTCCCCGCAGGTCTTCGGCACGAAGGCCTCTCCGCACTCGCCGGGAACGCCGCCACCGCCGCAGGTCTGCGGCACGGCGCACAGGCCGCAGCTCAAGAGGCCTCCACAGCCGTCGCTCATCGGCCCGCAGCTCACGCCGAGCCCCGCGCAGGTCCGCTTCACGCAGCCGGCGTCGCCGCCGCACGCGTTGGGGGTGCCGCCGCCACCGCAGGTCAGGGGCGAGACGCACGAGCCACAGTCGATCACCACCAGGCCGCAGCCGTCGCTGATCAGCCCGCACGTGGCGTGCGCCCGAGCACAGGAGTTGAGGCCGCAGCCGCCACCGTCGGAGACCTCCAGCGGGGGAATCGTGGGCCCCGCGTCTCCGCCGCCGTCGATGCCGCCATCGATGCCGCCGTCGCCGCCGCCCGGCCCGCCACCGGCGTCAGTGCCGGCGCTGCCGCCGCCCGCGCCGCCCGTTGGTCCCGCGTCGACGCCGCCGTCGCTCTCGGACCGCGGTCGCTGGCACCAGCTGCCGCCGACCGCGAGACACAACGCCACGACGGTGGTTCCCCGAAGTCGCCTCATCTGATCCTCGGTGCAGTGGTCCAGCGCCCCGACCTCGACTGCCACACGCCCGCCGCCTCACCCTCGGTCACCGGAAGCATGCCCTTTTGGACCGCCGGCGGCGAGGCCGAGCCGTGACGGCGGGACGGGCCGGCGCCGGCTCGACCCGCCACGGGTCCACGGGGGCGACGTGTCGCGGCGGCCTCGCTCAGAACACGTGGCCGCAGACGTTGGCGATGCCGCCGCCGCCGCAGGTGTCGAGCGGGGCGGTGCACACGCCGCAGTTGAGCGTGCCGCCGCAGCCGTCGCCGATGGGGCCGCAGTTGGCGCCGATCTGCGAGCAGGTCAGCGGCGTGCACGGAGGCTTGCCGCAGATGCCGGGCACCCCGCTGCCGCCGCAGGTCAGGCCGGCGGGGCACGCGCCGCACTGGATGAGGTTGCCGCAGCCGTCGCCGGCCGGCCCGCACGAGATGCCCTGGCCGGCGCAGGTGAGCGGCGTGCAGGTGACGGTGCCGCACACGCCCGGGCCTCCGGCGCCGCACAGCTCGTTGGTCAAGCAGGTGCCGCAGCCGCCGTCGATGAGCCCGCCGCAGCCGTCGCCCTGGGGACCGCAGGTGTAGTTCTGCTGGGCGCAGCTCTTCGGGACGCACTTGGTGCCACCGCCGCAGACGCCAGGCAGGCCGCCGCCGCCGCAGGTCTGCGGAGAGAGGCAGGAGCCGCAGTTCTGCGAGCCGCCACAGCCGTCGCCCTGCAGGCCGCAGTTGAAGCCGAGCTGGGCGCAGCTCTTCGGGACGCACGGCGTGCCGCCGCCGCAGACGCCGGGCACGCCGCCGCCGCCGCAGGTCTGCGGAGAGAGGCAGGAGCCGCAGTTCTGCGAGCCGCCGCAGCCGTCGCCCTGCTGGCCGCAGCTGTAGCCGAGCGCCGCGCAGCTCTTCGGCACGCACACCGCGCCGCCGCACACGCCCGGCGTCCCGCCGCCGCCGCAGGTCTGGGGCGAGACGCAGGTGCCGCAGGTGAGCGAGCCGCCGCACCCGTCACCCTGGAGCCCGCAGGTGAAGCCCTGCTGCACGCAGGTCTTCGGCACGCAGGCCTGGCCGCACACGCCGGGCGTGCCGCCGCCGCCGCAGGTCTTCGGCGCGACGCAGGTGCCGCAGCTGGCGATGGTGCCGCCGCAGCCGTCGGAGGCCGCGCCGCAGTTCAACCCCTGGCTGGCGCAGCTGCGCGGCGCGCAGGTCTGGGGCGGCGGCACGTCCGGCTGGATGCAGGAGGAGAGATCGAAGATGAGGTACTCGAAGACCTTCTCCTGCGGGGTGAGCGGCGCGGCGGCCTTGCCCGAGAAGTAGCCGCCGTTGGCCACGTGGAAGTCGCTGAACAGCACCCGCCCGCACTGGTTGGCCGCCGGCGCCGTCACCGGGGTGTTGAACGTGTACTCGAGCGGAATGGCCGGGTTGGTCGCGCTGATCGGGTTGCCGTCCGCGGTGCCGTACACCCAGCGCTGCGCGGGCGCGATGACCGCGTCGAAGTCGTGGCGCACGTTGAGGATGCGAATGCGCGGCACCGCCGTCGTCGACGAGGCCGCCTGGGCGTTCACCACCTGCACCCACTGCGCGAAGGTCTGTCCCTTGGTGAAGCTGGTGTCGAGGTACGCGTCCTGGTTGGGCGGGAAGTTCTGGTTCACGTTCCAGGTCGCGGTGCCGGTGAAGGAGATGGGGCTCGAGATGGCGCCCCCGCCGGGATCGGCCAGGTCGTAGAGCCAGACGTAGGCGTAGTGGCTGGTGAAGACGCGGCCACCCAGGTTGGCGTAGGTCTCCAGGTTGGCGCGCTCGGAGGGCAGCATCGGCACCTCCCCACCGACGCAGTCGATGATGATCATGTCGTACTTCATCATCTCGGCGAGGCTGTCGTAGAGCTGGGTCGAGGGCGGCATGGTGCCTCCGCCCGCCAATAGGCCGGTGTTGTTGAAGCCGTTGTCCACGTAGAAGCCCACCCGCCCGCTGCCGCCGCCGATGCTGTACTGGCCGTTGGCGACGGTCTGGTCGATGCCCAGCTTCGGCAGCACGTTCTCGATGCCGTCGGCGCTGCCGGTGACCACCGCGATGAGGGGGATGTTGTCGAAGGCGCTCCCCTCGAACTGGCGCCGCGGCAGGCGCGACTGATCGCGGGTCATGGTGTTCGCCTGGCAGCAGCTGAGGTTGTTCAAGGTGACCAGACGCCGCCACTTGCCCAGCTGAATCACCACCGGCACCGCCACGCCCGGCCCGCAGGGCACGTTGGAGAGGGTGAAGGCGCCGTTCACCGCCGAGGTGGCGGTGACGAGCGGGCTGCCGCTCACGCCGGCCGAGCACTTGTCGCAGCTCACCTCGGGGCCGCCGTCGGGCGTGCCGCCGTCGAGCAGCGTGAGCGGCTGCACGGTGCCGTTGGGCACGTAGACCAGGGCGCCGGGGAGCGGGTCGGGGTTGCCGTAGCCGAGCGCCGGGTCGGTGGGCGCGTAGACGACGCCGGAGAGGGTGGTGGTGCCGGTGGTGCACGCCACCTGATTGAGGCAGAGGTTGGTGCAGGCCGCGCCGCCGTCGGGGATGGTGTTGCCGCACACGCTCGGCACGCCGGCGCCGCCGCAGATGTTCGGGGCGGTGCAGGTGCCGCAGTTGGCGGTGAGGCCGCCGCAGCCGTCGCCGACCTGCCCACAGTTCTTGCCCAGCTGGGCGCAGGTCTTCGGCACGCACGGTGGCGGCGAGCCGCAGGCGTTGGCCACTCCGCCCCCGCCGCAGGTGCCCGAGGTGCAGGTGCCGGCGTCGAGCAGGCCGCCGCAGCCGTCGCCGATGAAGCCGCAGGTCGCGCCGGTCTGGGCGAGCGTCTTGGGCATGCACGGCGTGGCGCCGCCGCACCGGTTGGGCTGGCCGCCCGCGCCGCAGGTGCCAGTGGCGCAGCTGCCGCACTGGATCAGCCCGCCGCAGCCGTCGCCCACCGCGCCGCAGCCGGCGTCGGCCTGGGCGCAGGTGCGGGGCACGCAGATCA
>JBBIOE010000273.1:0-9070 GCA_037443525.1 Archangiaceae bacterium | reverse complement strand
CGCGGAGAGAAGCCCCTCACCCCAACCCTCTAAGAGCGAGCTTCCGAAGCGTTCGCCTTCCGTTGCGGAGACCGCCGACGCGCGTCGCCCCCCCCGCGATGCAGCACCAACCGCGCCTCGCACGAGGAACCCCACCTCGAGGCCGCGGCCCGCGCGACCTGCGCGCCGGCTGAGCCTCCGAAGAGGCCACCTTCATTCGCGGAGACCGCCGATGCGCATCGCACCCCCGCGATGCAGCACCAACCGCGCCTCGCACGACGAACGCCATCTCGAGGCCGAGGCCCGCGCGAAGGGCGCGTCGGCTGAGCTTCCGAGGAGTTCGCCTCCCTCGCCGAAGCACCAAACCGCGGTGGCGCGGCTACTCCTTGGGCCACTCGCGCCTCCCCGCTCCTGCTCGGTTCGGCGACGTCCTCACTGGTGCTGCGCGTGAACGGAGGCAGCTGGACCTCTCGAGCGATCGAGCCGGCGGGCATCGCTCCGCGGACGCGCCGGCGGGAAGGGCGCCCCGAGGCCACGACGCGCTGGAGAGCCTGCGAGCCGACGGGAGCGACGAAGCCGGGTCGAGCCTGGCGTCGTCGCTGCACCGACGCGGCCCGACTACTTGCCGATGCAGAACCGACGGAAGATGGCGTCGAGCACGTCGGCCGAGGCCTCTTGACCGGTGAGGCCATCGAGCGCGCCGAGCGCGAGCTGAAGCTCCCCGGCGGCGACCTCCAGCGTCGACACGTCGAGGGCGGCGCGCCCCCGGGTGAGCGCCTCGAGCGCGGACCGCAGCGCCGCGAGCGCCCGCTCGGAGGTCATCAGCGCGCCCTCCGTCTCACCGGCGCCGAGCCGCGAGAGGAGGTGCTCGCGAAGCGCACCGAGCCCGTGTCCCGTCCGAGCGGAGACTTCCAGCGGCGCGCGACCGCCATCGCCCCCCGCCTCGCCCGACCAGAGCCCCTCGCTCCCTGACGGTAGGGCTGATCCGGCGGGGCCGTTCCACGTGGAACGGAGGTCAGCTTTCGCCCAGACCTCGACGCTGATCCGCTGATCCGCCTCGAACCGCCACGCCCGAAGCTCGTCCTCCGTGGCGCCGGGAGGAATGACGAGCAGCGCGAGATCGGCGCCTCGAACGGCCTCGCGAGCCCGCTCGATGCCCAGCCGCTCCACCCGGCCCGCGTCGTCGCGGAGCCCGGCGGTGTCCACCAGGGTGACCGGGACCCCGTCGAGGTCGACCACCGCTTCCAGGACGTCGCGCGTGGTGCCGGGCTCCGTGTCCACCAGCGCCCGCTCGGCGCCGACCAGGGCGTTGAACAGGGTCGATTTCCCGGCGTTGACCGGCCCGTAGAGCACGATCCGGCGACGCCGGCGAAGGAGCGCCCCACGCGCGCCAGCCTGCACCAGGCCCTTAAGAGCGCCGAGCGCGGCGTCGAATCGCCCGGCCGCGTCGACCTCCGCGGCCTCGGCCTCGTCGGGAAACTGGAGCACCCCCTCCACATCGGCGCCCAGCTCGACCAGGGGAGCGCGGATGGCCTCGACCCGCCGCGAGAGCTCGCCGGTGAGCTGGGCGGCCGCGGCGCGAACGGCGGCCTCCGACTCCGCCGAAACCAGGTCCGCCACGGCCTCGGCCCGCGCCAGGTCGAGCCGCCCGTTGACGAACGCCCGCCGAGTGAACTCGCCCGGTTCCGCCAGCCGGACCGAAGGGAACGCCGCCACCCGCTCGAGGAGGAGCTGCAACAGGCGAGGAGAGCCGTGCGCGTGGAGCTCCACCACGTCTTCGCCGGTGAACGAATGGGGGCCGGGGAAGTACAGCGTCAGGCCCTGGTCGAGGACCGCGCCGGTGGCATCCACGAAGTCGGTGAGGGTGGCGCGCCTCGGCTCCGGTGTGGAGCTCAGGCGCGTGGCGACCGAACGCGCCGCCGGTAGCGCCGCCGGCCCCGACAGCCGCACGATGCCGATGCCCCCGGGAGAGGAGCCGGTCGCGATGGCGGCGATGGTCGGGGTCGTCACAGCCAGCGTCGAGTAGCAGAGGCCTCCTCGTGCGGCAACGCGAGCCCGAGGTGCGCGCGAGGGATAAGGTGTCAAACACCTTTTCGTGTGTCTGACGGTAACTATCGTGAAAGGGTGCCGCGAGAGGGTGCCAGACACCTTTTCCGGCGGACCGTGACGCGCTCCCGGTACATCTTGAGCGACTGCACCTCATCAACCCATCGGAATTACAACGGTATTCAATGGTCGCGGAGTTCCAGCGATGACGCACTACGCCACCGTGCAGAGCCTCACATTCCGTGGAGCGCTTCCACGGCAGCCGGGGCCCGGCTTGGGCGCTGCCCGACGTCCAGCGCGAAGCGCGTGCTTGGCGTCCACGCTCACGGCGTTCCAGCGACCCCTCGCGTCGAACATGCGAGCGCTCTCTCCACAGGGGCCCTTCACCCCGGCGCAGCGCGGCCACAACTCCTGCGAGTCCGCCTGACCGATTTCTGGGTTCAACTGGGCGTGAACCGAATTCGAGCCGAAAGCCGAACGCCTGAGCATTCCCGGAAACTCGCCGTGGAAGCACCGGCCGAAGTACCCGACACCTTCGCGCCCAACCATGACGCGGAGATCTGCGTCATCACGCCCGCAAACCACACAACCAACTGAAACCACGCAGATATTCTGCTGTCATCAACCTTCATCATGACGCGGTCTCTCCACGCGCCGAGGTCGCCCAAAAAGTACCCAAAAAGTACCTGGCACCTTCCAGACCTCACCGCACCCGCACGTCGACGACCGCCACGCCTGCCGACGCGAGCGCCCCGGGCCACGCGGCGAGCAGCGCCGCCACCGCGGCCTCCGGCGATCCGGCCGCCGCCTGAGCGCGATGGGTGGCCAGCAGCTCCGCCGCGTCCGCACTCACCAGCACCAGCCGATCCCCGTCCCTCGGCTCGACCCCCACCACCTCGGCGCCGTCCCCGCTCGCCAGCTGCCGGGTGACGACGTGCTGGAGCGCGCCCGGCGCACCCATCTCCCGCCCGAGCACGTGGTCCTTCGAGAGCTGCGCCAGCTCTCCGCCGCGCAGGCGGTACACCCGCGCCCCGCCGGCCCAGGCGATGGCCAGCTGGTCCCCCCGCGAGAGCACCGCGGCGACGAAGGCCCCGCTCCCGTCGTGCAACACCGCCGGCGCGTCCTTGGCCCGCTCGCGCAAGGCCTCGCCCGCCGCGTCCAGGGCCTCTCCGAGCAGCACCTCCGCCCCCGCGTCGAGCGGCCTCGCCAAGACACCCTCGAAGGCCGTGAACACCACCTCGGCGAGCTTCGGCTGCAGGTCCACCTCGGGGACGTCGAACCACGACGGCGGCGAGTCCCACGCCTCCAGCACCACCACCCAGAAGACGCCCCCGCGCTCGCCGCGCCGCACGAAGGCCAGGCTCCGGCTCCGCGCCGGGCGGCCCTTGGTCGCCGCTGCGCTGACCAGCTCCAGCACGGTCACCCCGTCTGCTTCGCCACCGCCGCCGCGCCCGCCTTCGCCGCCGCCTCGTCGAGGTAGCGCGGCGGCTCCGCGAAGGTGAGCTGGTCGGTGAAGCGGAAGAGCCGGGGCATGCCCGTGGGCACGTTGAGCTCGGGGATGTCGGCGTCCGAGATGTGCTCCAGGTGCTTCATCAGCGCCCGCAGGGAGTTCCCGTGGGCCACCACCAGCACCGTCAGCCCCGCCCGGAGCTGCGGCACCACCACGTCGTACCAGTAGGGAAGCACCCGGGCGACCACGTCCTTCAGGCACTCCGAGGCGGGCAGGGCGTCGGGCGCCTGCAGCCGGTAGCGGGGGTCCTTGGAGGGGTGGAACTCGTGCTCCAGGCCCACCTTCGGCGGCGGCACGTCGTAGCTGCGCCGCCACAGCTGCACCTGCTCGGCGCCGAACTGCTGCACCATCTGCTTCTTGTCCTTCCCCTGCAGGTCGCCGTAGTGCCGCTCGTTGAGCCGCCAGTGCCGCGTCACCGGCAGCCACACCTGACCCGTCACCTCCAGCGCCAGGTTGGCGGTGCGCACCGCCCGGGTGAGGAGCGAGGTGTGGCAGACGTCGAAGGCCAGCTTCGCCTCGGCCATCAGCTTCCCGGCGTTTCTCGCCTCCAAGACGCCCTTCTCCGACAGGTCGACGTCGACCCAACCGGTGAAGAGGTTCTTCGCGTTCCAGGTGCTTTCGCCGTGGCGGACGAGGACGAGAGTCGAGGGCATGGGCTTGCGTTGTACGCCTGCGCCCACGCCCGCTCAACGCCAGTCAGCACCCGCGTTCGCCGCGGCCGGCCTCGCGCGTAGGGGACGAAGAGCGACCCGCCCGCCCCCCGCCCGAGCTCAGCTCGCGCCGCGCGCCGACTTCTCCACCGCCTCGCGGTTCTCCTCGATGAAGGCGTCGACGTCTTTGTCCTCGAGCTCCAGGTCGCGCAAGACGCCGGGGTAGATGCCGCGAAAGGCGGGCGAGTCCTCCGCGCCGCGCAGCCGGAAGCTCATCTTCAGCACCGCCGCGCCGAAGAGCCTCTCCTTCAGGGACTTCACCTTCGCCATGCCACGCCTCCGGAAGACCTCGACTCTACTTCATGGTCGCGCGCGGCGGCGCCGGCTGCGACGGCGGCGGCACGGGCCCCCCGTCCGGCTCGACCTTGAACTGGGCCTTGAGCATGTTGGCGAGGAGCAGCTGCACCAGCCCGCCCGACTGCCCGTCGCTCCCCGCGCCGCTCACCATCACGTCGGGGGTGATCTTCAGCCCCGCGCCGGAGATGGACTTCATCACCTCCACCGCCGTCACGCCCTGCGCGGTGAGCGCCGTCACCTGATCGCGGTAGGCCTTGGCCTGCGCTTCGCCCTTGGAGCGGATGACGCCGGCCTCCGAGTCGCCCATGCGCTGAATGCGCTCGGCCTCGGCGATGGCGGTGGTGCGAATGCGGGCCGCCTCGCCCTCGGCGCGCTTCTGCGCCTGCTTCGCCTCGTGGTCGGCGATCTCGATGCCCACCTGCGCCTTCATCAACAGGTTCTGCTGATCGGCCTGGGACTTCGTGCGCTCGAACTCGATGCGCCGCTCCTCGGCCTTCTTCTTGGCGTCGAACATCGACTGCTCCTGCTCGGCCAGGTTCTTCTGCTGCGTGGTCTTCATCAGCTCCGGCGGCAGGTGGATGTTGGTGATCATCACGCTCACCACCTCCACTTGGTACTTGGCCAGGTCGACGCGCACCGCCTCGTCGGCGGCGGCCTGCTCCTCGGCGCGGTTCTGCTGGTACGAGATGGCCGGCGACTTCGACACCTGGGCGCGGAAGATGCCGTCGATCTGCGGGTGGATGACGTTGTTCTCCAGCTCCTCGATGGTGCCCAGCTTCTGAATCACGAAGGGCGCGTTCTCCGGCAGCACCCGGTACTGGCAACGCACCTCGACCTGCATCTCGAAGCCGTCGTGGCTCACCACCGTGAAGGGGTCGAAGGGATCGGCGGCGTCGGGCGAGCGCGACCACTCCACGCTCCGCGTCGTGGTGGGCACGATGAGCACGATGTGCGCGAGCGGGTTGATGTTGTAGGTGCCGGGGCCGAGCACGTTCTTCTGGATGCCGCGGTAGCCCTCCGGCACCACGTGGCGCTGGGCGCCGGGCTTGCCCGAGTCGCCCATCAGCTCCACGCTCGTCTCCGGGTCCTTCCCCACGTTGGAGATGAGCACGCCCACCTCGCCCTGCCGCACCACCGTCACCGGCTTGAGCGTCACGTTGAAGAGGTAGGGGTTCACGTAGTACCGGCCGGGGCGCAAGACCGCCGTCTGCGGCCCGCGGAAGCCGCCGGCGTCCAGGAACGCTTGCCCGTCCTGGTAGCTGTTGTGGGAGGACATCTCCGGCGTCGCGCCCACCACGTCGCCCGGCAGCATCGGCACCCCGTCCATCGCCTCCACGATGCCGATCTGGTTCTCGCTCACCTGCGCCGCCTCGGCGAGCTGCACCATGAACATGTCGGTGAAGATGTTGAACGTCCCGGGCCGGAGGAAGTCGATCTGCGGCCCCTTCTGCCCGCCGTTCTTGAGGAAGACCTCCGCCTTCTGGAAGCTGTCGTGGCCGTTCACCGACTTCGCGAGGAGCTGCCCGTGCGGGAGCGCCACGCCGTCGGCCGCCGTCACCACGCCGATGCTGCCCTCGGGGATGCGCGTCTTCTTGATCTTCTGCACCTGGAAGAGGCGCGGGTGAATCTTGTAGGTGCCGTTGGTGAGGAAGCGCAGCTGCTTGCCGCGCACGCCGCCCTTGGTGAGGAAGCCCACCGGGTCCTGGAAGTTGTCGTGCCCCTCGCCGGCCTTGTCCTCGGCGAAGATGCGGCCCGAGGGCATCGCCTCGCCGTCGGTGGCCGTCACCACCCCCAGCTCGTCGGAGCCGATGGTGACGAAGTCCACCTTCTGCACCACCGCCATGAAGGGCCAGGCCACGAAGTGCAGGCCCGGCGGCAGGTAGCGCGCCTGCAGGCCCACCTCGCCCTGGGTGGCGAAGATGCGGCCGGCGTCCAGCTCGCGGCCGATGTAGCGCCGCTCGAGGATGGCGATCTGCGTCGGCCCCACGTTCACCAGCCAGCGGGTGATGAAGAACCACAAGACGCCGATGCCGACCAGCGCGAGCACCAGAATGACGATGGCTTCGTTCATGGCTTCCCTTCCGAAGAGGTCGCGCGAGGAACGCCAAGGCGCGACGGTCGCAAGGCTAGCCGGTGTGCTCTCCGACGCCCCGAGAATTTTCGGCGCCGGCCGCCGCGAGCGCTGTCGGCCGCTCGCGCTCGAAGCTCAGTTCGCCCCTGCCTCCCCCAACAACCTGGAGACCACGCCGCCCTCGCGCGGGCTCGCCCTCAGCGCCTCCAGCACGCGCTCGAGCTGCTCCCGGTGCGACGCCGCGACGTCCACCCGCGCCCGCGGGTCCTTCTCCTCGTCGAAGGCCTGCCACCGCCGCGTCGCGCCCGAGTACACCCAGCGCACGCCCTCGGCCCAGACGCCGAAGTCCGCCACCGGGCAGCCGCGGGCGTCGGAGCAGTTGGTGAACACGTAGCGCCGCTGTGGGGGCAGCGGCTCGAGCCAGGAGTGGCCGTCGAACTGGCCCTCCAGGAGCGGCGTCCACCCGAGCAGCCCGGCCACGGTGGGGAGCAGGTCCACCGCGCCCACCAGCTCGTGCCGAGCGGCGTCGAGGCGCGAGCGCGCGGGGGCGAAGCCCTCGGCCTCCCTGAGCCGGCGCGGCAAACGCAACAGCCCCGGCACGTGCGACTCCTCGGGGAAGAAGCTGCCGCAGTGGCTCCACAGCTCGTGCTGGCCGAAGGCCTCGCCGTGGTCCGCCGTCACCACCACCAGCACCTCGTCGAACCAGGGCCGCGCGGCGAGGGCCCGCCAGAAGTCGCCGAACTGCGCGTCGCCGTGGTGCAGCGAGTTCAGGTAGCGCACGAAGCCCGCCGAGCGCCCCACCGGGAAGCCGGCCTCGTCCGCGAACGGCTGCACCTTCGGGTCCACCTGGTAGGGCCCGTGCGAGGCGTTGGTCTTCACCAGGCCCACGAAGCGCCGCCCCGAGGCGTGCGCCCGGTCCATGGCCTCCAGCGCCGCCCGGTAGGCCCGCTCGTCGGGCACGCCCACGTCGTCGTCGCAGGCGGGATCGATGGTCTCCGCCGGCACGAAGACGTCGAGCGCCTTCGCGCCCACCCAGGCATCGAGCGTGGCCCAGCCCATGCGATGCGACGCGGTCACGAAGGTGAAGGCGCCCGCCGCGCGGGCCACGTCGAAGGGCAGCCGCACCGGCTGCTGCCAGAGCAGCCCGGTGGCGGTGGAGACCCCGGACAGCAGCGAGGGCACCGAGACGTCGGTGCAGCTCGACTGCGTGTGCAGCCTCTCGAGCCACACCGCCGCGGGGTCGCGCGAGAGCGCCAGGAGGCTCGGCGTCACCTCGCGCCCGTCCGGCGTCACCAGGTACTCGGCGCCCATGGTCTCGTGCACCACGAAGAGCACGTCGACGGGCAGGGGCGGCGCGACCGGGAGCGGCGGCGGCGTGCGCTCGGCCACCGCGAAGAACGGGGGAGGGTGCCCACCCCAGCCCACCAGCAGGGCCACGAAGCGCAGGCCGCAAGCGTCGGAGAGCAGGGGTAACGACGGCGAGAGCTTCGACACCCCGAGCACCGTCACGTCGGCGGCGAGCGCCACCACCGCGGCGAAGAGCCCGATTCGGGACGGCGGCAGGCGACGGCTCGCGCGCACGAGCACCCAGAACCCCGCCACCAGGAGCAGCGTCAGCAGCAGCGGCGTCCAGGAGAACATGCTCCCGGCGGAGCGCAGCGCGAAGCGCCACTCGTTGGCGAAGAAGCGCACCGCGGCCTCGTTGGGCAGCCGCCGGTAGGAGAGGAACATCGCCCAGGGGACGAAGAGCACCACCACCGCGCCCAGGAAGGTGGCCCCGGTGCGCGCCCACCAGAGCGGCCGCGAGCGCAGCGGCACCGCGAGGAGCGCCGCGAGCCCCGCCCAGAAGCCGACCGAGCCGAGGGCCGAGAGCGCGTACTGCCTCACCTCGAGCGCAGTGAAGGCGGCGAGCGTGGCGCGCCGCGCGGCGAGGTCGACGAGCAGGAGGACGACGACGACCGCCGCGCCGACCGCGAAGGGAGCCAGCGCCGCCGCCAGGCGTCCGACCGCGGGCGCGCCGCGGGAGCCGCCACCCACCTCACCGCTCACCCGTCGTCGTCCTCGTCGAAGTCCGGCATCACCGAGCGCTTGAGGATCGGCGTCGGCTTGTCGGGGGTGAAGACGACGCGGCGGAAGTGGCCGTCGCCCTCCACCTTCACCGAGACGCCGGGCAGGCCCTTCGCCGCCTTGAGGAAGCGCGCGCGGTCCTCGACCGAGAGGCGCGTCACCGCGTACACCCGGCCCTTGGCGGCCGACTTCTCGGCGAGCAGCTTCGCGAGCTTGGTGACCGTCGGGTCCTCGGCGACCTCGAGGGAGGCCTCCTCGGGCTCGTGGCGGCGATGCGCGTCCCTGCCGCGACGCTCGGCCGAGGGGCGCGGCGCAGGCGGCGTGCCTTCACGGCCGCGCTTGTCGGGCTTCGGGCCCCGCTCGCGCCCGTGAGCCGGGGCAACCGCGGCC
>JBBIOE010000272.1:0-9110 GCA_037443525.1 Archangiaceae bacterium | reverse complement strand
GTCGGATGCTGTCGGTGATGAGCTGAACCAGCGTCCGGAGGCGCTGAACGAAGCGCGCAGCAGAGGTCGCGCCCCCCGCGCAGAGGAGCGGTGCCCGGCTCAGCCCCAAAATCTGACGGCCTCTCAGGGTGAACGGTGGTCGGCACGCTTCGACAGGCTCAGCGTGAACGGCGGTTCCTCGGTTCACCCTCATCCCCGCAGCTCTCCCTTCAGCACCTTGCCGCGATCGCTCCTGGGCAGGGCGTCGACGAACACCACCGCGCGCGGCGCCTTGTAGGGCGCGAGCTTCTCGCGGGCGTGCGCCTTGAGCGCCTCGGCCAGCGCATCGCCGGCCTCGTGCCCGGGGTGAAGCGCCACGAACGCCTTCGGCCTCTCCAGCCCGTCGGCGTCCTTGAAGCCCACCACCGCCGCCTCGCGCACCGCGGGGTGCATGAGGAGCGCGTTCTCCACCTCCACCGGCGAGAGCCACTTGCCGCCGACCTTCAGCATGTCGTCGCCGCGCCCGCAGAAGTAGAAGTAGCCGTCCTCGTCGACCTGGAACTTGTCCGCCGAGACGCACCAGTCGCCGCGGAAGGTCTGCTTCGACTTCTCGTGCTGCTGCCAGTACTCCAGCGCCATCGAGTCGCCCCGCACCCAGAGCGTCCCCACCTCGCCGCGCGCGAGCTCCCGGCCCGCTTCGTCGCAGACCTTCGCCTCGTAGCCCTCGACCACCCGGCCGAGCGACCCGAGCTTCACGTCGCCCAGGCGGTTGGTGATGAAGATGTGGAACATCTCGGCGCTGCCGATGCCGTCCAGGATCTCCACGCCGGTGCGCCGCTTCCACCGCTGGTAGAGCTCGGCCGGCAGGGCCTCGCCGGCGCTGATGGCCACGCGAATGGAGGAGAAGTCGACCTTCTCCACCCCCGGCGCGTTGATGATGGCGTTGAGCGCGGTGGGCACCGCGGTGAACATGGTGGGCCGGTGCCGCGCGAGCAGCTCGAAGAGCTTCTGCGGCGTCGGCTTCTCCTCGAACAACAGCGACGTCCCGCCGGCGAGCAGGGGGAAGAGCAGGTTCGAGCCCAGCGCGTAGCCGAAGGCCAGGCGCGGCACCGAGAAGCAGACGTCCTTCTCCGAGTAGCCGACGATGGGCAGCCCGTAGGTCAGGGCGTTGAAGACGAAGTCGTGCTGCTTGTGCACCGCCGCCTTGGGGAAGCCGGTCGAGCCCGAGGTGTAGAGCCACACCGCGGCGTCGTCTCGGTGCGTGGGCGCGAAGGACCGGTCGGGCGCGGCGCGGTCGAGCTCCTGGTCCCACGAGCGGCCCCGGCCCGCCTCGCCCACCACCAGCACGTGTGACAGGTGGGGACAGTCGGCGCGCACGCTCTCGAGGACGGGCGCGGTCTGGGCGTCGGCGACCACCACCCTGGCCCGGGTGTAGCTCAGGGCGTAGCGCACCTCGTCGGGCGAGAGGCCGGGGTTCACCGCGCTCACCACGCCGCCGGCCTTCACCGCGCCGAGCCAGGCCTCGGCGAACTGCGGCAGGTCGGGCAGCATCAAGAGCACCCGCTGCTCGAGGGCGAGGCCGAGGCTCTTGTAGACGGCGGTGGCGCGGTCGACCCGCTCGGCGAGCTCGCCGTAGGTGATGCGCCGCTCCTCGAAGAGGATGGCCGTCGCGTCGGGCCGCGCGCGCGCCTGGCGAAAGAGGAAGACCTCCGCGAGGTTGAGCGACTCGGGCAAGGCGTGCGGGTCGAGCGTCATGGCGTCTCCTCAGGACGTCGGGGATGGCGTTCGCGGCGGGGTGGAGCGTTTCACGAAGATCCAGGTGCCGAAGGAGACCAGCAGAAGGCCCAGGCTGCCCAGGCCCTCGAGCCGCGCCACGGTGCGCCCGCTCTCGTGGGCGAGCTGGCACTCGGCCAAAGACATGCCCGAGCAGTCGACCTGGACGTGAAAGAAGGCCCGGCCCAAGAGCGCGCAGCCCGCGGCGCCCAGCCCCAGGGACAAGCCCATTCCGGCCGCGCGGAGGAGGCGGCGTGCGGGGGTCTGCGACATGCGCAACGTCTTACTCCAACGCAGCTGCGCAGGGGGCTGCGCAAGGCTCGCCGCGTCGCTGGCGGAATCGGCACGTTGCCGTGGCAGCCCGCATGCAAAGCCCCCACGGCGCGGTGCGCTCCGGGCTGGTCTCGGGGACCGTTTCAGGCAGACTTCAGCTCCGAGGGAAACGAATGAAGATTCTCTACGGCGTGGTGGGCGAGGGCATGGGGCACGCGACCAGGTCTCGCGTGGTGCTCGAGCACCTGGTGAAGCAGCACGAGGTGCAGATCGTCGTCTCCGGGCGCGCGCAGCAGTACCTGTCGAAGCGCTTCGAGAACGTGCACAACATCTGGGGCCTCACCATCAACTACGAGGGAAACTCGGTGAAGAACCTGGGGACCCTGCTCCAGAACCTCAAGGGCGCGGTGAAGGGCTGGCCGCAGAACCTGAGGACGTACTTCGACCTCGCGGAAAAGTTTGCGCCCGACGTGGTCATCAGCGACTTCGAGACCTTCAGCTACCTCTTCGCGCGCAACCATTTCCTGCCGGTGATCAGCGTGGACAACATGCAGATCATCAACCGGTGCAAGCACGACCCGAAGCTGCTCGAGGGGTACGAGTCGAGCTTCGAGCTCACCAAGGGCATCGTGAAGTCGAAGCTGCCCGGCGCCTTCCACTTCCTCATCACCACGTTCTTCTACCCGGAGGTCCGCAAGGCCCGCACCACGCTGGCGCCGTCCATCTTGCGGCCGGAGATCCTCCAAGCGAAGTCGGAGCCCGGCGAGCACCTGCTCGTGTACCAGACCAGCACCGCCAACATCCAGCTCCTCGAGGACCTGAAGAAGAGCGGGCTTCCGTGCCGCATCTACGGCATGCGCCGGGACATCACGGAGGACGTGATTGACGGGAAGCTCCTCTTCCGCCCCTTCAGCGAAGGCGGCTTCATCGACGATCTGCGCACCGCGCGCGGCGTGGTGGCGGGCGGCGGCTACACGCTGATGAGCGAGGCGGTCTACCTGCACAAGCCGATGCTCTCGGTGCCCATCGAGGGCCAGTTCGAGCAGGTGCTCAACGCGCTCTACCTGGAGAAGCTCGGCTTCGGCATGTACGCCAAGAGCCTCTCGGGCGACGCCCTGCCGCGCTTCTTGGAGCGCCTGCCGGACTGCCAGAAGGCCCTCGAGCGCTACCAGCAGGACGGGAACAAGGTCCTCCTCCAGCACCTGGACGACCAGCTCATGCTGGCCCTGGCGCGGAAGGGGAAGTGGGACGAGATCACCGAGTCCTGAAGCGAACGGCCGCGGCCCAGGGCGCTGGCCAGAACCGAGGCGGCGGGCGAGAGTAGGGGGCTCTTGCCCCAAAGGTGCCCCGTGCCGGTCCGCTCGTCCGTGGTGGTGGTGATGGTGGCGTCCTCGATGGCGTGGGCGCACCACAAGCAGCTCGCGCCGCCGGAGTGGCAGGTGACGAACGCGCTCGGCGATCCGCAGAAGACCGAGCCCTGCGGCACCTCGACGCCGACGCCGACCAACGCGGTGACCACCGTGACCGCGGGACAGACCCTGAAGGTGAAGTGGCAGGAGACGATCGGCCACCCGGGGCACTACCGCCTTCGCATCGTGAAGAGCCGGAGCGAGCTCACGACTCCGACGGCGGTGGTGAGCGCGAACAACTGCGTCAGCGCGCCCATCGAGCCGAGCTCCCTGTCGCCCTTCGTGGCCGACGGGCTCTTCCCGCACGACGTGGGCATGGGCGGGACGACCTTCGAGCAGGACGTCATCGTGCCGAACCTCGCCTGCGACGACTGCACGCTGCAGGTGCTGCAGTTCATGTCGAGCCACGCGCCGCCGTGCTTCTACTACTCGTGCGCGACGCTGAAGATCGTGCCGGTGGACGGCGGAATGCCGGAGACCGACGGCGGGCTGGGCGAGTCGGCGGTGCACCAGGGCGCGGGGTGTGGCTGCGACGCGTCGGGCGGGCTCGGGATGCTCGCGGCGCTCGCGGTGGTGCTCGCGGCCCGGTCGTCGCGCGGAGGTCGCGCGCGCCGGGACGACGCCCGCTGAGCTCTGCCGGAGATTCCGGCCGACCCGACGAGGACGGCGATCGCGGACCGCCGGCCGCTCAGCCCAGCAGCGCCCGCGCGATGACCAGCCGCTGCACCTCGCTCGCGCCCTCGTAGATGCGCAGGGCGCGCACGTCGCGGTACAGCCGCTCCACCGCGAAGCCCTTCACCACTCCGTTGCCGCCGTGCACCTGCAGGCAGCGATCGATGATGCGCTGGGCGGCCTCGGTGGCGAAGAGCTTGGCCACCGCCGCTTCGTAGGTCACCCGCTCCTGGCCCGAGTCCTTGGTGGCCGCGGCCATGTGCACCAGGAGCCTGGAGGCCTCGAGCTCCACCGCGCAGTCGGCGAGCAGGGCTTGCACCGCGGAGAGCTCCGCCAAGGGCGCGCCGAACTGCCGCCGCGTCTTCACGTACTTCACCGCCTCGTCGAGCGCCCGCCGGGCCATGCCCACCGCCGCCGCGCCCACGGTGCTGCGGAACACGTCGAGAGTGGAGAGCGCGAGCTTCATGCCGCCGCCCTCGCTGCCCAGCCGCGCCGACGCCGGCACCCGGCAGCCCACGAGCTCCAGTTCGCCGATGGGGTGCTCGCCCAAGAGCTCCATCTTCTGCGCCACGCGAAAGCCCGGCGTCGAGGCCGGCACCACGAAGGCCGACAGGCCCTTCGGCCCCTCGCCGGTGCGGGCGAAGACCGTGTAGTGCGTCGCCACGCCGGCGTTGGAGATGAAGCGCTTCTTCCCGCTGAGCACGTAGCCGTCGCCGTCCTTCACGGCCTGGGTAGCGATCGCCGCCACGTCGCTGCCGGCCTCGGGCTCGGTGAGCGCGAACGCGAACAAGGCCTCGCCGCGCGCGACCTTCCCGAGCAGCTCCGCCTTCTGCGCCTCGGAGCCCGCGAGCAGCACCGGGTGGCTCCCCAAGCCCTGCACCGCGAACAGCGAGTCGGCGGCCGCGTTCTGGGCCGCGAGCTCTTCGCGCAGCACGCACACCGTGAGCACGTCGACCTTGGGCAGGGCGCCCCCGAAGGCCTTGGGCACCAGGTACGGGTAGAAGCCAGTGGCCGCGACCGCGCGGGCCAGCGAAGCGTCGTCGAGGTGCGCGACGTTGGCGTCGAGGGCCGCGAACGCTGCCCGCGCCTTCGCCCGCACCGCCTCGTGCGCCGGAGTGAGGAAGCTCGCGCTCATCACTTCCCCTGGAACTTCGCGGGACGCTTCTCGGTGAAGGCCTCGTAGGCCTCGCGGAAGTCCTTGGTCTGCATGCACACCGCCTGCGCGCGCGCCTCGTTGTCGAGGGCGGCGAAGAGGTCCATGTTGAGCTCGGCGTTGAGGAGCTCCTTGGTCATGCCCAGCGCGAAGGTGGGCCCGTTGGCGAGGCGGGTGGCCAGCGCCATCGCTTCCTCCAGGAGCTTCTCCGGCGGCACCACCTTGTTGAAGAGCCCGTAGCGCTCGGCGGTCGGCGCGTCGACGGTGTCGCCCAGGTAGAGCAGCTCGGTGGCGCGCGAGAGGCCGACCACCTTGGGGAGCAGCGAGGCCGCGCCCATGTCCGCGCCGGCGAGGCCCACCTTCACGAAGAGGAAGGCGATCTTCGCCTTCTCGCTGGCCACGCGCAGGTCAGCCGCCAGCGCGATGACCGAGCCCGCGCCAGCCGCCGTGCCGTTGAGCGCGGCGATGACCGGCTTGCGCAGCGAACGGATGTTGCGGATCAGATCGCAGGTCATGCGGGTGAACTCGACCAGCCCGGGCATGTCGCGCGAGAAGAGCTCGCCGATGATGCTGTTCACGTCGCCGCCGGAGCAGAAGCCCTTGCCCTCGCCGGTGATGACCACCGAGCGGATCGCGGCGTCCTTCTCCAGCTCGAAGAAGAGATCGCGCAGCTCGCGGTAGACGTCGAAGGTGAGCGAGTTCAGCGTGTCGGGGCGGGTGAAGGTGATGACGCCGACGGGGCCCTTCACTTCGTAGCGAAATGACGACGGGGTCTTCATGTCAGGCTCCAGTCAGGGGACGACGGCGGTGGCTTCGATCTCCAGCTTCGCGCCCTCTTCGACGAAGCCCTTCACCTCGAGGCACGCCATCGCCGGGTAGCTTCTGCCGATGTGCTTCTTCCACGCCGCGCCGCACGCCTTGAGGTTGGCCAGGTATTCCTTCTTGTCCGAGACGTACATGGTCAGGCGCACCAGGTGCTCGGGCTTCGCGCCGCCCGCCGTCAGCACGGCCAGCACGTTGGCGAGGCACTGATCGAACTGCTCCGCGAAGGTGGGCGGGAACTTCGGCGCCTCGCTGGTCGGGTCCCACCCCACCTGGCCCGCCACGAAGACCATGCGACCGCTCGCCGCGACGCCGTTCGAGTAGCCCTTGGGCTTCGCCCACCCCGGGGGCTGCAGCACCTCGCTCATGTCGTCTCTCCTCCGTCGATGGCGTAGTCGGCGCCGGTGATGATGGCCCCGGCGGGCGAGTCGCAGAGGAAGTAGACGACCTCGGCGACCTCCTCGGGCCTCACCGCGCGGCCCATGGGCGTCATCGACTCCAGCGCGCCGCGGGCGTCGGCCTGCGATCTCCCGGTGGTCTGGGCGACGCGATCGACGCTGGCCTTGAACATGTCCGTGTCCACCCAGCCCGGGCAGACGGTGTTGACGGTGACGTTCTTCGACGCGAACTCCGCCGCCAGCGCGCGGGAGAGTCCCAGCAGCGCGTGCTTCGAGGCGCAGTAGGCCGAGGTGTACTTGAAGCCCTTCTTCGAGGCGGTCGAGCCGATGTTCACTACCCGCCCGCCGCCGGCCCGGGTCATCGACGGCATCAGCTCGCGGCAGAGAAGGAAGGGCGCGGTGACGTTGACCGCCTGCACCCGCAGGAACTCCGCGGTGCTCGTCTTGGCGAGCGAGGCGGAGTGCGCGATGCCGGCGTTGTTCACCAGGGCGTGCACGTGGCCGGTCTCGACGAGCAGCTTCTGGGCCGCGGCCAGCACCGAGTCCACGTCGGTGGCGTCGAAGTGCACGAAGCGGGCGTCGCCGAGCTTGGCCAGCGGGGCGAGCTGCGCCTCGTCGCGCATCAGCGCCCACACCTGCCAGCCGCCCTTCAGGAACCGCTCGGCCACCGCCTTGCCGATGCCTCGGCCGGCGCCGGTGATGGCCACGTGTCGGGTCGTCATAGGGGGCGCACCTTTACTCCAGATTCGGCCCCGCCGATCAGCCGTCGCGGCAGCCCTGCTCGCGCTCGGCCTTGGTGCAGCGGATTCGCAGGTGGAGGTGATCGTCGTGCGGCGGCGCGTCGCTCGGCTGGTGGAGCAGGGCCCTCGCGCGCTCGACGAGCTCTGGGCGCGCCTTCACCCGGCTGGCCTCGTCGAGGAGCGCGGCGGCGATGGGCGTGCTGACGAAGAGCCAGCGCACGTCGATGGAGCCGTCGCTGACCAGGCTCTCCACCAGCGCCCAGGTGCGCGGCACGTCGAGGCGCAGGCCGTGGCTCTTCAGCGAGTCGCCGAAGTGGGTGAGGTCCTCCGCGGGAACGGGGCGGCCGTCGGAGTCGAGGACGTAGAAGGCGAGGTCCACGTCGCGGCCGGCCTGGTGCGAGTGGGAGAGGGGACGAATCGACCCGCCGGTGGCGCGGCCGAGATCGCCGACCCCGAGCGGAGGGCTGTCCGGGTAGCGCGCCTGCACCGCCTTCCCCGCGCGCTCCAGCGCCTCCACCAGGCGCGGCGTGCCCCAGGCGAGGCAGCGCGCCTTGTGCCGCTTGGGGAGCACGCGCGCCGCCTGGCCGTCGCGCAGCGCGACCGCGCCCTCCACCGAGCCCTTGGAGGGGCTGCCGACCGAGCGCGGCGGCACCGCGAGGGGCGACTCGCTGCAGAAGTCCACGGCGCCCGCGGCCAGCGGAGCGAGGAGGAGGAGGGTGGCGAGCCAGCGCCGGGTCACTCCGCGAGCCTACGCCGGCGTCCCGCCAAGGAGCGCGGAAGGGGCCCGGCCCGGACTCGCTGACGTCTGGCCGCGTTTCGTTCGAAGGAATGGAGGAGCACGGCCTATGCTCGGCGGCTCGTGGTGGCGTGACAACGCCGGAGGGAACCCCGTGCCCTACTTCGCCCTTTCCGTCGCGGTGCTGGCCGTGGCCGCGGAGCCAGGTCCCATTCGCCTCGCGGCCCCGGACCTCGGCCTGTTGAACGTGTCGCAGAAGGCGGGCGCGTTCTACCTCGAGCACCTGAGCCAGCAGCTCGCCACCGCCGACCTCAAGGTGACCACCGCCGCCGAGATCGCCTCGCTGCTCGGCATGGAGCGGCAGCGGCAGCTGCTCGACTGCGACGCGTCTTCGAGCTGCACGGTGGAGCTCGCGTCGGCTCTCGGCGTCGACGGCATCCTCAAGGGCAGCGTGGGGAACTTCGACGGGACCTACCAGGTGAACCTCGCCGTCATCTCCGCCCGTGACGCCCAGAAGCTGGCGACCTTCTCCGCCTCCGCGGAGTCCGAGAAGGAGCTCATCGAGCAGCTCACCGTCGGCGCCGGCAGGCTCCGCGAGCAGCTCAGGAAGGCGCTGCGCCCGGCCGCGTCGCTGGCGCAGCCCGGGGAGGCGCCGGCGGGCGGCGGCGGAGCGAGGCGGTGGTGGTGGGTCCCCGCGGGCGTGGGGGTCGCGAGCGCGGCCGTGGGCGCGGTCTTCCTCGTGCAGGCCTCGCAGCGGGCCGACGCCCTGCGCACCTCGAACGTCGCGGTGGTGGGGGCCGATCCGGTCGCCTTCGCCGGCGGGGCAAAAGACCAGCGCGCGGCGGGCGTCGTGCTCGCCTCGGTGGGCGCGGCGGCGCTCTTGAGCGCCGGGGCCCTCGCGCTCTTCGGAGACGGTGAAGCCCCGAAGACGACGGTGACCTTCGCGCCCCTGCCCTCGGAGGGCGTGGTGCTCGGAGTGAGCGGGGTGCTGCCATGACGCGAACCAGACTGGGCCATCGGGTGGTGGTGCTCGCGGCGCTCGGCGCCGTGGCCGCGGCCTGCGGCGACATCGACGAGGCGCTCGCCGTCTACTGCGCCGACGCCGGTGGGTGCGACGGCGGAGCGGGCGGCGGCACCGGCGGCGCGGTCGGGGGC
>JBBIOE010000271.1:0-9160 GCA_037443525.1 Archangiaceae bacterium | reverse complement strand
GGCCGCACCCGCATGGTGGGCGACCCCGAACAGGTGGTGGCCGATTACAGGCGGGCCGTGTCCGCGGCCGAGGACGAGGCCGGGCGCACGGGCCAGTCGGCGCTCTCCACGCCCGGTGAGGCGCTGCCCACGCTGACGCAGGGAGCGCCGCTCGAGACCGCGCGGCCGCCGGTGAAAGCGCCGCAGACGCCACCGCTGGCGATCACCGGCCTCAAAGTGCAGGACGACGCCGGCACCGCTCGCGAGCAGTTCTCGGCGGGCGAGAGCCTCTTCCTCTCCGCCGACGTCGAGAGCCAGTCGGCCCTCGCCTGTCACGTCTCGCTCGAGCTCAAGACGGCCGACGGGCAGGTACTCTTCCGCGGCACCCACGTGCTCGGCACGGTGCCGGCGGGCCGCAGCGAGCTCCGGCTGGCGCTGACGCGGCCCGGGTTGGGCGGAGGGCGGTTCCTGGCGGCGGTGGCCGTCGGGGGCGATGCCGCGACCTCGGCCAGCCGGGTCGAGACCACGTTCGAGGTGTCGGCGAAGCCTGGAGCGCAGGGCCCGCTGTCCCCCGAGGTCGGGTGGACGCTGCACGCGATGGCCGAAACGGCGGCCTGATTCCCCAGGCCCCGGGAGCCGTACCGAGCCTCAGCCCAGGGCGCCCCAGAACTTCGCGATGCCGTCCTTCAGCGACGTGGTGGGCCTCCACGCCAGGGCCCGCGCGGCCACCGCGTTCGACAGCTCGACCCGCGGCACGTCGCCCTCGCGCGCGGGAATCACGCGCCGGGGCACTTCCTTCCCCGTCACCGCCTCCACCGTGTCGAGCACCTCGAGCAGGGTCTCACTCTCGCCGCGGCAGACGTTGAAGACGTTGTCGTGGGTGCCGTCGTAGTGGCTCGAGCTCGCGTGGGTCACCGCCGCCTCGACGGCCGAGACGACGTCGTCGACGTAGAGGAAGTCCTTCCGCTGGTGGCCGCCGCCCCACAGCTCCATCGGCACACCGGTCTTCGCCGCCGTCAGCGCCCGCACCACGAAGGCCGCCGGCCCGTTCACGCGCTGCCCGGGGCCGAAGACGTTCGACAGGCGCAGGGTCACCCCGCGTACCCGGCCGAGGCGCTGGTGGAAGCCCAGCACCTGCTCCATGTGCGAGCGCACCAGGCCGTACACCGAGAGCGGCCGCAGGTGGCTCTGCTCGGTCAGCACCTCGCCCTCGGGAACGGAGCCGTAGATGGCCCCCGCCGTGGAGAGCAACACGAAGACCGGCCGCCGCCCGCATTGCGAGAGGCTCTCGAGCAGCTCGCCCAGAGGCTTGCCGTCGAGCGCCAGGGCCTCGTTGACCGAGACGTTCGTCGTCGGCACCACCCGGCCGGCGGCGTACACCACCAGGTCCACCGTGGAGAGCTCCTGCTGCAGCGCCGTGTAGAGCCCCTCCTTGTACGAGTACCCCTGCGCTCCGGGGCGCCCCACCGAGTAGGACCCCCCCACCCGCACCACCTCGTGCCCCGCCGCCTCGAGGGCGCGCCCCACCGTGCTCCCGATGAAGCCCCCGGCGCCGACGAGCAGGACGTGCATCTTCGCCTCTCCCTCAGCCCAACAGCTGCTTCGAGCTCTCCAGCGCCATCGACAGCAGCTGCCAGGCCAGCTCGAGCCCGCTGCGGCGCTCCTGCCGCGGCAGGACGTCCTGGCTCGTGAGGCTCAGGTTGGGGTGGTAGTAGGGGTCGCCGTCGCGCACGTAGCGGTGGAAGCTCTGGTACGACTTCCAGGCGTCGGAGTCGGGGATCACCATGCCGCTGCGGGTCGCCGACTCGTGGTGGGTGACGGCGACGTGCGGCGTGTTGATGACCCGGTAGCCCTTCTCGCCCACCCGCAGGCAGAGGTCCACGTCGCCGCCGGAGACGACGAACTCCTCGTCGAAGCCGCCCACCTCGAGGAACACCTCTCGCCGCATCATCAGGCAGGCCCCCGTGACGGCGAGCACGTTGCGCGTCCACGCCGGGACCCCGAAGGCCGTCCACTTCGCGTTGGGGCGCACGTGCTGAAAGGGGTGCGCCGCCATGCCCGCGATGCCCAGCGCCACCCCGGCGTGCTGCAGCCTGCCGTTGGGGTAGAGCAGGTTGGCCCCCACGGCCCCGACCTCAGGCCGCAACGCGTGACCGAGCAGCTCGCAGAGCGCCCCACCCTCGCCGAAGGAGATGTCGTTGTTGAGGAAGAGCAGCACCTCGCCCTTCGTCCACGACTTCACCGCGGCGTTGTTGATCGCCTGGTAGTTGAACGGGTGGTTCCACTCGTGCCAGTGAATGCGCTCGTCCTCGAGCGCGGCCAGCGTCTGGAAGGTGGCCCGATTGCGCGAGTTGTTCGAGACCAGCACCAGCTCGAAGTTGGGGTAGGTCTCGTTCGCCAGCAGCGTGGTGACCAGCTGCTCGAGCAGCTCGGGGCGATCCTTGAAGGGCACCACGATGGAGACCAGCGGCTGGCCCTCCACCGCGTAGCGCACCCGCTGCCCCGTGGGCGTCGGCAGGAGCGTCGCCTTGCCGTCGAGCTTCGCGACCTTCTCGGCCACCGCGGCCGAGTGGCCGGCGTCGACGTTGCGCTCGCCTCCGAGCTCGTGCCACAGCACTCTGGGCACTCGGCCGATGGCGCCGGCCCTGCTCTCCAGCGAGAGCACCAGCCGCGCCACGTCGGCGTCGGTGGCCTTCTCCAGCGGCGCGGCCCAGGCGTCGAAGGCCGCCTTCTTCACGAAGAGGACGCCACCAAGGTAGTTCGTCTCCCGGTAGAGGTCGGGCGACCAGGCGGGCTTGAAGAAGGGCCGCGTCAGCACCCCGTCGGCGCGCCGCAGGTCGTGGTCCGAGTAGAAGACCTCGGCCTGGGGCTGGGCCCTGGCCGCCGCGGAGAGCGACGACCAGGCCTCGTGCGCCAGCACCGCCGGCTGGGTCACCAGCGCAACCCACTCGCCCGTCACCCGCTTTCGCAGCTCTGGGAACCGCAGCACCGCGGGCCGGGCCGGCCCCACCAGCGCCCGCCCCTCGGCCTGCGCGAAGCACTCGAAGCGCTCGGGCTGGCACTCCAGGCTGTCCACGAGCCGCTCCGCCTGCCCCGCCGCGGCGGCGCCCAGCACCACCACCGAGACCCGCACCGGCCCCTCGGGGTGGTCGTCGACCCGCGAGGGCACGCCCACCGCCGCGGGCGCCGCCTCGTTCCCGGTGCGCCACTCGGAGTAGAGCGCGTCGAGCACGCCCTCGCCCGGCAACAGCAAGGCCGCCACCGAGAGCGCGGCCTGGCGCAGGTAGCGCACCTGGTCTGCGACCCAGGGCCCGGCGAGCGCGCGGAAGCTGGGGTCGGCGTGCAGCGCCAAAAGCTCGGCCACCGTCGCCTCGAGCACCTGGTCGTCGGCCGGCGTCGGCGCCACCAGCACCCGCAGCGCACGAAAGAGGATCTCGTTGGCGCGGGCGATCTGCTTCAGCTGCGGGCGCATGGAGAGCGCCAGCGCCGTCGTCGCGGCCGTCTTGCCCGCCAGCACCGCGAGGCCCACCAACGCCGTGCGCTTGGCGCTGAGGGCCGGCACGGGGAAGGCGCCGATGAGCGGGCGCAGCTCGTCCTCGAGCCAGGACAGGGCCTGCTCGGACTGCCGGTGGTGCGGCCACATGTTGACGACGTGCGCGATGATGTTGTTGATCAGCATCTGCCGGCGCCACAGCTCGACCTTGGCCGCGGTCGAGACCAGCCCGCCCCCGTCCATGCGTGGCACGTCGAGGAGCGGCAGCGCCGAGGGCAGCAGGGTCGGTGAGTCCACCCCCGCCTTCTCCCGCAGCTTCAGCAGCACGCCGCGGAAGTGGTTGTCGATGACCGTCGAGCGGCCCTGCCGGGTGCGCCGGCCGGTGGCGTCGGACCAGCGGCGATAGACGGCCAAGAGCGCCTTCGGGTCGAGCTCGACCGCGTCGCGCATGGCGACGAGGGAGCCGCGCTGCGACGCCTCTCTCGACGAGGTGGAGCTCATGGCGCCTCCTCAGCCCGGGCGGCCCGGGCCGGCTTCTTCGCCCGCGCCGGGGCCACCTTGGCCCGTCCCGACCAGCCCTCGAGGGCCGCCTTCACCGCGTCGGCCGAGTCGTCCCAGGTCAGCGCCGCCGCGTAGTCGAGGCCGCGCTGGGCCTGCTGCCGCCGGTAGACGTCGTCGTCGAGCAGGGCCAGCATCTCCTTGGTCAGCCCCTCGACGGTCGGCTCCGCCAGCACCACCGCGCCGGGCGGGTAGACGGCCCGGGTCGTCTCACCGTCGAGGTCGATGACCGGGCACCCGCAGGCCGCCATCTCCTGGGGCAGGAGGCTGTAGTTGGTGAGCGAGGCCGCCACTCCGAAGCTGACCCTCGAGTAGAGGCGGCGCAGCTCGGTGGAGTTGAGGATGCCGTGGGCGGTGTACTCGAAGGGCATCGACCTGGGCGCCAGCTGGGCTCCGGCGACGTGGATGCTCACCTGGGGCCGCAGCTTCTTCACGTTGGCGAGCGCCAAGGCCACCAACTCGAAGGCGCGCCGGGGCGTGTGGGGGCGCACGTAGGCGAAGATGGAGCGCTGGGCGTGCTCGAGGGGCGGCTCGGGCCAGTAGACCTCGTGGTCCACCGCGAGCTTGAAGGTCTTCGCCGTCATGCCGAAGCGTTCGTGGAGCAGCTGCCCGAGCCAGGCGCCGGCGGCGAGGCCCAAGAAGCCCATGCGGTAGGTCTGGTCGGCGAACACCGCCTCGGCCCCCGCCGGGTAGAACATCGGCTCGTAGTCCTGCACGAAGTAGCCCTGGTGCAGCGAGTTGCCGAGGGCCCGCACCGCGTAGGCGGTGGTCCAGTGGGTGGCGATGGAGAAGTCGGCCGGCAGCAGGGCGTCGGTGAGGGGCTCGACCGGGGCCTCGATGGGCGCGAACCACTCGTGAACCAGCGAGCGCAGCTGGGCGCGCGGGTACGGCATCGCCTCTCTGCCGTTGAGCACGTAGACGCGGCTGTGCAGGCCCCGCTTCTCCAAGAGGTGAATCATGCGGAAGATGTTGAGGTGCCCCCCGCCGCCCTCGCCGAAGGGCGGGACGACCCAGTTGAGCGTGAGGGCCTCGTTCTGAATGGTGCGCCGGTCCTTCAGCAGCGGCTTGGCCTCCGAGCCGAGGAACCGGTAGACGTCGGCCTTCCACCACCCCTCGAGGGCCGGCGGCTTGATCGCCCTGCGGCGCCAGCCGAGCAGCGCCTCGGCCAGATTCGAGGTGCGGGAGGTGCGGGCGAGGTGCACCACCTGGTGCATCATCTCGGCGGTGCCGTCGATGCTGCCCTTCACGGCGTAGGTGTCCTTGACGAAGCGCACCACGTCTTCCGACAGCGGGTTGCCCCACTGGACCTCGGCCCCGACGCGGAGGGAGGCGTGCTGCGACAGGCGCTGCACCAGCGCCTTGGGCAACAGCGGCGACGAGTCGCCGAGGAAGCGCCCGACGGCGTCGGCGTAGTGGCGGGTCACCGTGCCTGGTGCCTCGGCGAGATACTCGCGCGCCGAAAGCCGCTCGAGGCGATGGAGATCGCGGCGGGCGCTGAGGCGGGCATGCTCCATCCACTTGCCCAGGGACCAGACGTTCGGCGGATCTTTGTAGAGGCGGCGAAAGCGGCTCTCATCGAAGGCGCGGCGAAGCGTCGTCACCGTGTCGTAGTTGTGGCTGTGCCGCACGCTGGCTCTGGGGGCCCAGGCCTTGCCGTAGCCGGCCTCGAGCACCGCCGCAGCCCACAGCTGGTCCTCCATGAACTCGACGTCGGCGTAGGGAATCAGCTCCCACACCGACTTGCGCAGGGCGGCGTTGTTGTCGGAGAAGAAGGCGAAGAAGTCCTTCCCCGCCGCGTACTCGCTCCACGTCTTCGGGTTGTGGCCGATGCGCCAGGTCATCGTCTCGCTCCCGAAGGCGGCGAAGTGCCGCTCCAGCATGTACCGCTCGGCCCGCCGACACCCCTCGTGGGGGAGGTGCCGTCCGAAGACGCCCGCCAGGGTGTCGTCGTAGCGGAAGGGGCGGATGAGCTGCTCGAGCCACTCGTCGTCGGCGGGGACGGCGTCCTGGGTGATGAGGGCGACGAAGGGCGTCTGGCTCAGGGAGACGCCGAGGTTGCGGGTGCGCCCATGGCCGAAGGTCTCGGGGGCGATCTGGTAGAGCCGCGCCCCGGAGCGCTCGATGGTCTCGAGGGAGCCGTCGGTCGAGCCGGAGTCGATGCACAGCACCTCGACGGGAAACGAGGTCTTCTGCGCGACGACGGCCGCGAGGCACCGCTCGAGGACTTCGCCGCCGTTGCGCACGGGGATGACGACGGTGGTGGCGAAGGCCCCGCCGGGAAGCACGAATTCCGGAGACATTGCAGTCGGCCCTACCTGCGCGGACACGGTGCGTCAAGGCACCGCACTTTCGACTCCAGGCCCCCCCGCCACGGGAGCAGGCCCCTCTCGCGGCGAGGGGCCCGGGGGGAGCGCGCGGGCCCGCTCGGCCGGGGAGGCCTGGTCGAGGGCGGCGGCCACCTCGGCGTGCCAGCGGGCCCCGTGCTCGGGCGCGAACCAGGCGCGGCCCAAGCGCATCGGCGTGAGGGACTCGGCCCCGGGGGCGAAGGCGCAGTGGCCCGGCGCGCAGGCGAAGCGCTCGAGGCGGGCCACCGTCTCGTCGAAGTTCCAGCCCAGGGCGTTGCCCCGCGGGGTGGCGTACTCGAGGAAGAGGTTGTCGTCGGTGGAGAGCGGCGCCGCCGGCTGGGAGGCGAGGAAGGCGTCGGTGCCGTCGGCGTCGAGCAGCAGCTCGCCCAAGAGCGTGGACGGCCAGCCGAAGTGGAAGTCCTCGGCTCCGAAGCTGCTCTCGAGCTCGGCCAGGCGCTCGGGCCTCACCGTCAGGGGTGACTGGCTGGCGATGAGCACCCCCTGGTGCGACGGCACCCACAGCTGCACGTAACGGAAGCGCTTGCGCAGCGTGCGCACGATGGAGGCCACGTTGGTGACCGACATGTGGTGCAGCTGCAGCCACTGCTGCAACACGCCCTGCTGCCCCAGGTGCTCGGCCGCCAGGGCGTAGAACTCGTCGTTGTAGAGGTTGCCGGCGCCGGCGAACCAGATGGAGGTGATCTCGATGGAGACCAGGTCGTAGGGCGCCGCCTTCGGCCGCAGCGCGAGGAAGTTGCGCCCATCCTCCAGGTGCGTCGTCACCGAGGGGTGCTCGAGCGCCCCGTGGTTGGCCTTGGCGAAGAAGCGGCGCGCCGCCTCCACCACGTCGTCCGAGAGCTCGACGGCGTCCACCTGCCCGTAGCCGAGGGTGGTGAGCACGCCCAAGGTGGTGCCGGTGCCGAGCCCGATGTTGAGGGCCCGCTCCTTCCGCGGGACGAAGAGGTGGGGAATCATCGCGAAGCGGCGCTGGTCCTTCAGTTCCTTGCCGTCGTTGCCCTGGAACTTGCCGTCGGTGAGCATGGTGAGCTCGTTCCCCCTTCGCACCACGCTGGTGACGCCGCCGGTGAGAGACTCGCGCTGCCAGACGAGCTCCTCGAAGCGATCGTGCGCGTCGGAGAAGTAGATGTTGGCGCCGCTCAACAGCGTCTCGTCGTGCCAGCGAGGCACCACCGCCCAGGCCGAGGCGCCCACCAGCCCGGCCACCCCGGCAGCCAGCGCCCGGCGGTGCCGGGAGAGGAGCCAGGCCGCCACCGCCGCCGAGGCCGCCGCCACCAACAGGAGCGTGCCCCGGCCGCCGAAGAGGCGCAGCAGCACGAAGCCCGAGAGCAGGCTGCCGGCGATGGTGCCCGCGGTGTTGACGGCATAGAGGCGCCCCACCACGGCGTTGCCCTTCGCGTCGTGCTCGAAGTGCGAGAGCACGAGGGGGAAGACGACGCCCGCCGCCGTCGCCGGCAGCAGGAGCAGCCCGAAGCAGCTGACGAAGCGCACCGCCTCCATGGCCCAGAACGAAGTGGCCACCGGCGCCGCGGCGAGGAAGAGCGAGGGCACGTCGTCCCAGACCGGCAGCGTCACCCAGGTGAGCCCGGCGAAGGCCGCCAGCGCCAGGGCGATGTGCCGGGTGGACCAGGCGAGGTCGGCGGCGGCGCCCCTGCGGCGCTTGAGGCCGTGGGCGAGGCCGCCACCCAGAGACATCGCGAACAGCGTCGAGAACAACATGATGGCGTAGGCGTAGGTCGAGGTGCCCGCGACCAACGCCAACAGGTGCGTCCACACCACCTCGCAGACGAAGGTGAGCCAGCCGGAGAAGAAGGCCAAGAGCGCGATGGAGACGGGAAGGGAGGCCCCGCCGCCCAGAGGTGCCCCAGCCGCGGCGGGCTCCGCGGTCGACCGGAGGCTTTGGGCCGCGCCCCCCACCTCCGCCGAGAACGGCAGCACCAAGAGCCCGACGAGGAGATCGAGGGCGAAGACCACCACCAGCGAGCCCGAGAGCCCCAGCGCCGGCATCAGGAGGTAGGCCGAGCCCAGCGCGCCCGTCGCCGCCCCCACGGTGTTGAGCCCGTAGAGGAGGTTGGTGACCCCGCTGACGCCGCGGCGGCGCAGCCCCTCGAGGAGAAAGGGCAGCGAGGCGCCCATCAGCGTCGTGGGCACGCCCACCAACACGGCGGCGGCGAGGATGCGCCAGGCCGTCACCGCGCCGAACCCGAGCTGCCAGGCGCTGGCCACCTGCTGGTAGACGACCTGCACCTGTCCCGCCAGCGCGGTGAAGGCGAGGGCGTACAGGCCGATGCTCACCTCGGCGAGGGCGTAGACGAGCAGCGGCCTGCGCCAGGTCAGCACCACCCTCGACGCCAGCGCGCTGCCGAGCGCGAGGCCGAACATGAAGGACGCCAGCACCGCGCTGGTGGCGTAGGCGCTCACGCCGAAGATGAAGCTGAAGTGCTTGTTGAGCACCGCCTGGAAGACGAGCGCGCTCGCGCCGCTCAAGGCGAAGGCGGGGGGGACGACGAGGCGCAGAGCCCTGTTGCCACGGCTGATCACAGCGCCTCCCGGGACGCCGGTTCACCCCGCGCGGAGCGCAGCGGCGTCGAGGCGCTGTCAGTCGGGCGTCGGCTTCCGGCGGCGTGCGAAGCCCCACGCCTGGCCACCCGACGAGCCTTGGCCCTAGAGCACCGAACAGGTTCCCCGGCCGTCGCGAGGCGGACGAGACCGAAGCGATTCGGGTGTCGATGCACGAGGCATCGGCACCGAAGCCTGCCCTGAGCCC
>JBBIOE010000270.1:0-9165 GCA_037443525.1 Archangiaceae bacterium | reverse complement strand
TGGGCGGCGCAGGCGGCGACTCCCGCCACCGCGGCCCGGTCCTGGCGGCGCAGGTCGTCGAGGCCCAGAGCTGCCAGGGTCGCGCCGGCCTTCACCGGGTCTCCCTCCTGCAGCGCCCGCGCGCCGCCCTGGGGCAGCGCCACCTGGGCCACGCTCGCCACGCGGCCGGGCACGCGGAAAGCGAGCTCCACCTGGGTGCGCGCCTCCACCGTGCCGGCGTAGCGGGCCGCGCGGGAGAGGGGCTTCTCGGCCACTCTCGCGGTCTTCACCGCCCGGGGCGGCGAGGCGCTGGGCGGCGGAGGCTTGCAGGCCGCGACGAGGAGGAGCACGGCGAGAAGGGACGGACGCGTGAGGCGCATGGCGAGTGCTCCGGGGTTGGGGGTGATGGCGGTGAGCGAAAGAAGCGAGCCAACCGTTCGCCCCGAGCTCGTCGAAGGGCGCCGCCACACCCGATGGAGGGCTTCGACGATCTCAGCCCGCACGGATCGGGCCCCACGAGCGATCCGAGTGACCACGGCCCTTTGGGCCACGGCGGCCCGAACGAGACGGCTCATGGCGCGCGCTCCGGGGTGGGGGTGAGGGCCCCCACGGCCCGGGCGAGGCGGGCGGCGGCGAGGTGGCGCTGCGTTCGGGCCTGCACCCACTCGGCGCGGAGGCGAGCGAGATCGGCCTCGGCGTCGAGGACCACCAGGCAGGCGGACTGCCCGGCTTCGCACAACGTCTGGGCGCGCTTGAGGCCCTGCTGGGCCACATCCACCGCTTCGGCGGCGGCGCGGACGCGCTCGTCGGCGAGGCCGAACAGGGTGCGCTCGCGCCCCACCTCGGTCTGGACCACGTCCTCCAGAATGCTGACGGCCTTCTCGGCGGCGACGGCGTCGTGCTCGGCGGCGCGCATCAGGGCGCGGTTGGCGCCGAAGTCCCAGGCCGCCCAGGACACCACCACCGCCGCGTCCCAGCTCCCGCGCGCCTCGTTCTTGAGCGGGAAGTAGCGGGCGTTGGGGCTGTCGTACTGCGCGCTGGCGCGCAAGAGGGCCTGCGGCCAGAGGGGCCCCTGCGCGGCGCGAGCCTGGGCCTGCTTGGCGTTGGCGGCGGCGCGGGCGGCCATCAGGTCGGGGCGGCTCTTGGAGCGCTCCACCAGATCGCCTTCGGGCGTCGCCGGCAGGCGGTCGACGTCCTCGGTGAGCTCGAGCGGCGTCAGCGGGTCGACGCCCAGCAGCGTGGCCAGGGCGAGGGCGGCGGTGCCCTCGGCGGCCTGGGCCTGGAGTAGCTGAACGCGCGCGGCGCCGACGCGGGTGCTGGTGCGGTTGACCTCCAAGGGAGTGCCCGCGCCGACGGCGGCGGCCCGCTCGAGCCGTCCGAGGTGGCCGGTGACGCCCTTGAGGGTCATCTCGGCCACCTTCGCGAGCTCTCGGGCCTCGAAGAGCGCGAAGTACGCCTCCTGGGTGCGCAGCAGCACGTCCTGGCGGTCCTGCCGCAGCCGCTCCTCCGCGGCGGAGACGCTCTGATGGGCGGCCTCGCGACCGTTCACCAGCGAGAAGCCGGTGAAGAGCGGCTGCTCGAGCACCAGGTTCGAGCCGAACTGGTTCTCGATGGACTCGCCGAGCTGCACCGGGTCGGGCTTGGTGCCGTTGGGCAGGGTGAAGGGCAGCTCGAGCTGGGCCGGGGCCACCTCGCTCAGCCGGGCGTAGCGCACGTTGGCCGACAGCCTGGGGAGCAGGCGCGCGGTGGCGGCCTTGGCCCGGGCGCGGGCGGCCAAGAGCTCCTCCTGGCGCATGGCGAGGAGCGGGCTGTGGCGGGTGGCGAGCGCTTCGGCCTGGGTGAGGTCGAGCCGAAGCGGTTCGGTGGCGACGGCGGCGCTGCCCACAAGGAGCGCCACCCACGGCAGTCGGGCGCGCGGCATGGCTTCAGTGCCCCTCGTGCTCGCAGGCCACCGGAGCCGCCGCACCCGCCGCGGGGGCCGCCTCGCCGGGCATCGCGTGGCCCGGGTGTCCGGCTGGGCCGGCCGCCGCGCCCTTGAGTACCACCACCGCGATGCGCAGCGGCTCGCCCTCGGCGGCGATCACCGAGTGCTTGCTGCCCGGGGGGAGGAACACGGCGTGAATGGAGTCGAGGGGCTGCGACTCCTTGGCCAGCTTCACCGTCCCGTGCCCCGAGGAGGCCAGCAGCACCGCCGGCAGCGGCACCGAGTGCTCCGGGAGCTCGGCGCCGGGGCTCAGGGTGATGAGGCCCATCTTCACCGCGCCGTTCTGGAAGGCGTCCTTGTGCGCGCGGGGCCCCTGGGCCTCGGGCCAGCTCAGGTCCACCGAGGCGACGGAGTCCGTGGAGGCGGTGCGGGCGGTGGCGCACCCCGAGGCCAGCGGGAGGGCCAGCAGCGCGGCGGTGAGGGAGGAGACGAGTCGGGGGTGGAGCATGGGCGGGTCCTTTCGGGGCGAACGACGCCCGCCAGAATATGCAAGCAAGTACTTGCTTGCAATCAGCCCCTGTCACCGAGTCATCTCGGGGACTTCCGCATCATGGTTTCGATGGTTTGCCAGGCCGCCCCGGGGTTCAGCTGACTCTTCTTCGGAGAGCGGCGGCTGCCGAAGGCGACGGCCTGGAGGGTGCCCATCACCACCAGGGTGAAGGCGTCGATGGAGAGGCCGGCTCGGAGCAGGCCCTGCTCCTGGGCCTCGAGGAGGCATTGGCGAATGAAGGCTTGAGAGCGCTCGATGATGGAGCGCACGGCGCCGGGCGCTGCACCAGCTCGAGGCGGCGGACGAAGAACAGGCGCAGCCGCTCGAGCGGGTCGTCGGCCTGGGGCGGGAAGCCCTCGAAGAGGGTGCGCTCGAGGAAGCCGATGGCGGCGCGGATGATCTCCGCTTTGTCCTTGAAGTGCCGGAAGAGGGAGCCGTCGGAGATGCCCACCTCGCGCGCCAACTCCTGGGTGGTGAGCCGGTGCACGCCCTTGCCGCTGATGATGCGCAGCGCGGCCTCGGCGATCTGCTGCTGGCGTTCGGCGGTGGGTCGGCGCGGGGTGCTCATGCGAAGGCTCCTTCGAGGCGAGGCGATTCGGGGCCAACCGTGTACCGCGCCCCGGGCCGGCTGCCGACGGCCTCACCGACGTCACTACTCTGCAGCTGGTACTCTGGGAGGATGCCCGCGCCGGTCTCACATTGCACCGGGAGAACCGATGGGACTGGGTGAAACCGACGTCGTCGAGCTTCTGCGCGAGGTGTGGGCGCTCTTCGGTTCTCGTCGCAGGCGCCGCGAGCGCGAGCGGAGGGAGGCCCTGCTCGAGCCACCCTGGAACGTCCTCGTTCGCACTGGCAACGGCATCGGCCGCGCGCCCGCGTCACTGCGTTGCCTCCCTTCGCTCGACGATGACGGTTTCGAGGACCTGCACCTGGGCGAGCTTCTCGATTGCTTCTGGCACCAGGGGACGATTTACGCCGCCACCCCGTTCGCGGTGCAGGAGGTGCTGGCGGTGCTGATGCAGACCCCGCGCACGCGGCACGAAGCGCTGCTCGACTGGATACGGCTGTGCCTCGAGAGCGAGCGAGTCGGAGATGCTCCCACCGGCTCGCATGCCGGGATCTGGGTGCCTGCGAAGACCCGGGAGCTCCTGGAGACTCACCGGCTTTCGCGCCCCACCGTGGCTGAGGTCGTGCGCCGTTCTTCCGATGTCATCGCGCAGGTGCGGGACGATTCCGAGAGGGACCAGGCCACGCGTTCGCTCGCGGGCGCGGTCCTCGGGCGCGATCGCGGTTGAACTTCGACTTCGCTCGTCACGGATAGCCAGTTCAACCCAGGGAATCCTGTGACGCGGGGGGAGCGGGCTTGGGGTGGGAGGCCGGTTGGGGGTGCGAGTCGGCCTTCGAATGCAATGACGGGACCTGCGACGACCTGACCGACGGCTCTTGGGGAACCTGTAGCGCGCAGTGCCGGCCGACGAACTGACGCGAGCTACCTCTTCGCCGGGAACAGCCGCTCCAGCAGCCGCGACAAGAAGCCCCCCGCGGCCGGCTTGGCGGCAGTGGCGGTCTTGGCGCTGGCGGCGGCCTTCGCCTTCTGGACCGCGGCGGCGATGCGCTCGGCCCGAGCCAGGCGCGCCTTCACCACCTCCGGCGTGTCGCGCGTGGAGAAGGTGGCCTTCACCTCGAGGCCCTTGCTGACCTCCCTCGCGGTGACGGTGAGCAGGCACTCGGCCGAGAGGCTGAACTCCACCGCCAACGTCACCGTGCCCTTCGCTCCCTTGGGCAGCGGGGCGATCTTCACCGTGCCCAGGTACTCGGCCTCGTCGGTCTCCTGGCCCTCGCCCTGGTACACCGCGAGCTCCAGCTCCTCCTGGTCGTCCTTCACCGTCGCCAGGCCGTAGGCCTTCGAGTGGGGCAGCTTGGTGTTCCGGGGGATGATGGGCTTGAGCCGCCCCCGCGGCAGCCCCACGCCGATGGTCATCGGCAGCACGTCGATGAGGGTGACGCCCTGCTCCTGGCCCAGCGAGTGCGCGAAGAGCGCCGCGCCCAGCGCCACCGCCTCGTCGGGGTGCACGCCGCTGTTCGGCTTCTTGCCCACCAGGGCGTTGATGCTCTCGTGGACGAGCGGCATGCGCGACATGCCGCCCACCAGGATCACCTCGGCGACGTCGGCCGGCTCCTTGCCGCCCGCCTTGAGCACCTCGCGGCACACCTCGACGGTGCGCTCCACCAGCGGGGCGCACGCGTCCTGGATCTGCGCGCGGGTGAGCTGGAGGTCGAGATCGAAGGGCTTGCCGCCGATGGTGGCGAGGAAGGGCACCTGCACCCGGGTCGAGGTCTGCTCGGAGAGCAGCCGCTTGGCGCTCTCCGCGGCCTCCACCAGGCGCTGGCGGGCGGTGGCGTCGGGCTCCCAGGCAGTCCGCAAGCCGGTGCGGGCCTCGGCGAGCAAGAGGTCGGCGATGCGCTGATCGAAGTCCACGCCGCCCAGGAAGGTGTCGCCGCCGGTGGAGAGGACCTCGTAGACGTCGTCGCCGAGCTGCAACAGCGACGCGTCGAAGGTGCCGCCGCCCAGGTCGTAGACCAGCACCACCTTCTCCAGCTTGCGGCCGTAGCCGAAGGCCAGCGCGGCGGCGGTGGGCTCGTTGAGGATGCGCTCCACGTGCAGGCCGGCCAGGGTCCCCGCCGCGCGCACCGCCTGGCGCTGGTGCTCGTTGTAGTAGGCGGGCACGGTGATGACCGCCCGCTGCACGTCCACCCCGAGGGCGGCGCTGGCCAGCTCCCGGGCCTCGACCAGGATCATCGCGGAGATCTGCTGCAGCGACCACAGCACCCCGCCGAGCAGCACCGCCGATTCGCCGTCGCGGCCCTCGACGATCTCGTATTGGAAGTGCTCCTTCACCAGCTGCACCACGTCCGAGACGTAGGGCCTCCCCACCAGCCGCTTCGCGCCGAAGACGGTCTCCTTGGGGTTGATGGCCAGCTGGCTCTTCGCCGGGTGCCCCACCAGGAGCTGATGCTTCGGGCCGAGCGCGATGATCGACGGAATCGTGTTGTGCCCCTCGCGGGAGGGGATGACGTAGGGCTTGCCGTTCTTCACCGCCGCCACGCAGGAGTACGTCGTGCCCAGGTCGATGCCGATGATGGGGCCCTTGGGCGCTCCAGTGGGCGGCTTCACGCGCGACAGCGGCGAGGTGACCTGATGCGCGTCGCTCGCGGACGCTCCGGTGGGCGTGGGGGCGGAGGGGACGTCGGCCATGGTGCTCTCATCGTAGGAGCCTGCGCGCAGGCGTCCAACTTGGCGCCCGCCCGCGACGCGTTGACGCGGGTCAGAGTGGACTCCGCTCCGAGCCAAAGCGGATCTCGCCGCTCTGCGCGCCGCGATTTCAGTCGGCACCAGTCGTCCGTGGGGGCTACGGCCCGCGGGCCAACCTCTTCGGGTGGAGCCGGCGCCGCCGCCTCGCTTCACTGGCCGGGCGGCGAGTGAGTGGGTTAGAGATCGCCCCGCCATGAGCTCCACGCCCGCCAAGCCGATGACCCTGACGCAGAAGATTCTTGCCCACCACGCGAAGGGCCTGGCGCGGCCCTGGGTGCAGGCGGGGGACATCCTCTCCATCGCGGTCGACTGGACCATCGCCAGCGAGCTGGCGTGGAACGGCATGGACCGGACCTACTCGCTGCTCGGGCGGCCGAAGATCGCCAACGCCAACCGCTTCTTCCTCGCGGTGGACCACACCGTCGACGAGGTGACGCTCAAGGGCGACGCGCGCACGGCGAAGCTGGTGAAGCTGTCCCGCGACTTCGCAAAGGAGGCGGGGCTGCGCCACTTCTACGACGCCAACCAGACCATCCTGCACACCAAGTTCTACCGGGACCTGGTGCAGCCCGGGCAGGTGGTGTTCGGCGCCGACTCGCACTCGAGCTCGCACGGCGGCATGGGCGCGTTCAGCATCGGGCTCGGCGGCGCGGACATCGCCGCGGCCATGGTGCTCGGCCAGTCGTGGGTCGAGGTCCCGGAGGCCATCGCGGTCGACTACCTCGGCACGCCGGGCTTCGGCGTCGGCGGCAAGGACATCATCTTGAAGACGCTGGGCGCGCTGAAGCGCAACACCGTCGCGATGGAGCGCTCCGTCGAGTACCGCGGCGAGGCCGTGCGGAGCTGGTCCACCGACATGCGCTTCACCATCGCCAACATGACGGCGGAGTTCGGCGGGCTGAACGGCATCTTCGAGGCCGATGAGACGGTGGCGGCGTGGCTGTCGCAGCGCTCGGAGGAGAAGGGTGACGCGCTCTTCTTCAAGGCCGACCCCGACGCGCCCTACGTCGCCCGCTACCCCATCGACCTCAGGAACCTCGGGCCGCAGGTGGCGAAGTGCTTCTCGCCGGACAACGTGTTCCCGGTGGAGGAGACGCTCGGCCAGTCGCTCCAGGGCCTGTTCGTGGGCAGCTGCACCACCACCGAAGAGGAGCTGGTGCTGGCGGCGATGGTCTTGGAGCAGGCGTGGAAGGACAAGCCGGCGCGGGCGGCGAGCGCGAAGCAGCTGGTGGTGCCGGGCGACCTGGGCATTCAGAAGCGCATGCGCGAGGCGGGGCTGTTCGCGGCGTACGAGAAGGCGGGCTTCCGCGTGGGGCCTCCGGGCTGCTCGATGTGCCTGGGCGTGGCGTCGGAGAAGGCGAGCGCAGGCGAGACCTGGCTCTCGTCGCAGAACCGCAACTTCGAGAACCGCATGGGGCAGGGGAGCTTCGCCTGGCTGGCGTCGGGCCCGACCGTGGCGGCCTCCAGCGTGGAGATGAAGGTGGCGGATCCGCGGCCCTACCTGGCGAAGATCGACCAGGCGCGCTTCGCGAAGATCCTCGGGCGCGACGCGGGGAGGCCGATGCCGGAGGTGCGCCGCGCCGAGCCGGCGACGAAGGTGGAGGCCAAGGCGGCGGGCTCGAGCGCGGGCGCGAAGGCGTCGGGCGCGAAGCTCACGGGCAAGGTGCAGCGCTTCGGCGACAGCGTGGACACCGACGCCATCATCCCCGGGGAGTTCTGCCACCTGAACAAGCTCGAGGAGCTGGGCGCGAAGGCGTTCCACTTCGTGCGGCCGGAGTTCATGGACCGCGCGAAGCAGGGCCGCACCATCGTGGTGGCGGGCGAAGGGTGGGGCTCGGGCAGCTCGCGCGAGCAGGCGGTGTGGGCGCTGCTCGGGGCGGGCATCGGTTGCGTGGTGGCGAAGAGCTACGCCTTCATCCACAAGCGGAACCTGGTGAACGAGGCCTTGCCGTACCTGGTGGTGAAGGACGAGGCGTTCTACGCGCTGGCCGCGGAGGGTGAAGAGCTGGAGGTCGACGCGGCGGCGGGCGTGGTCCGCCACGTGGCGAGCGGGAAGACGTTCACCGCCGAGACGCCGAGCGCGATCGTCCAGACGCTGCGGCGCGAGGGTGGGCTCGTCCCGGCGGTGAAGGCGCACGGCGCGAAGGTCTTTGAAGGCCTCTCCGCCTGAGGGTGCCGAACACCGAGCCACCTCCGGCTCTCCCGTTCCCCGAGAGTCAGTGCCACGCGTGCGCGCATCTGCGCGTGGTGCGCGGGAAGAGCTCGGTGTTCCTCAAGTGTGAGGCGCAGGAGCCAAAGTACCCGCGCCAGCCGGTGCGGGCGTGCCCGGCATTTCAGGCCGTGGCCCGGCGCTGAGCCGACGGCCCGTCACGGAGGCATCGGACCGCGCCAGCAGGGCTGGTCGTACTGCTGATTCGTCTATGCGATCGAATCGGTCACGGTGGAGGCCCGCCATCCGTACAGTCGTTGCAGCACTCGCCCGGGAGGATGCACGCGACGAACAAGCTACACGGCCCCCGGTAGCAGGGGACGAACCCTGGGTCGCACGTGCACCCCTCCGAGCCAGCGTCGCGCGTGCACCAGGAGTTCCTCGGACAGGCGACCGAGGTCAGGCCATAGCCGGGGCAGGTCCTCACCGTGGCGCATGCGCAGACCTTCCTCTTCGACCAGGAGCCACTCGGGTCCAGGGTCTGGCATCGCAGAGCTCGGGGGTCGTTGCACTCCAGGTCGGTGCAGCACGCGTCACCAGCATCTGGGACGCAGGTGTACGGAGTCGGCGACGCATCGGGGTTCTCCGTGGACGCGTCGAGGCGGCCGGGGCTCGACGAGCACGCGGCGGTCAGCATGAGGCCACACAGCATCCGTGAGACGGGACGAGGCCTGGAGCCGCTGATGCTACGGCGCTGTGACTTCACGGCGTCTTCCGCTCCGCGACAAGAAGGTCCGGGCGACACCCCTGCCGAGGCCGTCGTCGCCCCGGCGACGGTGCCCCGGCGACGGTGCCAGACACTTTGTACGCCGGCGACGGTGCCAGACACTTTGTACGCCGGCGACGGTGCCAGACACTTTGTACTGCCAGACACTTTGTACTGCTTCCACCCTAGAGCACCGCGTCCTTGGGCACGACCACGACGTAGTCGTTCGTCCCGGGAATGGGCTGCGTCTTCAGGCCGCGCTTCTCGTCCTCGGCGCGGTCGTAGCCGATGACCGTGCCCGCCGAGAGCCGCACGTTCTTGTCGATGATGGCGTTCTTCACCTTGCAGTTCCGCCCGATGGAGGTCTCGGTGATGAGGCCTCCCTGGAGCGAGCCGCCGAGGAGCACCGAGCTCTCCACCAGCGCGTAGCTGTGCACGTAGACGCCGTTCGACACCACGCACCGCCGCACCGTCGCGCCGCTGA
>JBBIOE010000269.1:0-9167 GCA_037443525.1 Archangiaceae bacterium | reverse complement strand
GCCCCGAAGGCTGGAAGACCTGGTGAGCGCTCGCCTCGCAGCTCTGATCGCCTGCCTCGGCGCCGGCGCGGCGCTCGCCGACGGCTCCGTCGACGGGGAAGGGCAGATCTCCGTGCTCGGCGGCTTCCGCTGGGTGCCCAACTGGTACTTCGAGGCCAAGGCGGCCGCGGCGGGCAACCCCCTCGTGCGCCCGGCCCCCGGGGGCCCGGCCATCGACGCCAGCTTCTCGTTGGGCGTGAACGAGTTCACGCTGGTGGCCATCGATCTGTTCGGGTCCTGGTACCCCTTCGAGCTCGAGGGCCACCAGCCTTTCAACTCCACCACCTACGGCGCGCTCCTCGGCGTGCAGGTGGTGAAGGTGGACTTCCCGATCGAACGCCTGAGGCCCTACCTCGGTGCGCAGGTGGGCCCGACCTACGCCATCGTCTCCTCCGCTTCGCTGCCCAACCCCGAGAAGCTGCTGATGAGCCTGAACGCCAGCGTCGGCGCGACGTGGCGCCTCAACGAGCGGTACGGGCTCACCTTCGACCTGCGCTACATGTACGCGAGGGTCTGGCTGCCCGACCTCGCGGGCATCAACGCCGGCGGGGTGTGGTTCACCGCGGGGTTGACCATCTTCACGGGCAGGGCGCCGAAGCAAGAGATCATCCCGGGCTTCTGATAGAGGGGCCGCGAATGAGCACAGATCTGACTCCCGACCAGGCCAAGGCGCTCGACGAGATTCGCCGCGAGGTGATCGAAGCGCGCAACATGACCATCAAGACGGACAACGCGCTCAAGACGCTCCTCGCGGAGCTCAAGCTCGTGGCCGCTCACCAGGAGGAGTTCCAGAAGAAGAGCTGGGTGAGCTCCGGGGCCGCCTACATCGCCTTCGCTCTGCTGTGCGGCGCGGGGGCGTTCGCGCTCTCCGGCGCGCGGGCTGCCGCGGTCCAGGCCGATCGCGAGCGCCTCGAGAAGCAGCTCCAGGAGGCCAACGCGCAGACCGACAAGCTCAAGGCCGAGGCCACCACCATGGCCGCCGCCGAGCGCAGCGCGAGCGAGGTGTGGCGCATGATGACCAACCTGCCCGGCGACGAGCGGCTGAAGGGCATCGACGCCCTCGCCCGCATCGATCAGCAGAAGCTCTCGCCGTTCTTGCGCGCCGCGCTCGCCGAGCGGGCCGCCGCGCTCAAGCGGGAGATCGGCGCCACGCTCTTCGACAAGGGCACGCTGGCCTTCAAGAAGCAGGACTGGCCCGGCACCATCGACTGGCTGAACCGCTTCATGGCCATGAGCCCCACGCCCGAAGAGGCGCAGGAGGCGCACTACGATCTCGGCAACGCCTACTTCCAGACGAAGAAGTTCGAGGAGGCGGTGAAGCACCTGTCGCGCTTCGTCGAGAGCGACAAGAAGGCGAAGAACCGCGACTTCGCGATGATGCAGCTGATGCAGTCGTACGACATGGTCGGCAGCAAGGACAAGGCGCTGGAGACGGCGCGCGAGGCCCTGCAGACCTACCCGGCGAGCGACTTCCGCCAGTCGTTCTACTTCCGCATCCAGCGCGCGGCGGCCCCGCAGGCGGCGCCTCCCGCTCCGGCGGCCCCGGCCACGCCGGCCCAGCCTGCCCCCGCGCCGGCGCCCGCTCCTCCGCCGCCTGCGCCCGCGCACTGAGCCGACGATGGCGAGCTCGCCGCCAGCGAAGGACCCGAGGTACCGACCTTTCCGCGCGGTGTCGTGGACGGTGTACCTGGTGATCTCCGTGGGCTTCTCGGTGCTGGTCACCGGCAGCGTGATCCGCTCGGTGTGGGCCATGGAGCCCAAGACCTTGCCGCCGGGCCCGCCGCTCGCCGCCGACGCGTGCCGAGACCAGGCGAGGCGCCTGTTGGACGAGCTCGAGCAGCAAAGGGTCGCCCTGGCGGCCAGCCCGAGCCCGCACCGCGTCGAGCTCGACTGGGTGCCGTTCCGCAACGACTGGGCGGCGCGGTTTCACCAGGTGAAGGGGCAGTGCGTCGACGGCTCGAGAGAGCGCGCTGGGCTCGCGGCGCTCTTCGACGAGCTCGAAGACGCCTCGTCGCGCTACACGGTGATCGCCACCCAGTTCGCCCAGCAGATGGGCCCTGGGCTCGAGCGGTTGCGAGAGAAGCTCGACGGCGGCGTGACGCCCTGAGCCGCCGGGGCCGTGGGCCAGGCCCGGGTCACCGCACCGGCAACAGCACCGAGTACTGGCCGCGTCCGTCGGCGACGGCCTGACCGAGCAGCACCGACGCCGGCCTCCCCCCCACCTGCGTGACGCGGAAGAAGCGCAAGGTCGCGTAGGGCACCACGTTGACCCCGCGGTTCGGAGCGCCGGAGGTCACGGTGCCCGTCACCTTCCGGCCGCGGGGGAGGGTGAGCGTGCCCACGTCGAAGGTGGTGGCCGGCACGCCGAGCGGCGCCGCCACCGTCACGATGCGGCCCAGGCGCGCGGAGGTGTCGTCGACGGGCACGAGATCGATCTGCCACCGGCCGGGATCGAGCCAGAGGTTGAAGCGGCCGGCGGAGTCGACCACGCCCTCCACGTCCTCCAGCGCGAGCGAGCGCGAGGTGTCATCCCCCAGCGCGACCGCGATCACCTTCGCGCCCACCGCCGGGTCCTCGCTGTCTGCGCGGTAGACGGTGCCGCTGACGGCGACGCGCGAGGGGCAGCGAATCTGCGATGGAGTGAGGGTCGGGGTGCCGCCCAGCTTGGTCTCGACCCGGATCGCGGTGCGCACCGTGGCCCACTCGAGGTTGGGCGGCGGCACCACGGTGACGGTGAAGGGCGTCTGCGGGTCGTTCGCCAACAGATCCAGCGCGAAGCCACCCGACGAGTCCGTGGTCGCCAGCCGCGAGCGGAACGTGCCGCCGCCGCCGACCGCGCCCTCGATCACCACCGTGGCGTTGGCGACGGGAGTGCCGTCGTCGGCCAACACCTGGCCGGACACGCGGGGCAGGGCGTCGCCGAAGTCGCCGAGCTCGAGGGTGACGGCGCTCGGCAGCGGCGCCGAAACGGTGAAGCTCTTGGTCGGCACCATCGCCCCCGTGTCCCGCGGCGTCGCCCTGAGCAGAATCAGGGGCAGGTCCCGCGCTTCAGCGGCCATGGTGAGGACGAAGTCTCCACGACTCCCCGGGAGGCCAGACGACACGGGAATCCGCTGCGAGAGCGGCCGCAGCGTCACGGGATCGAAGGCCTGCAGGTCCATCGCGACGGTGGTCACGGCGAGATCCATCGGTGGGACCGTGCTGACTCGCCTCTTGAGCAGCCGTCCCGACAGCGTCACCGCACCCTCCACTGACGGGAAGACGAAGGTCACGTGGTCGCCGTTGGCGGAGGGCACGGTGAAGTCGGAGATGAACGCCGGAGGCACGGAGGTGTCATCGGGGTAGGCCACGACCTGGAATCTCCCCGCGCCCATGAACATCGAGAAGACGCCACCCTCGGGCTGAAAGGTCGACTGGTAGGCTCGCGCGACCGACGGCAGCAGATCGCTCTGGCCGTTGGCGCGCACCAGCACCTTGGAGGTGTAGGCCTCGCGGTTGGTCGGGTCGACGGACGACGACCTCTCCCGCTGGAACTCGCCGGTCATCTGCAGCGGAGGGCCGAGCGGGAAGTCGAGCACCGGGGTGAGACCTCCGTCGGGGATCTCCACGTCCCGCGAGTACTGCCCGGCAGTCATGTCGCCGGTCACTTCGACCACCATGCCCTTCGCCGGGTCCGCGCAGCCATCGGCCAGGCAGATCTGGGTTCCGCTGCACTCGTCGTTGGACAGGCAGGGCGGCATGCCCGTTGGGTGCATGCCCCCGGCGGCACAGGCCGAGAGCACCAAGAGGCCAACCAGACCGAGGGCGCGCGTCATTGAGGGCACGCCTCCGTGGTCACCAGCCACATGTAGCTGACGCGGTACGCCTCGTCGGCGAGCAGATCGAAGCCGGCGTCGAAGATCTCCCCGCTCGGCAGGACCGCGCCGTTGAAGTAGCAGCCGGCGTCCTCGGGCAGGCAGCCCGCGTCGCGCGGCACGAGCACGGGAGGCTCGATCGGGTTTGCGCCGGGAATCAGGCTGTCGGTCTCGAAGTGGCCGTCGGTGACGAACACCTCGACCCGGTGCGACTTTCCGTCGGCGAGGTGGTTGATCACGGCCTTGGGCGCCTTGACCACCCGAACCAGATCCTTCCCGCCGATCACCGGAATCCCGAGGATCTCGCTGTTCTTGATGTCCGAGACGTAGCCGGGGTTGGCGTCAACCCACCACTTGTGGGCCAGCGTGTCGCCGCGGTCGTCGTCCTCGACCCGCACCGAGAACTCGGGGCTGCACGAAGGCCCGATCTGCACGTTGGTGAAGTTGTCCTGAGGCGTCTGCCCCACGATCCGCGGCGGGCTGTTTCTCTTTCGCGGCACGTCGGGCAGCACTGGGTCATCCTCCAGGACGAAGCACCCGCTCAGCGCGAGCAAGGTCCACCCAAGCAACATCGCTGCCACGATCCTGGCACCCGGGTACGCCAGGATTTTCAGGCCCTTGGACATTCCTAGGCGTCCTCGAGCTCTGTCTCCGGTGCCATAGGGGCGCCGTGCGCCTCGCTCTCCAGCTTCTCGAGGTGCCGAAAGATGGTCCGCGGGTCCACACCGAGGTCCTTGGCGGTCTTGGTGCGATTGCCGTTGTTCCGCTCCAGCACCTCGTTGATGTACCGCTTCTGGAACTCGTCCTTGGCGAGGGCCAGCGGGAGAATCGGCGGCAGGTTCTCGGGCCGCAGGTCCAGGTCCTCGGGTGCCATCAGCGGCTTGTCGGCGAGCACCACCGCCTTCTTGATGCGGTTCTCCAACTCGCGAATGTTGCCCGGCCAGTTGTACTTCTTGAGCGCCACCATCGACGCCGGCGCGTAGCCCTTGGCCTTGGAGTTGAACTCGCGGGCGTAGCGGTTCAAGAAGAAGCGGGCCAGCACCGTCACGTCGTCGCCGCGCTCGCGCAGGGGCGGCAGCTTCAGCGTCACCACGTTGATGCGGAAGTAGAGGTCCTCGCGGAAGGCGCCCTTGCGGACCTCCTCGTCGAGGTTCTTGTTGGTCGCCGCGACCACGCGGATGTCGACGGGCTCGGGCCGGTTGTCGCCCACCTTGTAGACGACCTTCTCCTGCAGGGCGCGCAAGAGCTTCACCTGCAGCTGCAGGGGCATCTCGCCGATCTCGTCCAAGAAGAGCGTGCCGCCGATGGCCGCCTGGAACTTGCCCTGCTTGGTGGCGACCGCGCCGGTGAACGAGCCCTTCACGTGGCCGAACAGCTCGCTCTCGAGCAGGTTCTCGGGGATCGCCCCGCAGTTGATGGTGATGAACGGGCCCTTGGCGCGAATCGAGCGCCGGTGGAGCTCCTTGGCGATCAGCTCCTTGCCGGTGCCGGTCTCGCCGATCACCAGCACGGAGATGTCGGTGGGCGCGATCTTGTCGACGCGCTTGTAGACCTCCTTCATGCCCGCGCAGGCGCCGATGATGTCGCCGTAGGTCTGCTCCTCGAGGCGGCTCTTCAGGGTGGTGTTCTCGAGCTTGAGCTCGTTCACCAGCATCGCGTTCTGCAACAAAAGCGACGCCTGCGCCGCGAAGATGGTCAGCGTGTCGAGGGCCTTCTTGTCGAAGCGGTTGATGAGCCGATCGTTGCCCAGGTAGAGCACGCCGAAGAGCTCGCCGCGGTGCATGAGCGGCGCGCACATCACCGAGAGCAGCTTCAGGTTCACCACCGACTCCGAGGCGTTGAACTCGGGGTCGTCGAGGGCGTCGGCGATGATCAGCGGCTTCTGCGACTTGACCACCTTGGCCACGATCGAGTCCGACACGCGCTCGATGGCGTCCTCGATGGTCTCCCGCTGGAGGTTCCGCGCCACCTTCACCCGAAGCTGGTTCGACTCCATGAGGATCAGGAAGCCCTTGTCCGCGCGGGCCACCTCGATCACCTCGTCCATCAGGCTCTCGAGGATGCGGTCGAAGTCGTAGCTCTGCAAGAGGTGCTCGCTGAAGGCGGTCAGCCGGCGCAGGGCCGCCAGCTCGCGGCCGGGCACGCCGGGCTGCTCCTGGGTCGAGGCGTCGGGGTTGTTCGAGTCGCCGCGGGAGTAGCGCGTCGCCAGGGCCGGGGCCGCGAGCGGCGCGTCGCCGAGCGAGAACACCAGCTCCGAGGCGCCGACCTTCACCACGTCGTTGGCCTTGAGCTCGTGCTCGTCGGTCTTCTTCCCGTTGACGTGGAAGGCGAGCTCGCCGCCCACGCGGTAGGTGGTGCCGTCGTAGAGCACCGCGAAGGCCGTCTCCGGCACCGCCGCGTCCTCCACCACGATGTCGTTGTCGGCGCCCTTGCCGATGCTCGTGATGCGCTTGAGCAGGTTGACCGAGCGGGACTTTCCGTCGGGGGTCTTGATGGTCAGGCTCGCCATCGGGGGTACTCCTTCAAGGGGAACTAGAACGGCACGATGAGGCCGGCGGCGGCGCCACCGGGAATGGGTTGAAGGGTGATCGTCGGAGCGGCCTCGAGCGGCTCCTTGGTCTCTCGGGTGGTGCTGGGCGTGTGGTGGGCGAGGGCGTCGATCACGCCGACGCCCCAGGCCAGGTAGAAGATCGCCGCCGAGACGTTGGCGGTGAGGTGCGCCGCCGCCGCCGCGTCCTTCGAGGCGAAGGGGATGCCGACGACGGTCGCGTCGAACTTGCCGGTCAGCGAGGCCACCAGGCGATCGACCCAGCTCAGCGTGGTCGGTACGAACAGCGACGCCCGGTAGAGGTAGGCCACCACGCTGGTCAGCCCGGCGAGGCCCTCGGCGACGGCGAACGCGGTGGCCCAACCGGTGCGCCCCTGCACGTACTGCCCGAAGCCGAAGGGCACGAAGTTCCCCACCAGGCTGTGCTTCTCCACGGTGCGCACGGTGATGGACCGCGCGGCGGCCTCGGCCAGGGCCTTCTTCTCCAGCTCCTCCTGGCGCTTCTTCTCGCGCTCGGCGGCGGCCCGGCGGTCCTGCTCGGCCTTGAGCGCGAGCTGCTGGCGAATGAGGTTCAGCCAGTCACCGTTGTCCTTCTTCACCTGCTCGAAGAGCTTGAGCGCAGGCGGAGGGGCCGCGAAGGGATCGAGCACGTAGTCGGGATCGATCTTGAGCAGCTCGAGGAAGTGCTCGCTCGCGACCGGCGCCTGCCCCAGGTTGAAAGCCGAGAGGCCGGCGATGCGGTGCAGCTCGATGCGCTGCGGCGCGCTGAAGGTGGTGATGACCCCCGTCGACACCTCCACCCGCTTGAGCGCCTCGGCGTAGTTGCCGGCATCGAAGAGGGCCTTGGTGATCTCCAGCTCGCGATCGGGCACCTGCGCCTGCGCGCCCGCCGAGACCAGCACCGCGATCAGAGCCCAGCGCGCGAGCCTCACCTCACGGCCCCTTCTTCGCGAACACCGCGGGTTGGCCGGGCTGCACGAAGCGCTCGCCCTTGTCGATGGTCTTGCCGTCGAGCACCACCTCGAACTTCACCAGGTGCCGCATCTCCTTGAGCCCTTCGGGCGGAGGCACGATGCGGAAGGGGTTGCCCCGCGAATCGGCCACGGTGCGCTGCTCCGCGCCCACCCGCGCGACGGCCTCGGCGGGGTAGCCGTCGAAGCTCACCAGCGAGGGCCTGAGCGGCGCCACCAGCATGATGGGCGCGTCCTGGCCGGCCTTCACCTCGACGGTGCGCGTGGCGCCGGCCGAGTCGCAGGCGTCGCAGGTCACGGTGAAGGCGTGCGGCCCGGCGGTGAGCGTGAGCACGTGCACGGCCAGGGCCTCGGCGCTCTTGGGCCCTTTGTCCACCGAGAGGTAGCCCCACGGGCGCACCATCACGCGCACCTCGACCTCGGCGGCCTTCGCCACCTGCGCCGGCGGCGAACGCGGCGGGAGCTTCTCGATCGCCGCGGCCTTCTTCGGGTTCTGCTCCACGGCCTTGAGGGCGGTCGCCGCGCTCCCCGCGTCCGGCGCCTCGACGAGCGGGCGAGGGGGAGGAGGCGGCGGCTCCGAAGGCGTCGGGCCCGGCCAGTGCACGCTGGTGAGCACCAGCTCGGCCGGGCCGGCCACGGCGGGCACACGAAAGTCCGGGGCGCGCGTCGCCACCTGCCAGCCGCGCAGGCCGCTCGCGGCGACGATGATCAGCGCTCCACCGGCGAGGGAGGCGCGCACCAGCCGCTTCGCGCGCTTCTCCTGGGTCTTTCGCTTCTTCATCTGCTCGAGCAGCTTCGCCGCGCGCTCGTTCTGCGCGTCGTGCGCGAGCACCTGGTTCAGGGCCGACATCGCCCGGGCGCTCTTCTTCTCGGCCACCAGGCGCTCGGCCTGCCCGAGCAGCGCCTCGGTGATGCGCCCCTGGAACGCCTTCCGGTAGCCGCGCGGATCGAGGAAGAACTTCGCCAGCTCCTCGTGGGGGCGGGTGAGCGAGAGGCCCGCGAGGTACTCGGCCAGCGCGTCGCGCAGCTTCCCCGCCGACGGGTAGCGCTCCTTGGGCTGGCGGCGCAGGCAGGTGGCGATGACTTCCGCGAGCTCGTCCGACACCGTGGCCACCACCTGCCGCGGGTCGTCGTAGACGCAGTCGAGAATGCGCTTGAGCGTGGCGGTGGTGTTCGGCGCGGTGAAGGGCAGCTTCCCGGTCGCGAACAGGTACAGCATCGTCCCCAGCGAGAAGACGTCGGCCTCGGGGCCCGACTCCTCGCCCTCGATGATCTCCGGCGCCATGTGCGCGGGCGAGCCCACCAGGGCGCCCGTCATGGTCATCTTGTCGTCCTTGTCGAGGATCTTGGCGATGCCGAAGTCCATCAGCTTCAGCACGCCGTCGTCCCGCACCATCACGTTCTCGGGCTTGAGATCGCGGTGAATGACGCCGGAGTCGTGGGCCACCGCGAGCGCCGAGGCGAGCTCGTGCAGCACCATCGCGGCGATCTCCGGCGGCTGCAGCGCCTCGTCGGCGATGAACTGCCGCAGGGTCTTCCCGCGAATGAACTCGGTGACGAGGTACGCGTCGTCGGCGTCGGCGCCGGCGAAGTCGTAGACCTCGAGGATGTTGGGGTGCTTGAGCCGCGCCACCGCCTTGGCCTCGCGCTCGAGCCGGCGCCGCGACTCCGGCTTGCCGGCGAGGTGCGGGTGGAGCACCTTCACCGCCACCTCGCGCTCCAGCGCCGTGTCGAGCCCGCGGTAGACGACGCTCA
>JBBIOE010000268.1:0-9194 GCA_037443525.1 Archangiaceae bacterium | reverse complement strand
TGATGACCGTGTTGTCGCTGAAGCTGTAGATGCTCCTCGGGTCGTGCAGAAGGACGTTGGTATCGAGAACGAAGTTCTTACGCGCCAAGTACGCCCCCAAGTTGGGAGAGGGTGCTCACGTCGTCGGACGAGCACGACCATAGCAGCGCACGCGCGCGCCGCGGTCGATTTGTTCGGGGCCGCCCGCCCCGGTCACAGGTACTTGATGGAGACGATGGTCAGCTCCACCTCGCCCCGGGGCCGGTTGACCAGCACGGTGTCGCCCTTGAGCTTGCCCATCAGCGCCTTGCCCACCGGGGAGTCGACGGAGATCTTCCCCGCCTTGGTGTCGGTCTCGTCCGGCCCCACGAGCTGGTAGCTGACCTTCGAGCCGTCGTCCTCGTTCTGCAGGTTCACGGTGGCGCCGAAGTAGACCTTGCCGGTGTCCTTCTGCGCGCAAGGGTCGACGATGGTCAGCTTCTCGAGCCGCTTCTGGAGGTAGTGCAGGCGGCGATCGATCTCGCGCAGGCGCTTCTTGCCGTAGATGTACTCGGCGTTCTCGCTGCGATCGCCCAGCGCCGCCGCGGCCGAGACCTCGGAGGTCACCTTGGGCCGCTCTTTGGTGAGCAGCTGCTTGAGCTCGGCGCGCATGCGCTCGGCGCCCTGGGAGGTGATGTAGAGGGAGCCTGTGGGCCCGGCCGGCTCGTCGTCCTCGATCGGCTCATCGAAGGACAGGGCTTCGTCGTTCGGCGGCTTCGCCATGATGACCTCATACCGGATCGGCCACGCGTTGACGCAGCCGATTTCGTGCTAAGGGCGGCGCCGATGACGCGCGCCCTTCCCTTCGTCGCCCTCGTGCTGTCGCTGACCGCCTGCGAGCGGGTGGACTACATCGAGCTGAAGCCCAGCCCGATCGTCATCAAGCAGCCGACGAATCAGGTCTTCGTCGAGGCCAAGCCGATGAGCCGGCAAGGGGTTCGCGCCACCAAGGTGTCGATCGCCTGGTCGGTGAAGGACGCCGACGTCGCCACGGTGGACAAGAAGGGCGGCGTGAAGGGCCTCAAGAGCGGGCACACCGAGGTGATCGCAAAGGTGGGCGACGTCGAGGCCCGCGCGCCGGTGGACGTGCTCTTCGTGGAGAAGCTGGAGGTCGAGCCCAGGTCCATCGAGATGACCGAGGGCGACCCGGCGGCGGCGTTGAAGGTGACCGCCTACGATCTCGACGGGAAGGTGCTCAAGGATCGCACTCCGACCATCAGCACCAGCGACTCCAAGGTGGCCCGGGCGACCGGCGGGGGCACGGTCATGGCCCTCGACCCGGGCAAGGCCACCATCACCGTTCAGGTTGAAGGGAAGTCGGCGTCGGTGGACGTGACGGTCAAGGTCGACCCCAAAGCAGAGGCAGAGCGGAAAAAAGTGCAAAGTGCTACGAGTCGCTAGCTCAGGTGGTAGAGCACCGGCCTTTTAAGCCGAGGGTCGGGGGTTCAAGTCCCCCGCGACTCACAAAGTGAATCAGCAGCGGTTAGACGTCCCCATCGTCTAGAGGCCCAGGACGCTGGCCTTTCAAGCCGGCAACACGGGTTCGAATCCCGTTGGGGATATCGGAGCGGATCGGTGCAGTTGGCCGATCCGCTCTTCTTTTGTCAGCTCGCGCGCGGCTCGAGGGCGAAGAGGAGCACTTCCTTCGCGTCGGGCACCTCGGCGCGGAAGAGACCCGAGGCGCCGAGCGACACCGTCACGTGGCCGGCCAGCGCGAAGGCGAAGGCCTCGTCGCAGTGGAAGCCGTCGCGCCAGAAGGCGGCGAGGCCCGGAGTCTGCGCTTCCGGCGCGCAGACGCGGCGCACGCGGGCGCTCTTGCTCGCGCGATCCGCCCAGCTCCACAGCCAGCTGAAGTGCTCGACGTCGTAGCGGCCCACGAGCTCGGCGAAGACGTGCAGTGGCGCCTGCCCTTCCCGCTCGATGCGCACCGTGCCGCTCGACGCCGAGTACGAGAAGCCCTCCACCCGGCCGAGCCGCGCCTCGAGCGAGGCCTGAAGCGCCTGAAAGGCCCGCTCGCTGCCCCGCACCGCCCGCAACAGCGCATCGGAGACGAGCAAGCCGTCGAGCTCCTTGGGCTCGAGCCGCGTGAACCACGCCACGCTGCCATCGGCGCGCAGCAGCTTCCAGTCGCAGGCCCCGCCGGCTCGCGAGACCTCGACCAGGCCCGGAGCCCAGTCCTTCCCCTTCTCGCGCAGCCGCTCCACGAGTTCGGTGAGCCCTTCCGAGAGCCGGAAAGCCTCGGCCTGCACGTCGACGCCCAGGTCCGGCATGCGCTCGGGCTCCTTCGCGCCGTCGCCCTTCACCTCCGTCTCGGCGAGGCGGAGCATGCGGCCGTGCGGCACGAGCGTGAGCCGCACCGTCGTCCAGCCCACCGGCGCGAGGAGCATCACGCTGTCCTGCAGCGCGTACAGCAACGGGTGGAGCGAGTCGGGAGAGGCCACGGGCTCCCTCTACCGTTCACCCTGGGCGAAGTCGAAGGGTGCCGAACAGCGCCCACCTTCGCGACGGCGCGAACGGCAGGGCGCGAGGGGATCCGTGCCGAACGAGCTCGACTCGAACGGAGGCGGGCTCGTTCGACCCAGGCGCCACCGCCATCAGCACTGGGTCGGCGTCAGGTCGTACTCGATGGCGCTGGCGCCGCTTGCGCCGCCCACGATCGTGACGTGGTACGTCTCGCCGGCCACTGGGCTCCAGCCGTTGCGGGTCAGCTTGAGGGCCGACGAGTTGCCGTAGCTTCCCTGCAGCCACTCCACCGAGGTGTCGAGCGTCTGCCCGTCGGACTGCCGCGTCACCGTCACCGTCGCACCGCCCGGGACGTTCCCCTGCACCGTCCACTGCGTGTGCATCAGGTCCGACGGCACGTAGCCGGGCGCCGGCCAGGCCACCCACGCCGGCGAAGGCCCGCTGCCGGACATGCCGAACACGGTGATGCACGAGGCGGAGCCGTAGTTGTTTCCGCCCCGGTACAGCCCGATGCCCACGTCGGAGAGCGGCGGGTTCAGCAGCCAGCGGCGGTGGCCGTAGGTCGTGTCGTTGCCCCAGTCCTCGAACCACTGGTCCATCGCGTTCGCCGCGGTGCCAGAGCCCCACGCGATGTTGCTGCTCCCCGCCCCCGAGGCGCCCCCGGCGGTGAAGCAGGTGGCCGACGACGACGGGAAGTGCGCGGACGGACCAGCCGGGTTCCACGCCGAGACGAGCGCGCAGCCCTGGGCGCGGGTGTCGTTGCCCGGATCTTCGGTGGTCGGGCCGAGCCCCGCGAGCCAGCGGAACGTGTTGAGCCGCCGGAGCGCGTCGTCGAGACCGTCGCGGCTCACCGTGCCGGGATCGCAGGTCGCGGTGCTCACCGAGAAGCCACCGTTCGCCGCGTTCTCCACGTGCGCGGCCTGCCACGCCTGGCAGACCTCGGCCTTGGTGTGCAGCGCTGGGTTGCCCGGGAGGTTCGCCACGCAGGCCCCGCCGTTCACCACGAAGCCTGGCAGGCATTCGCAGCGCGCCGGCCCGGACACGCAGCGCGCGTTCGCCTGGCAGGTCATGGCGCTGCACCCGCTCACGCCCGCGTCCACCATCGTCGTGCCGCCGTCGCTCGCGTCCGCCGGCTCCCCGGCCGCACCGCGCGGGCCCCCGTCGAACGTCGAGGCCCCACCGCCGCCCGCACCGGTCATCGTGTCCGCCTTGGAGTCCCCGAGCGGAATCAGGTCCGCCTGGCCCACGCTGCACGCGGTCGCCGAGAGGACCACAACCGCCGAGAACCACAGCGTCGAGGAGCGCATCGTGCGGGGTTCTCGGGAAGCCCTCCGACGCCGTGCGTCTTTCTTCTCCGACGCGAGAGATGGCGTTCACTCCCGTTCACACCCCTTCCTTGACGGTGAAGTCTTTTCAGGGGTTTGGTGCCCGCCCATGCGCCACATCACCGACGTCGCGAAGGCCCTCGATCTCACCCCCGAGGACATCCTGCAGTACGGCCCCCACCTGGCGAAGCTGTCGTGGAAGACGGTCGCCCAACTGAGGGAGAAGGGCCCGCGCGGGAAGCTGGTGCTGGTCTCGGCGATGACGCCGACCAAGTACGGCGAAGGAAAGACGACCACCTCCGTCGGCCTGGTGCAGGGCCTGGTGCGGCGCGGCGTGCGCGCGATGGCGGCCTTGCGCGAGCCCTCCCTCGGCCCCGTGTTCGGCGCGAAGGGCGGCGGCACCGGCGGCGGCAAGGCGAGCGTGGAGCCCTCCGCGCGCATCAACCTGCACTGCACCGGCGACCTCCACGCCATCACCGCGGCCAACAACCTGCTCGCCGCGCTCGTCGACAACGCCATCAACTTCGATCAGAAGCGCTTCAAGTCGGTGACCTGGAAGCGCTGCATCGACATGAACGATCGCTTCCTGCGCAACACCGTCATCGGCCTCGGCGGCACGGCCAACGGCGTCCCCCGCGAGGACGGCTTCGACATCACCGCGGCCTCCCAGATCATGGCGACGCTCTGCCTCTCCGACGGCGTGCCGGACCTGAAGAAGCGCCTCGCGCGGCTCGTCGTCGGCGTCGACCGCGACAACAAGCCCATCACCGCCGGAGATCTGAACGCCGTCGGCGCCATGGCGGCGCTGCTCGGCGACGCGCTGCTCCCGAACCTCGCCCAGACCCACGAGGGCGTGCCGGCGCTCGTGCACGGCGGGCCTTTCGCCAACATCGCCCACGGCTGCAACAGCGTGATGGCCACCCGCTCGGCGCTGGCGCTGGCCGACGTCGTCGTCACCGAGGCCGGCTTCGCCTTCGATCTCGGCGGCGAGAAGTTCCTCGACCTCAAGTGCCGCATGGCCGGCCTGTGGCCCTCGGCGGTGGTGCTGGTCGCCACCGTGCGCGCGATTCGCTGCCACGGCGGCGACACCCCGGGCCTCGCCTCGCTGGAGAAGGGCTTCGCCAACGTGCGCCGGCACCTCGCGGCGATCAAGAGCTTTGGGCTCACCCCGATCGTCGCCCTCAACGTGTTCGACAAGGACACCGAGGACGAGCTCGCGCTGGTCGAGAAGCTCGCCCGCGCCGAGGGCGTGGAGGTCGCGCGCAACGCCGGCTACCTCGAGGGCGGCAAGGGCAGCGAGACGCTCGCCGACGTGGTGAAGGCCGCGCTCGACAAGCCCGCCACCGCGCCGAAGTTCACCTACTCCCTCGATCAGCCCTTCGAGGAGAAGGTGCGCGCCATCGGCAAGACCATCTACGGCGCGAAGGACGTCGAGCTCACCGCCGAGGCGAAGAAGGACCTCGAGCGCTACACCGCCTGGGGCTTCGGCAACCTGCCGGTGTGCATGGCGAAGACGCACCTGTCCTTGTCCGACGACCCGTCGAAGCAGGGCGCGCCCGAGGGCTTCACCGTGACGGTGCGGCAAGTGCGCGTGTCCGCCGGCGCAGGATTCCTCCTCGCGCTCACCGGCGAGATCCTCACCATGCCCGGGTTGCCCAAGGTTCCGGCCGCCTACAACCTCGACCTGCGCGATGACGGCGAAGTGGTGGGCGTGCAATAAGCGCCGGTCCGGGCCGGAGGACTGGTGCGACCTCGATGCTCTGCTAAGAGTCGCGCCTTCACACAGCGTGACGGAGGGAAGACAATGATGATGAGTCGAAAGATTCTGGCGGGGCTCGCCTGTGGCGCGGTCGTGGCGCTCAGCGCCTGCGGCGCTCCCAGCTCGAAGGACGCCGGCACCGGAGGCGGCACGGGCGGCAGCACCACGGGCGGCGGCACCGGCGGCGCGACGGGCGGCGGGACTGGTGGTGGCGCGACCGGCGGCGGAACCGCGCAGGTCTGCACCAAGATCACCACCCCGATTGCGGCCACCGCCACCGCGGGCGGCTCTTGGATCACCGACGACACCGGCGCCTACGGCGGCTACGCGGCGGACGTCGACAGCCCCCTGGCGCCGTTCCCGGCCGACGCGGGCACGCTCGCCGACGGCGGACTCCCGCACTACGACTACATGGAATTCCAGTACTTCTGGGCGCTGCCCGGCTCGGGAACGTTCCCGCACACCGCGACACTCGCTCCCACCACCATCGCCGACTGCTTCGATTGCATCTACTACTACCAGGACTGCAACCCCGCGGACGGCCTCTGCCGCAAGACGTTCTTGGCCATGGGCGGCAACGTGAACTACACCGGGGGCTCCGGCGACGCGGACGGCGGCGGCACCTTCGTCGGCGGCGCGACCAACCTTCACTTCGAACGCTGGAACGTGGGCCAGGATCACTCGGTCGACGGCGGCGGTTGCTACGACGTCACCCAGGTGAACTTCAACGCCGCCTGGTGACCCGCGGCTGAAGATCGCGTCGTGAACGAGCGCGCCTCCCTCACCGGGGGCGCGCTTTTTCTTTTCGAGCATTCGCGAACCCATGAGCGCGGCGAATGATCGGCGATCGGACGCGCCTAAGCCCTCGTTCCCCCTCGACAAATCGCATTGACCGTCCCCACCCCCGCCGGTATGAGGCTCGGCGCAGTTTCCTCGCGTGGTGAGGGCCTTTCGTGAGCACGTTCGCGCTGGATCAGATTCAGTCGCAGCTCCCCGACGCACTGGTGGAGCGTTTCACCGATCGAAGCGGCGGCGCCTGGGGCATCGTGAAGCCCGCGCGCATCGCGGAGGTCGCGAAGCTCGCCAAGGAGCAGCTCGGCTTTCGCCTCTTCGTCTCCATGGACGGCGTCGATCGCCTGCACCTGCCTCCGGAGCAGCGCTCTCCGCGCTTCGAGGTGCTCTACTTCTTCAAGAACGTCGATCGAAACGAGCACCTCTCCCTGAAGGTGCTCGTCGACGAGGGCCAGGACCTGCCCACCATCTCCAGCGTCTACCAGGGCGCGGCGTGGTCGGAGCGGCTGGTGTGGGACTTCTACGGCGTGCGCTTCACCGGCCACCCGAACCTCAAGCGCATGTTCATGTACGAGTCCTTCGAGGGGCACCCTCTGCGCAAGGACTACCCGTTGCGCGGCCGGCAGCCTCTCGTGCCCGAGCGCTCCATCAAGGACATCTTCCGCGGCCCCGGCACCAACAGCCCGGTCGACTGACTCAAGAAACTTCATCGCCCTTCCCGAGGGAAACCATGGCCTCCGCCGCTGACGAATACTCTCCGACCCCGAGCGAGGACGAGCTCGAAGCGCACCTGCAGACGCGCAACATGGTGCTGAACCTGGGGCCCTCGCACCCGGCCACGCACGGCACCGTGCGCATCTTCATGGAGCTCGACGGCGAGACCATCGTGAAGATGGACCCGGAGATCGGCTACCTCCACCGCGGCTTCCAGAAGAGCTGCGAGAACGTCACCTGGACCCAGGCGCTGCCCTACACCGATCGCCTCGACTACGTGTCGGCGATTCAGAACAACCTGGGCTACATCACCGCGGTCGAGAACCTCATCGGCATCGAGATCCCCGAGCGCGCGAAGTACATTCGCGTGATCGCGGCCGAGCTGCACCGCATCGCAAACCACCTCACCATGCTGGGCGCGACGGGCCTCGAGCTCGGCGGCTTCTCCGCGTTCCTCTACGCCATCGAGGGCCGCGAGCTGATCACCGACCGCGTCACCGAGCTCACCGGCGCCAGGCTCACCACCAACTACGGGCGCATCGGGGGCCTCAACCGCGATCTCCCCGTCGGCTGGCGCGAGAAGGTGATGAAGACCCTCGACCAGGTGGTCGGCTTCCTCGGCGAGCTCGACGGGCTCCTCACCCGCAACCGCATCTTCGTCGATCGCACCAAGGGCACCGGCGTCATCACCAAGGACGACGCCCTCGACTTCGGCTTCACCGGCCCCTGCCTGCGCGCCTGCGGCGTCAGCTACGACGTGCGCAAGGCGAAGCCCTACTGGGTCTACGACAAGCTCGAGTTCGACGTTCCGGTCGGCCACAACGGCGACAACTTCGATCGCTTCTACATGCGCATGCTCGAGATTCCCCAGTCGATTCGCCTCATCAAGCAGGCCTTCGACCGGCTGCCCGAGGGCCCGGTGATGGTCGACGACTGGCGCATCGCGCTGCCGCCGAAGGAAGCGGTCTACGGCACCATCGAGGGCGTGATCGCGCACTTCAAGCTGGTGATGGAGGGCATCCCGGTGCCCGCCGGCGAGACCTACCACTGCACCGAGACGGCCAACGGCGAGCTGGGCTGGTACCTGAGGAGCGACGGCAGCGGCCGCGCCTACAAGTGCCACGTGCGCGCGCCCGGCTTCCACCTGCTGTCGGGCCTCGCGCGCATGTGCGAGGGCCGCATGCTGGCGGACCTGGTCCCCACCTTCGACACCATCAACATGATCGGCGGCGAGGTCGAGCAATGAGCACCGAGACGAAGGCCGATGCCCCCAAGCCCGTGGAGCCGCCGAAGCCGGCCGGCCCTCCCCCGCCGCCCCCGCCGAAGAACCCGGGCTTCGTCACCTTCCAGGTCGATGGCCGTGAGGTCGTGGCCAAGCCCGGCACGAACCTCATCGACGCGGCCAAGTCCGTCGGCGTCGACATTCCCTACTACTGCTACCACCCGCGCCTCTCGATCGCGGCCAACTGCCGCATGTGCATGATCGAGTCGTCCACCGCCCCCAAGCTCGTGCCCGCGTGCCAGACCGGCATCGCCGAGAACATGGTGGTGAAGACGAACACCCAGAAGGTGAAGGATCAGCAGAAGATGGTGATGGAGTTCCTGCTCCTCAACCACCCGGTCGACTGCTCGATCTGCGACCAGGCCGGCGAGTGCAAGCTGCAGGACTACTACGCGAAGTTCGACCACAAGCCCTCGCGCCTGCTGGGGACCAAGGTCCTGAAGGACAAGCGCAAGGCGCTCAACGAGCTGGTGGTGATCGACAACGAGCGCTGCGTGATGTGCACCCGCTGCGTGCGCTTCATGGAGGAGGTGGCGCAGCAGCCGCAGCTCGGCGTCTTCGGCCGCGGCTCTCACGAGGTGGTCGACGTGGCGCCGCACCTCGGCAAGCTGGAGTCGAACTACTCCGGCAACATCGTCGACCTCTGCCCCGTCGGCGCGCTCTTGAACCGCGACTTCCGCTTCCGCGCTCGCGCCTGGTTCCTCTCCGCGAGCCCCAGCGTCTGCACCGGCTGCTCGCGCGGCTGCTCCATCGAGGTCGACTTCATGGGGCAGGACGTCTTCCGCTACCGCCCGCGCGAGAACGAGCAGATCAACAAGAGCTGGATGTGCGATCACGGCCG
>JBBIOE010000267.1:0-9500 GCA_037443525.1 Archangiaceae bacterium | reverse complement strand
CGGAGTGCAGCACCCTTTCGAAGAAATCAGGAACCACCCTTCATGCAGCAGAACGTCAATCAGCCGGTCGAAACCGAGATGGAAGAGAACTTTGCCGCCATGTTCGAGGCGTCGCTTCAGGGCGGCGTGGGCGGCGGCCTGGTCAAGGAAGGCGCGGTCGTCAAGGGCACCGTCGTCCGCCTGACCCAGGAGTTCGCGGTCGTCGACATCGGCTACAAGTCCGAGGGACAGATTCCCCTCGACGAGTTCAAGACCGCCAAGGGCGAGATCGTCGTCAAGCCCGGCGACGCCATCGACGTCTTCATCGAGAGCCGGGAAAACGACACCGGCATGGTCGTCCTCTCCAAGGAGAAGGCCGACAAGATGCGGATCTGGGACGAGATCTCGGCCGCGGTGAAGGGCGACGAGATCATCAAGGGCACCATCGTGGGCCGGGTGAAGGGCGGCCTCCAGGTGGACATCGGCGTGCGCGCCTTCCTGCCCGGCTCCCAGGTCGACATCCGCCCGGTGCGGAACCTCGATCAGTTCCTGGGCAAGGAGTTCGAGTTCAAGGTCATCAAGTTCAACCAGAAGCGCGGCAACATCGTGCTGTCCCGCCGCGTGCTCCTGGAGAAGCAGCGTGAGGAGCAGAAGAAGGAGACGCTGAAGAACCTGAAGGAGGGCGCCATCATGAAGGGCCAGGTGAAGAACCTGACCGACTACGGCGCCTTCATCGACCTGGGCGGCATCGACGGCCTGTTGCACATCACCGACATGTCGTGGGGCCGCGTCGGCCACCCGTCGGAGATGTTCAACGTGGGCGACGAGGTCCGCGTGGTGGTCCTCAAGTTCGACCCCACCCAGGAGCGCGTCAGCCTGGGCCTCAAGCAGATTCAGGAAGACCCGTGGCACCGCGCCGACGAGAAGTACCCGGTCGGCACGCGCGTCAAGGGCAAGGTGGTCAGCCTCACCGACTACGGCGCCTTCATCGAGCTCGAGCAGGGCGTCGAGGGCCTGGTGCACGTCAGCGAGATGACGTGGAACAAGCGGGTCAAGCACCCGTCGAAGCTCCTGGAGGTCGGCAAGGAGGTCGAGGCCGTCGTCCTGGACATCGACCCGAAGGCCAAGCGCATCGCGCTGGGCATGAAGCAGATCGAGCAGAACCCCTGGACGGTGCTGGAGGACAAGTACCCCATCGGCTCGGTCATCAAGGGCATCGTGCGCAACGTCACCGACTTCGGCATCTTCGTCGGCGTCGAGGAGGGCGTGGACGGCCTGGTGCACGTCTCGGACATCAGCTGGACGCAGCGGGTGAAGCACCCCGGCGACATGTTCAAGAAGGGCGACACCGTCGAGGCGGTGGTGCTCAACATCGACGTGGAGAACGAGCGCTTCTCCCTCGGCATCAAGCAGCTCACCCAGGACCCGTGGGACACGCTCTCCGAGCGCACGCCCGTGGGCAGCCGGGTGAAGGGGAAGATCACCAAGGTCACCGACTTCGGCGGCTTCGTGGAGATCGAGCCCGGCATCGAGGGCCTGGTGCACGTCTCGGAGATCAAGGAGGAGCGCGTCGAGAACCCGCGCGACGCCCTGACCGAAGGCCAGGAGGTCGACGTGAAGATCATCGACATCAACACCACCGACCGGAAGATCGCCCTCTCCATGAAGGCCCTGCTGCACGAGGGTGAGGACGACTACCGCGAGTACCTGAAGAAGCAGGCCGAGGGCGCCAAGGCGCGCATCGGCGACGTCATGGCGGGCAAGCTGAAGAAGTAAGCCAGCCGGACGTTCTCAGCGACGCGGCCGGGTCCTTCACGGGGCTCGGCCGTTTCGTTTGCGGGGCCCGACGGGGAGGGTCCCGGGGCCGCCACGGTCATTTTGCAGTGCACCATTCCAGAGCGGATGAAATCTTCTATTCGAGGAAATCTCCGAATGTGCAGTCGCAGCAAAGACCGGCGTTCCAGTGCGGTGCGACGGCTTGACCGCGGGAGGCCTCGGCGACATAAGAGCCGCGGGCCGAAGGCCCACCGAACCCACTTTTGGAGACACTCCCATGGCCCGTGAAGTCGTGATCGTCGGCGCAGCACGCACCCCCCTCGGAGCCTTTCAGGGAGCGCTGTCGTCGCTCACCGCGCCGCAGCTGGGCGCCATCGCCATCAAGGCGGCGCTGGAGCGCTCCGGCGTGGCGGCCGACAAGGTCGAGCAGGTGGTGATGGGCGAGGTGCTGCAGGCGGGCGTGGGCCAGGCCCCGGCCCGGCAGGCGGCGCGCTTCGCCGGCCTCCCCGACGGCGTCCCCTGCGTCACCGTGCACAAGGTCTGCGGCTCGGGCCTCCAGGCGGTGGTGCAGGCCTACCAGGCGATCGCGCTCGGCGACGCCGACGTCGTCATCGCGGGCGGCATGGAGTCGATGTCCAACGCGCCCTACCTGTCGATGACGATGCGCGGCGGCAACCGCATGGGCCACGTCGAGCTGAAGGACTCGATGGTGCTCGACGGCCTCACCGACGCCTACGACAACGTGCACATGGGCGTCTGCGCCGAGCAGACCGCGAGCGAGATGAAGATCTCCCGCGCCGCCCAGGACGAGTTCTCGATCGAGTCCACCAACCGCGCCATCCGCGCCCAGAAGGAAGGCCTCTTCAAGGCCGAGATCGTCGGCGTGCCGGTGCCCCAGAAGAAGGGCGAGCCGCTGATGGTGCTCGAGGACGAGGGCCCGAAGAACGCCAAGCCCGACAAGATCCCCGCGCTCAAGCCGGTCTTCAAGAAGGACGGCACGGTCACCGCGGCCAACGCCTCGTCGATCAACGACGGCGCGGCGGCGGTGGTGCTGATGGAGGCCTCCCGCGCGAAGGCCGAGGGGCGCACCATCTTGGGCAAGATCGTCGCCCACGCGGCCGCGGCCCGGAAGCCGGTGGAGTTCCCCATCGCCCCCGCCGACGCCATCAACAAGGTGCTCGCGAAGACCGGCAAGACCGTCGCCGACGTCGACACCTGGGAGCTCAACGAGGCGTTCGCGGTCGTCTCGCTCGCCAACAACCAGCTCCTCAAGCTCGACCCTTCCAAGGTGAACGTGCGCGGCGGCGCGGTGGTGCTCGGCCACCCCATCGGCGCCTCGGGCACCCGCATTCTGGTGACGATGCTCCACACCATGAAGGATCACGGCTTCAAGCGCGGCGTCGCGTCGCTGTGCATCGGCGGCGGCGAAGGCATCGCGATGATGATCGAGCGCTGAAGTCCTGAGTCGCGGACGTGAAGGGCCGCTTCTCGCATCGGGAGGCGGCCCTTGTCGCGTCTGGGGGGCGCCCCGTTTCCCGTTGAATCGCGGCCCGGGCCGGAAGAAGGTCCAAAGCGCGCTGACGCGACGCGCGAGGAGAGCCCGATGAACAAGGTGGTGGCCTCGGCCGATGAAGCGGTGAAGGACGTCAAGGACGGGATGACGATCATGTCCGGCGGGTTCGGCCTGTGCGGCAACCCGGAGAACCTGATCACCGCCCTCCACAAGAAGGGCGTGAAGAACCTCACCATCATCTCCAACAACTGCGGGACCACCGACTTCGGCCTCGGCGTGCTGCTCAAGGCCAGGCAGGTGAAGAAGATGGTCTCGAGCTACGTGGGGGAGAACAAGGAGTTCGAGCGCCAGTTCCTCTCCGGGGAGTTGGAGGTCGAGCTCAACCCGCAAGGCACGCTGGCCGAGCGCATCCGGGCGGGCGGCGCCGGCATCGGCGGCTTCTACGTCAAGACCGGCGTGGGCACCGAGGTCGCGAAGGGCAAGGAGACCAAGCTCATCGACGGCGAGGAGTACGTCCTCGAGACGCCGCTCAAGGCCGACGTGGCCATCGTGCGCGCGTGGAAGGCGGACACCTTCGGCAACCTGGTCTTCAACAAGACCGCCCGGAACTTCAGCCCGATGATGTGCACCGCGGCGAAGCTGACCATCGTCGAGGCCGAGCACATCGTGCCCGCCGGCGAGATCGAGCCGCAAGACGTGATGGTGCCGTCGATCTACGTGCACCGCATCGTCATGGCGAAAGATCTGAAGCGCTGGATCGAGCGCCGCACCGTCACCAAGGCCGCCTGAGGACACCACCATGCCCCTGACCCGAGAGCAGATCGCACAGCGCTGCGCCAAGGAAGTGAAGGACGGCAACTACGTCAACCTCGGCATCGGCCTGCCCACGCTCATCGCCAACTACGTGCCGAAGGGCATGGACGTGATGTTCCAGTCGGAGAACGGCATTCTCGGCATGGGGCCGTACCCGCTCGAGGGCGACGAAGACCCCGATCTGATCAACGCCGGCAAGGAGACCGTCACCGTCGTCAAGGGCGCGGCCTACTTCGACTCGGCGGCGAGCTTCGCGATGATCCGCGGCGGGCACATCGATCTCGCGGTGCTGGGCGCGATGGAGGTCTCGGAGAAGGGCGACCTCGCGAACTGGATGATCCCCGGGAAGATGGTGAAGGGCATGGGCGGCGCGATGGACCTCGCCGTCGGTGCCAAGCGGGTGATCATCGCCATGGAGCACTCCAACAAGGAGGGCGCCTACAAGATTCTGAAGCAGTGCAAGCTGCCGCTCACCGGCAAGCGCTGCGTGCACGCCATCTGCACCGACCTGGCGTGGATCGACGTGACGAGCGAGGGCCTGGTGCTCAAGGAGCTCGCTCCGGGAGAGACGGTGGAGAGCGTGCAGAAGCTCACCGAGCCCAAGCTGATCGTTTCGCCGAGCGTGAAGACGCTGTCCGCGTGAGAGCCGTCGGGTGAGCGCGCGAGGAAGCCCCCTTCGAACGCGCACGGGGTGAACGGTGGATCGGCCGCGCATGCGGCCGGGATTTGGATAGAGTGCCCGCCATGGTCGAGAAGAACCAGTCGAAACCCAACCGGCAGTCCGATCGGCTCCAGCACGAATTGCTCGTCGCGTACCGCACCGTCGACGGCTTCATCACCGACTGGGCCGTCAACATCAGCCGGGGCGGCATCTTCATCAACACCAGGAACCCGCTCGCCGTCGGCTCGGTGGTGAAGCTGATCGTCTCGCTGCCCGACGCGGCGTTTCCCTTCGACCTCACCGGCCGGGTGATCCGCGTGCACCCCTACGACCCCAAGTCCGGCGGCACGTCGGGCATGGGCCTCGAGTTCATCGACGTCGACGACGAGAAGAAGGCGCGCCTGGAGAAGTTCGTCGATCGCCTGCGCATCGAGCTTCCGGACGATGCGGCGTCCGCGCGGCCGGCCAAGAAGTAAGGGTGCGGCTCAGCCTCCTCATCGAGAGACTCTCGAAGTCCGGCGACGGCGTGGCCTCTCACCAGGGTCGCGCCGTCTTCGTTGCGGGCGTCGCGGTCGGCGAGACGGTCGAGGTCGAGCTGGTCGAGGGCGGGAAGGCCCTCCGCGGTGAGCTGGTGCGGGTGGAGAAGGCGAGCCCCGCGCGCCGCGAGCCTCCGTGTCCCCTGGCCGATCGGTGCGGTGGGTGCTCGTGGCTGCACCTGGAGGAGGCCGAGCAGCGGAAGCAGAAAGAGGAGATCGTCCTCGGCTCCTTGGAGCACGTCGCGGGCCTCGAGCGGGAGAGCCTGGAGCGGTCGCCGATCGTCTCGGCCTCCGCCGCGCTCGGCGTTCGCCGTCGGGCGACCCTCCACCCCCAAGACGGGAAGCTCGGCTTCTTCGGCCGGCGGAGCCACGAGCACGTGGCCGTCGAGCGCTGCCCGGCCCTGACGCCGCGGCTGACGTCGCTCCCCGGCGCGCTCGCGGAGGCCCTGGGCTCCCACCTCAAGGGCATCGAGGAGGTCCGGCTGCTCGAGGCCGGCGGGCGGGTCTCCATCTCCCTCCACCTCGAGGGCAAGGTGAAGCCGAAGCTGCGCGAAGCCGCCGAGGCGTTGGTGCGCGGCGCGCTGGTCGACGGCGTGGTGCTGGCGGGTGGGGAAGGGCAGGGCGCGCCCGAGCTCGTCGGCGAGCCGACCCTGCGCGACGCGGGCGTGTTCGTGCGGCCCGACGGCTTCGCCCAGGCCGGAGTCGAGGTGAACGCGGCGCTCGTCGCCCGGGCCGTGGAGCTGCTCGACGTTCGGGGAGGCGAGGCAGTGCTCGAGCTCTTCTCCGGCAACGGGAACTTCACCTTCCCGCTGGCCGAGCGGGCCGGGCAGGTGGTGGCGGTGGAGTCGGCGGCGCTCTCGGTGCAGCTCGCCCAGAAGGCCGCCCGCGAGAAGAAGGTGAGCACCGTGCGCTTCATGCAGGGCGACGCGGAGAAGATGGTCGACGGGTTGATCCGCGAGGCCGCGCGCTTCGATCGGCTCCTGGTCGACCCTCCCCGAACGGGCGCGCCGGGGCTCGAGCGGTGGGCCTCGCGCCTGCTGGTGGAGCGGCTGGTCTACGTGGCGTGCGACCCGGTCTCGCTGGCCCGCGACGCGAAGGCGCTGGTGGGGCAGGGCTACCGCGCCGAGGCGCTGGCGCTCTTCGACCTGTTTCCGCAGACGCATCACGTGGAGGCGGTGATGGCGTTCGCCCGAGGTTAAGCTCCGCGACCGGCGAATCCGTTCAGCCCGAGCGACGTCGAGGGCCCGCCGGGATCGATGTTCGGCACCCTTCGACGGGCTCAGGGTGATCGGGAAGGCACCCTGCGACTCCGCTCAGGGTGAACGGTGGAAGGTGGATCAGCGCATCGTCGAGTTCGTGGAGATCTTGCGCCAGAACGGCCTGCGCGTCGGCGTGTCCGAGACGCAGGACGCGCTGCTGGCGGCGACGGGCATCGGCGTTTCCGATCGCGAGCTCTTCCGCGCCGCGCTCCAGACCACCCTCTGCAAGCGGGCGGCGGACATTCCCACCTTCGAGCGCGCCTTCGAGCTCGTCTTCACCGGCTCGGCCAAGATGTTGGAGGCGCTCGATCGCTCGCTCTTCGAGAAGCTGAAGGAGTCGGGCCTGCTCGAGGGCGATGATCTCAAGATGCTCTTGCTGCAGCTCGACTCGCTATCGGGCCAGCTCTCGCCGCTCACCCAGGCGGCGCTCTCGGGCGATCGCGGGCAGCTCGCGGGGATCTTCCGCAAGGCCACGCTGGAGCTCGATCTCTCCCGGCTCCAGAACGCCCTGCAGACGGGCTTCTACAGCCGGCGGCTCTTGCAGGGCGCGGGCGGCGATCGGCTGCGCACCGAGCTCGAGGCCATCGGCAAGGAGCTCGAGGCGCGCGGGGTGTCGCCCCAGTGCCTGGAGGTGACGAGCCGCTTCCTCGCCCAGGCCCTGCGCGACGTGGAGGACGCGGCCCGGCGCGAGGTGCAGCGGCAGGTCGAGGCGCGGCTGAAGAAGCCCGATGGCGGCTTGAAGGATCGCTCGTTGGCCACGCTCTCCCGGGCCGAGGTCGATCAGGCCGAGCGCGCGGTGCGGTTGCTCGCCGAGAAGCTCAAGTCGCGGCTGGTCAGGCGGCAGCGCTCGCGACGAAAAGGGCAGCTCAACCCCAGGCGCACGCTGCGCAGGAACCTCACCGCGGGCGGCGTGCCGATGGTGCCGCAGTTCCGGAGCCGGCGCCCGCTGCGGCCCGACGTGGTGGTGCTCTGCGACGTGTCGGACTCGGTGCGCAACACCTCGCGCATGATGCTGTTGTTCACCGCCACGCTGCAGTCGCTCTTCTCCCGCGTGCGCAGCTTCATCTTCGTGTCCGAGCTGGGGGAGATCACCCGGCACTTCAAGGACGCGCGCCCCGAGGACGCCATCGACGTCGCCACCCAGAGCGGCATCATCTCCCTCGCGTCGAACTCCAACTACGGCAACGCGCTCTCGACCTTCGTGCGCGGCCACCTGGGCAGCGTCACCCGGCGCACCACCGTCTTCGTCATCGGCGACGGCCGCAACAACTACAACCCGACCAGCGCCTGGGCCCTCGAGGATCTGAAGCGCAAGGCCAAGCGGGTGATCTGGATCTGCACCGAACAGAAGTCGAACTGGGGCTTCGGCGACAGCGAGATGAACGCCTACTCGAAGGCCGTGTCGCAGGTGGTCACGGTGCTCACCCTGGGAGACCTCGAGCGGGTGGCTCAGCGCCTGGTGCCGGGCTGACCTCTCGAGAATTTTCGAACCGGGGCCCGGAGCGAAGCGGTAGCCTTCGGGCCATGTCGGACGTGAAGACGATGCGCCTCGCCTCGGTGCAGCTGACGCTCCCGCTGCTCGAGCAGTTCATGAAGTACCAGCGCGTCCTGTTGTCCGAGCTCGCCGGCGCCACCCAGTACGATTGGGCGGGCCGCTTCGCCTTCGCCCACGGCCGCGCCCTCACCGAGTCGGGCCTCGACGGCCTGACGCAGCAGAAGGTGCGGGTCCTGGTCTCGGAGTTCTGCGGCAAGCGCTCCGCCTGGCTCACGGTTCGCCAGCGCATCGCCACCGCGCAGCACCACCTCGAGGAGTCGAAGAAGGACGGCCGGGCGGCCTCGGACAAGGACACTCAGGTGCTGGAGCGGGCCAAGAGCGAGCTGCCGCGCCTGGAGGACTTCTCCGAGTTCCGCCACCGCTATGGAGAAGAGGCGTTCCTGCTCCTCAAGTCCAAGGAGCTCGAGCTGGTCACGCTGCACCAGGACCTGGCGCACATCGAAGGGTCGGGCGGGCACCTGCACCTGGCGTGAGCGCTCGGCCGGGCCGCGGGTTGACTTCCGTCCCCCTCCCACAGCAGAAGGGGCGCCCCTATGCGGAAGCGCGCCTTCATTCACACCTTCGGCTGCCAGATGAACGTCAACGACACCTTGCGCATGAGCGAGGTGTTGAACGGGCTGGGCTACGGGCCGAGCGCGACGCCCGATGACGCGGACCTCATCATCCTCAACACCTGCTCCATTCGGGAGAAGGCCGAGGACAAGATGCTCTCGGCGCTGGGCCGCTACCGGCAGGTGAAGCTGTCGCGCGGGGCGCTGATCGGCGTGGGCGGCTGCGTGGCCCAGCAGGAGAAGCAGAAGATTCTGGAGAAGGTGCCCTACGTCGACTTCGTCTTCGGCACCGACGCCATCGGAAAGCTGCCGGAGATCATCAACCGGCTCACCAGCGAGCGGGCGCGGGTGGTGGAGACCGCCTGGGTCGACTCCGAGGCCTACGTCTTCCCCCGCGCCGACCCGGGCACCTCGAAGGGCAAGGCCACCGAGTTCGTCACGGTGATGAAGGGCTGCGACAACGTCTGCAGCTTCTGTGTGGTGCCCCACACCCGCGGGCGCGAGATGAGCCGGCCCTTTGCCGAGGTGCTGGCCGAGGTGAAGTCGCTCACCGCGGTGGGCGTGCGCGAGGTGACGCTCATCGGCCAGAACGTGAACTCCTACCGGGGCGGCCTCTCGTTCGCGCAGCTGCTGCTCGAGACCGCCAAGGTGCCGGGCGTCGAGCGCGTGCGCTTCACCACCAGCCACCCGCACGATCTCTCCGACGAGCTGGTGGAGGCGTTCCGCGTCGAGAAGAAGATCATGCCGCACTTCCACCTGCCGGTGCAGTGCGGCTCCGACGAGGTCTTGAAGCGCATGAAGCGCGACTACACCGCGGTGCAGTACCTGGAGCGGCTGGACAAGCTCCGCGCGGCGCG
>JBBIOE010000266.1:0-9504 GCA_037443525.1 Archangiaceae bacterium | reverse complement strand
CTGCTGCCGCGCCGGCCGGCGAAGCCGAAGTCCTTGGGTCTTGCTCATGCCTGCCTCCACGGACAGGCAGATCACGAACCCGTGCGGGCCTCAACCACCCGTGCTCAAAAACTGTCAGTCTCTGAGCCCGTCGAAGGGTGCCGAACACCCGGGCCCCACTGCGCGGGAGGCTCGCCGCCCTCATCGCCCCACCTCCACCAGCACGCCCAGCGGCCCGCGCACCAAGTCCGACAGCGCCTCCTCGGCCGACACCTGCACGAGCTCCGCGCGCACCCGCTGCGCCGCCGCCCGCCACAGCCCCACGTGCGCGGTGAAGCGCTGCTGATAGGCCTCGAGCACGTCAGAAGTGAGAATCCGCTCCAGCACCTCGGCGCTCTCGGAGTCGATGAGCCGCGCGCCCGCTCCGCCCGGCGGCGAGAGATCGTCCGCGTCGAGCACCTGCACCAGGGCCAGCCCCGCCGCGCCGCGCGCGAAGCGCTCCGCCAAGGTGTGCGGCGTCGCCTCGAAGAGGAAGTCGCTCACCACCACCCTCAGGCCGCACGGCAACAAGGGCGGCGAGCGCGAGAGCGCCACCTCGAAGCTCTCCCGCCCGTCGAGCGCCACCCGCTCCAACACCGCCCTCGCCTCGTGCCCGGTGGCCTTCTGCGGCCGTGGCCCCGCCACGATCAGCACCGGCTCGAGCCCGCCGTGCCACGCCAGCGTGCACACCCAAAGCGCCAGCTCGCGCGCCCGGGCCGCCTTGGGCTCGCTCACCGCCATCGAGGCCGACGCGTCGAGCACCACCTCCACCCGCGGCGAGACCTCGTCCTGCCGCACGCGCACGACGTAGTTTCCGGTGCGCGCCACCGCGTTCCAGTCGAGGTGCCGGACGTCGTCGCCGGGCTGGTACTCGCGAAAGTCGTGGAGCTCCATCGAGCTGCCCACGCTCGACGCGCGCACCTCGCCGAGCTTCCCGCGGTGGGGCACGCGCGGGAGCTTGAGCAAAAGCCCCGCCGCCGCCCGCTCCACCTGGGCGAAGTCGAGCGCGCTCACGCGTGCCGCTCCCCATCGCGCGCCCTAAGCCCCACCCAGCCCAGCAGGACGGTCACCCCGGCGACCGCCACCAACACGCCCAGCGCGGCAATGGCGCTCGTGCCGTAGTAGCGGTCGACGAAGTTCACCAACCCGATGGCCGGGTTGAGCACGTTGAGGCCGCGGTTGTCGGCGCGCTCCCCCATCGCCAGCGCGGAGAGCGGCGGCCCGAGCGTGCCAAGGATGACGAGCGCGAGGAAGCTCACCCGCGACGCCATCGGCTCCCCGAGGCGGCGCAGCGGCGTGAGGCGCGCGGTGGCCGCGGCGAGCGACAGGTAGAGCGCGACGTAGGCCGGCGCCGCCACCAGCCCGTGCAAGGCCCGCTCCCGCATGCCGCCGGAGTGCGAGGTCGAGCCAGTGGCCTTTGCGAGCACCAGCCACACCACCGTCGACGCCACCAGAAGGCCGATGACGAGGGTGAAGCTGCGCAGCGCGCCCGGCCGCGCCCAGCCCACGTGACGCGAGGCCCGCGGGCAACCGTCCTGCTCGGAGATGGCGAAGAAGCCGGCGACCACCAGCACCAGCGAGGTGCCGATGGAGGCCACCATGAAGCCCTCGGCCTGCGGCGACGCCACGGTGCACGCCGCGCACGCGAGCGCCCAGGTGCCGACGATGAAGAGCGCCAGGGCGAGCCTGGGGCCCTTGGACGGCGCCTCGGTCTCCAGCGCAAGCCCCGCCGCCGCGCCCTCCAGCACCAAGAGGCCGCCGGCCACCGCCAGGTAGAGCACCACCAGGCAGACGTTCTGGAAGCCGGGCTCCGAGAGCAGGCGGCCGCCGTCCTGCGAGAGCGCCACCGTCATCGCGAAGGCCAGGAGCGAGGCCAAGCCCAACAGCGCGATGACCGCGAAGTGCGTCGAGGTCCGCCCGGCGCGGGAGAGCGGCTGCGCCGCCAGCGCGAGCCCCACCGCGGTGAGGAACCACGACCAGGCGAACGAGAGCACCAGCGCCACCAGCACCTGAAGGACGGTGACGCCGTTCAAGTAGTAGCTGAAGAGCACGAAGGGCGCGCAGGCCGAGGCGTAGAGCATGGCCTGCGAGAGCGCCGACAAGAACTTCCCGCGCACCACCTGCCGGGCGCCGAGGCCGGTGAGCACGAGCAAGACCCAGGTCTCCTCCTCGCGCTCGCGCAAGAGGCTGCGGAAGGCCGTGTACGGAATGACGAAGTAGCCGATGGCGCCCAGGCCGACGAGGTACGTGGCGAGGAAGCCGGGGCCGTTGTTCGCCGCCGCGTCGTTCGCCGCCCAGGCCACCAGCGCGGTGCAGAAGCACGCGAGCAACAACAGCCCGAAGAAGATGGAGAAGGTGCGGGCGCGCAGGCCCTGGCGCACCTCCTTCACCACGATGGGCCCGACCCACTCGGTCAATCGCTCTGTCAGCGCAGCGCTCACGCGTGGGTCTCGGCGTCCCGCGCGCGCAGCACGAAGTAGGTCCAGAAGGCCACGCCCACCGCCACGCCCCACAAGAGCAGCAGGGCCGGCGTGACGCCGTGCTCGCTGGCGTTCACCATCGCCATCACCGGCGAGAGCGCGTTCAAGGCGTCGTCGTTGGGGCGCTCCAGGACGATTTGGCCGATGAGCGGCGGCACGCCCGAGCCGAAGACCACCAGGCCGATGAAGAGGATGCGAACCAGCGCCGCGGTCTGCCAGGGCGGGTGCGGAATCCACCGCGCGACCACGTTCGGCGCCGAGAGGTAGAGCACCGCCAGCCCGGGCGCGGTGAGCATCACCACCAGCTTGTCGTCGGTGAGCGCCACGCCGCCTCTCGACATCGCCAGCGCCACGAGGCCGCCGACGCCCACCGCGAGGACGAGCACCAAGAGCACGTAGCCCCGCAGGGCGCCCGGACGGAGCAGGTGGAAGCGTCCCGCCCGCGCCCAGTGGTTGCGCGCCATGCCGTCGCGATCGGCGCCGAAGAAGGTGCCGGCCACCGCGACGTAGAGCGAGATCAACCCCGCGCCGATGACCAACGCCTCGACCTCGTGGCTGACGACGAAGGCCAGGGCGAAGAGCCCCGCCATCCCCAGCGCCTGCACCACCAGCAGCAGGCGCGGGCCCCTGGCGTACGACTCGGTGGGCAACGACAGCCGCGCCGCCGCCGCCTCGAAGAGCAACAGGCCCGTCGTCACCAGCGCGAAGAGCACCGAGAAGGCGGCCACCCAGAAGGCGTCGTCGCCGGCGAGGCGCCGCATCTCCTCGGCCACGCCCACCGACGAGCTGATGCCGGCGGTGAGGGCCAGGAAGAGCCCGCCCAACAGCGCGAAGTGGAGCAGCGCGCGCACGATGCGCGACTCGGCCAGGGTGGCGACGCTCACCCCCACCGCCACGAGGAAGATCTGGTACCCGGCGGCGATCACCACCGCCACGAGGATGGTCGGGAGATCGATGCCGTTGAGGTAGTAGCTGAAGAGCAGGAACGGCGCGGCGGCCGAGGCGTAGAGCAGCCCCTGCGCGATGAAGCTGCCGATCTTCCCCGCCAGGATGCGCCGGGGCCCCAGGCCCGTGAGCGTGAGCAAGACCCACGTCTCCTCTTCCCGCTCGCGCGCCATCGAGCGGTAGGCGGTGTACGGAATCACGAAGAACTGCACGAGCGAGAGCGCGACGAAGACCGCCACGAAGGTGCCGAAGCCGGTCTTGTCCGCGCCGCCGTCCGACGCGGCGAAGGCCACCAGCGCGATGACCAGGCAGGCGAGCAGCATCAGCGCGAAGAAGATCCAGAAGGTGCGGGTGCGCAGGCCCTGGCGCACCTCCTTCACCACGATGGGGTTCACCCGCTCGCCGAGCTCGAGGCCGAAGCGATCGAGCGCGTCGGGAGCCGCGGCGCTCACTGCACCCTCCCCTTGGTCACGTTCATGAACGCGTCCTCGAGATCGAGCTGGCGCGTCTGGAAGCTGCACACGGGGAGCTCGGCGGCGAGCATCGCCTTGAGGAGCCGGGCGCTGGCGTCGTCCACCCAGGCCGGCGGCGGGGGCGTGCCGGCGGGCAGCTCCACCTTGAAGCGCACGGTGAGCCCGTCGACGGAGACGTTCGAGACCAGCGGCTGCTCGAGCAACAGCCGCTCGGCCTTCCGGCCCAACGCCTCCACCGCCTCGGCGGGCGCGAAGAGCCGCACCACCAGCTCGCTCGAGGGCGCGGCGCCGGCGGAGCGCGAGAGCACCTCGGCCACGGGTCCGGTGGCGAGCAGCTTGCCCTGCTCGATGATGGCGCAGGCGTCGCAGATCTCGCTGAGCTCGGTGAGGATGTGGCTCGAGATGAGCACCGCCTTCCCCTGCGCGGCGAGGGCCTTCAAGAGCTCGCGCAGCTCGATGCGGGCGCGCGGATCGAGGCCGTCGGCCGGCTCGTCGAGGATGAGCAGCTTGGGATCGTGGAGGAGCGTGCGCCCCAGCGCCACGCGCTGCTTCATGCCCTTCGACAGCTCGCTGGTGAGCTTGTCCTTCAGGGGCACGAGGCCGGCGAACTCCATCACGCCCTGCACCCGCTGCTCGCGCTCCTTCCCCTTCAACTTGTAGGCGCGGGCGAAGAAGTCGAGGAACTCCAGCACCGTCATGTCTTCGTAGGTGCCGTAGCGATCGGGCATGTAGCCGATGAGGGGGCGCGCGAGGTCCGGGTACTCCACCACCGACTTCCCATCGAGCAGCACCTCGCCCTGGGTCGGCACGTCGAGGGTGGCGATGATGCGCATGGTGGTCGACTTGCCGGCGCCGTTGGGGCCGATGAAGCCCAAGATGGTGCCGGCCTCGAGCGTGAACGAGACGTCGTCGACGGCGCGCAGGCCTCCGAAGAAGCGGGTGAGGCCCTTCACTTCCAACAGGCTCATGGCTCCACCTCGCCGCGCACGAGCGACTGGCTGTCGTGGTGCTTCACGCTGACCCCGCCGGAGGGCACGAAGGCCTGGCCCTCCAGCGCCGCGAGGAACTCGTGCTCGCGGAGCGCCTCGGTGCTGACGCGGGAGCGAGCCTCAGCGCCGAAGCGATCGTCCACCGAGCTGGGCAGCTTGGGCAGCGAGAGGTCGCCGGTGCTGACCAGCTCGCGCTCCGCGCCGTCGGGCACGTCTTCGGCGTGCCACTTCTGTCCCTCCAGGTTCACCACCAGGCGCCGCGCGGTGCCGCCGAGCGCGTTCTGCACCACCCAGCCGTCGCCCTTCTTCTTCACCGCCACCCGGGCGCGGGTCGGCTCCACTGAGACCGAGCCCCACTCGCGGTAGATGCGCGAGGGGACGAAGTCGCCGCCGAAGCGCGCGCCGTCCTTCCACTCGATGCTGGCGGAGAAGTGCTCGCGGTTGTCGCGCCACGGCGCGATGGGGACGCTCATCGCGCTGAAGGTGGCCTGCCGGGGCGCGAGGTTCGCGTAGTAGGCCTCGAGGCCGGCGGTGATGGCGCGGTGCTGCCTCGAGTCGAGCAGCGTGTAGCCGTAGCTCGCCGCGTGCACGGTGAAGCCGTCGGAGAAGAGCGAGTAGCCGACGATGAGGCCGCAGGTGACGAAGGCGGTGGCGGGGATGGTGAAGAGGAGCGCCGCCGGCCCGCGCCGCCTGGCGACCCACACGCTCCCCGGCCCGATGAGCAAGGTGAAGAGCGTCATGATGAGGAGGAAGCTGCCGACGGGCGCGGTGGCCTGGGGCAGGAGTGCCGACCAGGTCTTCGCGCCGCCGTAGCGCCGGTCGTAGTCGGGCGGGCTGCCGTCGGGGTTGGACGCCAGCGTGCGCGACGAGTGGAGGAGCGCGGGCGGGGCGCCGCCAGGCTCGACGTCGAGGACGCCGAAGCCGTAGCGCTGCTGGCCGGTGGGCTCGCCCACCAGGGGGAAGTTGGCCTTGGAGCGCAAGGGGCCCTTCAGCACTACCGCGCCGCCGCTGGCCGCGTAGGCCTCGATGGCGCGGCGCTGGCCTTCGTTGAGCCGCTCCAGCGCGCCCTCGTCGGGCAGCACCACGGCCTCGAAGCCGACGTAGGCCGCGAGCTCGGACGGCGCGTCGGCGAGGCCGATGGTGGCGACCTGGATGGTGGCGGAGGAGTAGGCGGGCGGCGAGCCGACGAACTTCTCGAAGGACTCCGGCTTGCCGAGAGAGAGGATGGCGCGGTTCCCGCCGTACGCGGCGGTGAAGTACACGCTGGCGGTGCCGCGCTCGGTGATGCCGGGGCCGCGCGCGGAGAGGGTGCCGGAGCGCATCTCGGTGGGCACCACGAGCGTGACGGCGCGGCGCTCGCCCTCGTTGACCTCCACCTGCCGGGAGACGACGGCGCTGCCGTAGGCCTTGAAGGTGAGGGAGACGACCTGCCGGGGGCCGACGGTGTTGTCGATGACCACCTGCATGGGGATGTAGCCGGACTTGGGAGAGATGAGGCCCTGCTCCACCGAGACCTTGGTGCGGCCGCCGCCGACGTCGACGCGCTGTGACTGCGAGAACTGGTAGGGCAGCGGGCGCACCGAGGTCTTCGGGGGCGAGGAGCTCGTGCCCGGCACGAACGTCGGCGGCACCGGCGCGGTGGGCGGCTCGGCCTCGTCGGGGATCGGCTCGTCCTGCGCGACGCCGTCGGGGATGGGCTCGTCGGGGTCGATGCTGGTCGCGTTGCCGGCCGCCGCGGGCAGCGCCAGCGCGAGCGCGACGAAGAGCGTGAGTCGTCTACGCACGAACCACCTCGGGCACCGCGGCGAGGAGCTCTTGCACCACGGCCTGCGGGGAGACCTTCTCGAGGCCGGCCTCGTAGGAGAGGACGAGGCGGTGGTTGAGGACGGCGTCGGCCATGTCGCGCACCTCGTCGAAGCCGGCGTTGGGCTTGCCCTTGGAGAGGGCCCAGGCGCGGGCGGCGGCGGCGAGGGCGAGGGCGGCGCGGGGCGAGGCGCCGTAGCGCACGAAGCGCTTCACCGGCGCGGGGGCGTGGGGGACTTGCGGGTGGGTGGCCTCGATGAGGCGTCCGATGAAGTCGGCGACGGGGCCGGGAAGGTGCACGCGATCGACGAGGTTGAAGAGGGTCTCCAGGCCCTTGGCGTCCATGACGGGGGAGAGCTCCGGCGGGCGCCCACGCACGCGCTGGGTGAGGATGGTGGCCATGGTCTGCGCGCCGACGGGCGGGACGACGACGCGGAAGAGGAAGCGGTCGAGCTGCGCCTCGGGGAGCGGGTAGGTGCCCTCGAGCTCGATGGGGTTCTGGGTGGCGAGGACGAAGAAGGGGTACGGCAGCGCGTGGGTGGTGCCGAGCACGGTGACGCTGCGCTCCTGCATGGCCTCGAGCAGCGCGGACTGGGTCTTGGGGGAGCTGCGGTTGATCTCGTCGGCGAGGACGATGGAGGCGAAGAGCGGGCCGGGGCGGAAGGTGAAGCCGCGGGTCTCCGGGTCGATGACGGAGGTGCCGGTGATGTCGCCGGGGAGCAGGTCGGGGGTGAACTGCACGCGCTTGAAGGGCAGGTTGACGAGGCGCGCGAGGCCCTTGCAGAGCTCGGTCTTGCCGAGGCCGGGGAGGCCTTCGAGCAGCACGTGGCCGCGGGAGAGGATGGCGGTGACGACGCGATCGACGACGGCGCCTTGGTCGAGCAGCACCTGGTTGAGGCCCGCCTTGAGCATCGCGATGGACTCGCCGGCGGACTGGACTTCAAGAGGGGTGAGCAGCTCGGACATGGGACCTCACTTCGAGTCGAAGTACTTCTCGATCAGCGCGCGGTTGCGGGGGAGCAGCGGGCCTTCGCGGTAACCGGGGGCCTGGTCGCCCTGGGTGCCGGTGTGCGTGGAGGGGCTCGCCGTTCCGCCGGTGTTCACTTTCGGGTTGGCGGCCTTGAGGCCGTAGAGCTCCTCGCCCTCGCCGCCGTTTCCTTGGGGGAGCGCCTCGAACTTGAGGCGGTCGGGATCCATCTCGGCCTGGCCAGCGAAGACGAGCTCGGTGTCCTCGGCGGGGCCGTGCGACGCGCTGGGGTCGACGTCGTGCGAGGCGTGCTCGGTGCCGGTCTTGAGCTTCTTCTTCTTGCCTCTGCCGGTGCCGTCGGAGGGATCGCCCTGCCCGTCCTCGTCACCCTCACCACCGCCGCTCTGACCCTTGCCTTTGCTGGCTTGTTTGGAGCCTTGCGAGGGTTTGCCGGAGGAGAAGGATTTCTCGAGCTGTTCCTGGCGCTGGGCGAGGGCTTTGCGGAGATCGCTCACGGTCTTCTTAGACAGACCATTTTGCCCACCGTTCGCGCTGAGCGAAGTCGAAGCGTGCTGACTGTCTTTTCCCTGGCCATCTTTGCCCTGCTGTCCGTCTTTGCCCTGCTGTCCATCTTTGCCCTGCTGTCCATCTTTGCCCTGCTGACCATCTTTACCCTGCTGACCATCTTTGCCCTGCTGGCCATCCTTGCCCTGCTGTCCATCTTTGCCCTGCTGACCCTCTTTCCCTTGCTGGCCCTCGGCTCCGAGCGCCTGCTGCAGCGCCTGCTGCAGCGCCTGCTCGGAATCCTTCGCCTCGCCATCGGACAGGTTCATCAGCGCGCGTTCGAGATCCTCGCGCTCGCGTGACGTCTCATCAGCGGTCGACGCGGACGCCATCGCATCCGCCAAATTCTTCGCAGCCTGTTCAGCGCGGCTGAGCTCGGCCTGAGCCTCGGCGGCCTGCTTGTCCATCGACTTGTCGAGGGCGTCGGCGGCCTCCCAATCGGCGGAGTCGAACTTCCCGTCGGCGAGCTCCTCCTGAAGCCGCTCGAGCTCCTTCTTGGCGGCGTCGTCGACGGGCTCTTCCCTGGCGACGGCGGCGAGCTTGTCCTCGAGCGCATCGACGCGCGAGGCGGCGGCGGCGTTGGCGGGCACCTTGGTGCGCGAGGGGAGCGGCACGAAGAGGCCGACGACGGCGAACACCAGGGCCATCACCACCAGCGCGGCCTGCTTCCGCACGTCGATGTTTGGCGGGTGGATTTCCTTGAGCTTCTGGTTGAGGTCGAACTCCCACTCACCGACGGGCAGCTCGAGGCGGGTGAGGAGCAGCCCTCCGGCGCCGGCCTGCCGGTCGGCGATGACGGAGGCCTGGGCGGTGCTGACCCGGTGCGCGCGGGAGAGCAGGCGTAAGGCGACCAGCGCGCCGAGCACCGCGACGCCGGCTGCGACCGGCGCCCACTGCTGCACGAAGACGCGCCAGAGGACGAAGACGGTTGCAGCGACCCAGGCCGGGCCGACGGCATGGGCGAACAGCACCTCGACGTTGAGCCGACGGCGAACCGTCCGAATTCTGCGGAGCACGGCCTGCCGCCGCTGGTCGTCGGAGCTCATGGAGTGGGGCCGTCTCTCGGCGGGCAGCATAACCCACGCCCCCTGCCCCTCCTTCCACTCTTCGGGTGCGTCATCCGACCGATGGACACCTGAAACCAGTAGGCGTTTGACGCGGTCGCTGTGCGCGCGGACGGCGTATCAGCGGCTGACCGCGTCAAACGTCGCGTTGAACGAAGCCGGCATGATGCCTGCTATTGGGCACCAAGGACTCGGGCGTCA
>JBBIOE010000265.1:0-9523 GCA_037443525.1 Archangiaceae bacterium | reverse complement strand
GTCGCAGACCTCGCCCTTCACCGTGTCCTTGACGCCGTTGCCGCAGGTCTCGTTGGACAGGCAGTTGGCGCTGCAGCCGTCGTTGTCGGTGGTGTTGCCGTCGTCGCACACCTCGCCGCGGGCGCTGTCGACGACCCTGTTGCCGCAGGTCTCGAGCGACTTGCAGTCCGAGCTGCAGCCGTCGCCCGACTTGTTGTTGCCGTCGTCGCAGAGCTCGCCCTGCTTGGGGTCCACCTTGCCCGAGCCGCACCGCTCGTCGGAGAGGCAGTCGCCGCGGCAGCCGTCGCCGTCGGTGATGTTGCCGTCGTCGCAGACCTCGCCCGGGTCCACCGCGCCGTTGCCGCAGGTGGCCTGGGCCGAGATGCAGGTGGTGCCGTCGCTCGAGCAGACGAAGCCCGTCGGGCAGGCGATGCTCGACTTGCAGACGGTGCTGGCCGGCTCGAAGCACGAGGAGAGCCCGGCGAAGAAGAGCAGCGCGAGAGCGGCGCGGGCCAAGACCTTTTGAGCGGGGGAATTCATGGGTGTCCTCTTCAGAAGCCGAAGGCCAACGTGGCGCCGCCGTAGCCGGGCAAGAGCACCGGCGCCACCGTCACCGAGGTCGAGGTGTTGACGCGGTAGGGCTGCAGGCGGTTCAGGTAGACGAGGGTGACGCCGGTGGCGAGCGCCGCGCCGCCGAGGAGGTAGCCGGCGATGGCCACCGGCTGCACCGACTCGCCCCAGGCGCGCTTCTGGGTGAGCGAGAGGTCGGGCACGCAGCCCTGGGTGTCGGGCTTGGTGCAGGCGGTGATGCCCTTGTCATAGGTGTTGAAGGCGTCCTTCACCGAGACGTGCAGGCCCGCCGCGGTGCCGAGCACCACCGCGCCGCCGGCCACCACCGTCCAGGGAATCCACGCCGGCCACAGCCGCTTGTACTGGGTGAGGTCGTCGGCGGAGAAGAGCTTGAGCTCGAAGCTCGCGGTGTCGCCGCCCGGCAAGACGCGCGACTGCTCGACGGTGAGGAAGCCCTCGCGCTGCGCCACCACCGAGTGGGGCCCGGCGCGCACGATGCCCTCCCACGAGCCCGGGCCGGCGAAGAGCGGGCGGCCGTCCATGGAGACCTGAGCCATGGGGGTCTCGCAGGCGACCTGCACCTTCGAGACCTGCTTCTCGGTGAGGGCGAAGTAGCGCTTGGCCTGCTCGTACTTGTCGGTGTCGAGCGGCGCCACGCCGAACTTCATCGCCGCCTGGAGGTGCTCGTACACCTCGATGGGCTGGTCGAGGTTCAGCAGCGCCAGCGCCATGTTGTAGTGAATGGCCGGGTGGTCCCACTCCTTGAGGGCCTCGCGGTACTTCTGCGCCGCCTTGGGGAAGAGCGACTCCTTGAGCGCGGCGTTCCCCTCGCGGAAGAGCTCCAGCGCGACCTGCTGCTTCTCCTGCGTCACCCCGGCCGCCCAGGGCCGCTCGTCGGCGAGCGAGCCGCCCGCCAGCATCACCAGCGCCGCCACGGCGCCTCGCATCACGTTCCGCATCTTGAAGACCTCACTCACTTCAGCGTGTCGATGACGGTGCCGCCGAGCTGCTCCTCGAGCTTCCTCGCGCGCTCCTGCTCCTTGGTGAGCAGGGTCGCCACTTCCTTCCTCGCCGCGTCGGCGCGCTGCTTCGCCTCGTCGGCGCGGGAGCGGGCCTCCTCGGCGCGCTGCTTGGCGGCCTTGGCCTCGGTGGCGTTGTGCACCGCGCGCCCCTCCGCGCGCCGCGCCTCCTCGGCGGCCTGCTCGGCCTTGGTGAGCGCGTCGACGAGCTCCCGCTGCTTCTCCCGCAGCTCGCCCGCCGACCTCTCCGCCTCGGCCTGCGCCTTGGCGCGCTCGCGCTCCTTCTCCTGCGTCTCCTTGAGCCGGGTCTCGGCCTGGGCCTGGGCGTTCTCCGCTTCCGCCTGCGCCTTGGCCGCCACCACCGCCTGCTCCTCGGCGTCCTTCTGGGCGCGGCGAATCACCACCAGGGCCACCATCGCCGCCAGCACCAGCACCGAGAGGAAGGCCACCGCGCCGCCGACCAGGAGCTTCTGGCGCCTCGCGCCGCGGGCGTCGAGGTCCAGCACCGCGCCCAAGAACTCCTGCTGCGAGTCGGGGAGCTGCCCGCGGTAGCGCCGCTGGAAGCGCTTCGCCTCCTCGGCCAGCTCGCCGCGCCACACCAGGTCGTCGCTCTTGCCCTTCTGCTGCCACTGCTTGGCGGCCTGGCGGAGCTGATCCAGGAAGGCCGCGTCCTCGCCCGACTCGTCGAGCCAGCGGCGGAGCATGGGCCAGGTGGAGAGCAAGGACTCGTGGACGATCTCCACCGTCGCCGTGCCGCCGCCGGTCTGCACCACCAACAGGCGCGCCTGCACCAGCTCGTCCACCAGCCGCTGCACCTCGGCCGGGTCCTTCGACAGCTCGCGCAGCTCCTCCACCGAGACGATGGCGCGGGTGCGGTCGGGCGTCACCAGCCGCAGGAAGATGGAGCGCACCAGGTTCAGGGTGTTGGGCGGCAGCTTGGCCAAGACCGAGTCGGCGTGGCTGGCCAGGGCGCCGCCCACGCCGCCGATGCTCTCGTAGGCGGCCTGGGTGAGCGCCTTCCTGGCCGCGTCGCGCGTCTCCCACAGCTTGGTGGCGCAGAACTGGAGCAAGGGCAGCGCGCCCTGGGTGCCGGCCAGGTGCTGGAGCATGTCGTCGACGATGGCCTGGGTCTCGAAGCGGTAGCCGGCCATCTCCGCGGGCTGCACGATGGCCTCCCTCAGGCCCTCCTGCCCCGGCGACGAGAGGAAGATGAGGCCCTGGCTGAGCTCGGCCATGAACTGAGGGTCCTCGGGCACGCGGTCGAGGAAGTCGCTGCGAATGGAGAGCACCACGCGCAACGGCGAGGTCGCGTCGTCCGCCATGGCGGCGAGCGCGCTGGTGAAGGCGAGGCGCTCCTTCGCGTCCGAGACCATGGTGTAGAGCTCCTCGAACTGGTCGACGAAGAGCAGGATGTTCTTCTTCTCGCGCCGGGCCTTGGTGCGCAGGACGGCCGCCGCGTAGCCGGGCTCCTCGGCCACGCGCCTCTGCAGCGTGTGCTGCTCCTTCAGGTCGTCGGCCACCGAGACGGACGAGCTGACCATCGACGAGATGAGGTTGGTGAGCGCGGAGAGCGGGTTCCGGCCCGGGCGAATGACCATCGCCTCCCACGGCTCGCCCGAGCGCTTCAGGGCCGGCACCACGCCCGCGCGCACGAAGGACGACTTGCCCGCGCCCGAGGGGCCGACCACGCCGATGAGCGCCTGGTCGCGCAGGCGGTTGGCGAGCGCCACCACCTCCTGGCGGCGGCCGAAGAAGCGGTCCGCGTCGGCCTCCTGGAAGGAGGCGAGGCCGGCGTAGGGGCTCTCGTCGATCTTGAGCTCCTTGGTGTAGCGGCCGGGCAGGTAGGGCTCGAGCGCGCGCAACAGGGACTGCGCGTCGGGCCAGCGCTCGTCCTTCTTCTTCATCAGGCACTTGTCGACGGCGGCGGCGAGGCCCTCGGGCACGTCGGGCGCCACGGTGCGCAGGCGCGGCATCGGCTCGTCGAGCACGCCGGTGATCATCAGCTGCTCGCCCCGCAGGGGATCGAGCGGGTGCTTCCCGGCGAGCATCCTGAACAGCATGATGCCCAAGGCCCAGATGTCCGAGCGGTGGTCGATGGGCACGCCGATGCCCCACTGCTCCGGGGACATGTAGGAGAGGGTGCCCATGATGGCGCCGGCGCGGGTGAGCTCCTGGCCGTTCTCGCCGGCCACCCCGTCCTTCATGCGCTGGGCGCGCTCCTTCATCGAGGCCTGGCTCATCACCGCCTTGCTGTCGTCCTCGCCGGACATCACCTTGGCGATGCCGAAGTCGAGCACCTTGATGGTGCCGGCGTCGGTCACGAAGATGTTGTCGGGCTTGAGGTCTCGGTGCACCACGCCCTCGGCGTGGGCGTAGGCCAGGGCCTTCACCACCGGCGCCATCAGCTCCACCGCGCGCGGCGGCGGCATGGGCTTCTCGGCGGGGATGAACTTGGTGAGCGGCTGCCCGGCGAGGAACTCGAACACCATGAACGGGCTGCCCTGCCACGCGTCGGCCTCGTAGATGACGACCACGTTCTCGTGGTTGAGCCGGGCGGTGGTGCGCGCCTCGAGAATGAAGCGCTTGGTCAGCGCCATGTTCTTGGTGTTGAGGAACTTCACCGCCACGCGCCGGCCGAGCTTGGTGTCGCGCGCCAGGTACACCGAGCCCATGCCGCCGCGGCCGATCAGCTTGATGACCTCGTAGTGGTGGATCATCGTCCCCGCTTCGGGCGCCGAGGCGACGGCCCTCAGGTCGGGCGAGGTGATGTTGTTGGGCGTCGGCGAGGTGGGGCTGGTCGGGGCCGCGGGCGCGTGGGTGTCGGCGCGGCTGACGCTCGAGGGCACCCGGGTGTTGGCGACGGGCGCGGCGGCGGCGGCGGGGTTGATGTGCGTCGAGTCGACGGCTCCCGCGCCGTCGTTGAGCACCGTGCTCTCGCCAGTAGAGGGACCAGACGTCGTCTTGCTCATGTCGAGCGTTTCCTTGCGCGGCGCGAGGCGGGCGGCGAACCAGCCCAGTGCTCGTCCGTGGGGTTGTGGGGCCGGCCGAGGGTATCACGAGCCTGCCCTGGCGGCGCGTCCCGCTCTGGTGACAGGGGCCTCGTCCCGCTGGTAAGTCGGCGCGGTGGCTCGCTTGATCTTCCCCGCGCTGGCGCTGGTGCTCTCCGCCTGCCCCAGCGTGTGCCCGGAGGAGGAGCCGCTCTTGGGCCCCGACGGCGGCGTGTTGCCCTGCGTGCAGTCCACCGACTGTCCCCGCCCCTCCAACGTGCTGGTGTGCACCAACTCCGACGACAAGCTGCGCGACTGCGTGGGGTGCGTCGACACCCGGTGCCTGCGCTACCGGCCCCGGGAGTGCCTGTGAGAGCCGCGTCGCCTTGGACCGTGGCCCTGCTGGCCCTGGCGCTGGCCGGCTGCCGCAAGCCCGGCGCGCCGGAGCACCTGGAGCTCGCCAAGGACGCCCTCTTCCACCAGAAGCCCGACCTCGCGCTCGTCGAGTACAAGCAGGCGCTCGACACCCTGGAGCGCGACGCCACCCCGCAAGCCGCGGTCTACCGGGCCCGGGCCTTGCGCGGCGCCGCCGACACCTACGCCTTCGAGCTGCACGACTACAAGAAGGCCACCGCGGTCTACCGCGAGCTGATCACCGTCTGCCCCGAGGCGCCGGAGACCCTGGAGGGCCGCATTCACCTGGCGCGGCTGCTCGAGGCGGAGTTCCACGACCCGCGCGGCGCCATCGCCGAGCTCAAGGCCGCGCTGGTGCGGAACCCGCCGCAGCGCGCCGAGCTCGCCTACAAGGTCGCCACCCTCTACTTCGCCCTGCAGGACTACGGGCAGTGTGAGATCGAAGCCGCCCAGGTCGCCTCCCGCTACGAGAACAGCAGCCTGGTCGACCACGCGCTGTTCTTGCGCGGCCAGGCCCTGGCCATGCTCGAGGGGCGCAAACTCGAGGCCCAGCGGGTCTACATGGACCTGGTCGATCGCTTCGGCAGCTCGGAGCTCAAGCCGCACGCCTTGTACGAGCTGGGGCGCCTCAAGGCCGATCAGGGCGAGGCCGAGCGCGCCATCGAGCTGTGGGTGGAGTCCTTGAAGACGCACCCCGACCCCAAGGTGGTCCAGGGCTCCATCGCCCGGGTGCGGGCCCACCTGCGCGCCACCACCCCCGACGGCGTGGGCGACGTGGCCAAGGCCTTCGACCTCTACGTCCCGGGCGCCTACACGGTGGAGAAGCCGAAGGTGCCGCCCAAGAGCTCCGCCGAGGCGGTGGGCGCCACCAAGGAAGAGGCCGAGCGCGAGGCGCGCATGAAGGCCGAGGTCAGCACCGGCGGCGAGACCGTGGTGCCGGTGGCTCCCGCCGCCGACGCGCCCGGCGGCCACGGCGAAGCGGGCCTGTAACCGCCCTTGCCGTCCCTATCGGTGCGGCGCGCCCCGCGTCCCACACCGCACCACCCGCGCTGATCAACTCACCGCGCCCGGAACGCGCGCTTCTCGCGCTGGCCCGCCGCGCGCAATGAAGACGAGCCGTCGGCTGCCCAAGGCGCACGTTGAACGGGAGGAAGGAAGCGAGTCGGTCATGCCCCAGACCGCTCAGACCGCAGGTCCAACACCGGTGCCCCCGGGCGGCGCGGCGCGCGTGGCCGGGCCCCGCACCTGGCGCGCTTGGATCGGCGCGAGCGATCGCCGGAGGACCGCCACCCTCCTCGCGCTGGCCTTCCTCGCCCTGCTGCTGGGCTGGGTGCTCTTGCCCTCGCGTCCCCTCGCCGGCGCGGGCTCGCTGCCCGTCCACGAGCTGTTGGAGATCATCCCCATCGCCATCGCCGCGGCGGTCTGCGCCGTCGGCTGGGAGGCCACGCTGCACGGCAAGCCCACGCCCATGGCGGTGGTCGCCGCCGGCTTCTTCGGGGTGGCGGTGCTCGACTTCCTCCACACGCTCTCCTACCCGGGCATGCCGGACTTCGTGACGCCGGCCTCGCCCGAGAAGGCGCTCTTCTTCTGGTGCGCGGCGCGCCTGCTCACCGCGGGGACGCTCCTGCTGGTGGCGGTGGTGCCGTGGGGCTCGGTGCCTCGGCTCGGCTACCGGCGCGCCTGGCTCGTCGGGGCCACGCTCGGCGTGGGCGTGGTGGCGGCGCTCGGCCTGTCGTGGCCCGAGAGCTGGCCCCAGGCCAGGTCCCCCACCCACGGCGCCGGCGGGGTGATGGCCGCGCTGGAGGTCACCATCCTCCTCGCCTCGGCCGGCGCGGGGCTGATGCTCTGGCGCGCGCCGCGGCCGGAGGGCGGAGTCGACTTCGCCCGCCTCGCCGCCGCCGCCTTCACCCTCGCCATGGCCGAGCTGTTCGTCTTCCGCGAGGGCGAGTCGGCCAACGCCTTCACCATCGCCGGGCACGTCTACAAAGCCTTCGGCTTCGGGCTCATCTACAGCTCGGTGGTGCGCCAGGGGCTGCGCGCGCCCTACCTGCGCCTGGCCGAGTCGGAGAAGCGGCTGGGGGCCCTGGTGCACGAGAAGGAGGCGGTGCTCTCCGCGCTGTCCCGGCACTCACTGGCGCTGGTGGAGGTGAACCAGCTCTCCGAGCTGCTCCTCACCTGCCGCGACGAGGCCGAGGCCTGGAAGGTCATCGCGCTCTCCGGCTCGCGGCTGTTCTCCTCGCGCGGCTTCCTCGCCATCTCCCGCGAGGACCTGGGCGTGCTCGAGCCCACCGCGAGCTGGGGCAGCTGGGGCACCGAGCTGCGCGGCCACTTCTCGCCCGAGACCTGCTGGGGCCTGCGCCGCGGCCAGCCGCACCCCGCGCACCAAAGCGAGCAGGCGCTCGCCTGCCAGCACCCGCTGGCGCAGAGCTTCGGCGGGACCTTGTGCGTGCCCCTGATGGTGCAGGGGCGCCTCTTGGGGCTGTTGCACGTGGCCCTGCCGCCGCCCTCGGCCGAGGCGGACGCCGGCGACGGGGGCGGACCGTGGCGCCAGCTGGTGGAGGTGTTCGCCGCGGCGGTGAAGTCGTCCCTGTCCAACCTGCAGCTGCGCACCTCGCTGCACGAGCAGGCGACCCACGACGTGCTCACCCGGCTCTTCAACCGCCGCTACCTCGACGAGACGCTGCCCCGCGAGCTGCACCGCGCCCAGCGCGCCAAGGAGCCCTTGTCGGTGGCGATGATCGACGTCGACCACTTCAAGAAGCTCAACGACACCTTCGGCCACGACGCCGGCGACGTGGTGCTGGAGACGCTGGGGCGCCTGTTGCGCGACAACCTGCGCTTCTCCGACATCGCCTGCCGCTTCGGCGGCGAGGAGTTCATGATCGTGATGCCGGGCACCCTGGCCAGCCAGGCGCACGCCCGCCTCGATCAGCTCCGCGAGCTCATCGCCGCGCACCCCTTCACCCACCAGGCCCGCGCGCTGGGGCGCTTGACGGTCTCGGTGGGCATCGCCCAGTCGCCGCTCCACGGCACCGCCAAGGACGAGCTGCTGCGCCAGGCCGACCACGCCCTCTACATGGCCAAGGAGCAGGGCCGCGACCGCACGGTGGTGGCCGCCGCCTCGCACCACCGGGGCTAGCAGGGTGGTGGTGGCGGGCGAGGCCCGGGCGACGTAAGCCCTTCGGAGTCCCGGACTGTTCTCGCTGGAGCTACGGCCCCGTCCACGACTGCTGGAGATCGGCCCAGGTGCCCTGGAACGCCTCTGTGGTGGCCTCGACGGCGGAAAGCACCTCCTTGGGAGGGCGCTGGTCTTGACCGAATCCCCAGGCGACCTGAAAGCCCGCATCGGAGGTGCTTTCGGCCTGCACCGTGACCGCTCCCTGGCCGGTCATGCACGGGTTCTCCGCGGGCGGAGGGGAGGACGCACACCAGAAGCCAGCGTCGACCGCGGCGGACCACGCGTCCACGATACGTTGCTCTGCAACGGCAACTCCGGCATCTCGGCTGTCGACGATCTGATCAGTGTCATCGCTGACGATCTCGAGGCGGGCGCTCAGGCTTCGCGCATCGAGGTCGAGCGCATGCAAGCGTAGGCAGTGCGCTGGCCTGCCTGCAAAACGACATGGAGTCGAGACGTCGACGTGCACGATGTGAAGCGGCTCCGTTCTCGGGCACTCCACCGGCTTCGCTGGGTACAAGCAGTAGCCCACGAAGGGCAGCGGCAGAATGCGGCATACGCCACTCAGGCAGACGTCGGTTGCAGAGCAGGCCTTGCACCAGCAGGCTCCAGCGTCTTCGGTCTGAGCGCAGTGGGACTCATCGCAGCACGATGGCGGTGGCTCTTGGCGAACGACCGGATACACGCCCCCGTCCAACCGCTTGGCATCTACCGGCTGGCACGACCAAGCGGAAAGGACGAGGAGTGGAGCGAGGGTGCGCACGAAGAGTACGACTTTCCGGTCGATGTGAAAGTTGGGGTAACTGCTGAGGTTGATCCTGCCCCCGTGGCGGCCGTCGCCGCATCCTTTCCTTCAGCACGTCCCCCGAGCTGGCCTTCGCGCGGCCGTCTCTCACGGGCTCCAGCCGAGCTCGACGCGCAGCTCGCCCATCGGCCGCACCGCGAGCGGCGCGTCCCGCAGCGGCACCACGCGCAGCCCGAGCGACACCTCGACCGACAGCCACGCGCGGCTCCCCAGCGGGAGCCCCGCCAGCCCCACCAGCCCGCCACCCAGGACCGGCGCGTTCCTCGGCGGCTCCGTCACGCCCAGCAGCCGCGCGATGGTCTCGGCGTCGAACCGGGCCACCTCCTGGTGGACCCACGCTCCGCCCAGCTCGAGCCCGCCGCCCAGCAGCACCGGCCCCACCGGCGCCGCGGTGCCCAACACGCCGACCAGCTCCACCTCGCGCTGGGCCACCGTCCCCGCCACGGCCATGAAGTCGCTGGCGCGACCCGTCAGGCGACCGCCCACGAAGAGGTCCCCAACCTCCCGCGTGCCGGAGAGGACCGGCCCGTGCGCCAGCCCCGCCCCGGGCGTCGCGCTCACCCCCGCTGCC
>JBBIOE010000264.1:0-9554 GCA_037443525.1 Archangiaceae bacterium | reverse complement strand
TCGGCCGCTCGCATGTACCCGAGGCCTCTCGCGAAGTCAGCGACGCGCTCACGCACCGGACCTTGATTCGGCGCCCGGCTCCGCCGATTCTCGCGGTCGAACGCTCCCCTTCGAGGTCCCATGCCCTCCGCCATCACCACCGAAGCCAACCGCTACAAGGCGCACCTGAAGACGCTGCTCACGGACAAGAAGGTGAGCACGAAGGAGGCGCAGGCGCTGGTGAAGGAGATCTCCACCAAGGGCTACTCCCAGGTGAAGGCCTTCTACCTGGCGGGCTTCGTGGCGCGGAACAAGGACCAGTTCGAGCCCGGCGCGGTGGCCCTGGTGAACGCGGCGCTGAAGAAGGGCACCGCGGTCGTCGAGGGCGAGGTGGGCAAGAAGCGCGTCGGCGGGCCGTCGAGCGATCCGGCGCTCACCGCCGAGGACAAGAAGAGCGGCCAGGTGGCCTACGCCCAGCGCGCGGGCGCCGTGCAGGTCGGCGGCTTCAACGCCGAGGACCCGCTCCAGGGCCAGGTCGGCGACTGCTACCTGGTCTCGTCTCTCGCCGCGGTGGCCAACACCCACCCCGAATTGCTCGAGAAGAACCTGAAGACCAACAAGGACGGCACCTACACGGTGACCTTCTACGAGCGCCCCGACATGAACGGGCCGGCCAAGCCGGTGCAGGTGACCATCGACGGCGACTTCCCCACCAAGTACGGCTCGACCCTCGAGTACATCTCGGCGCGCGATCGCACCGAGCTGTGGCCCCTGGTATTCGAGAAGGCCTACGCGCAGTGGAAGGGCGGCTACGGCACCATCGAGGGCGGCATGGGCTCGATGGCGCTGGAGGCGCTGACCGGCGCGAAGCCGTCCTTCGTCACCATCACCAGCGACGCCGTGCCCGCGCAGGTCTTCCAGCAGGTGAAGGACGCCTGCGCGCAGAAGGGCGCGGTGGTGGCGCTCTCCCAGCCCTACGGCAGCGAGGTGAAGGGCATGGTCGACGACCACGCGTACACCCTGCTCGGCACCGTGGAGCAGAACGGCCAGAAGCTGGTGAAGCTGCGCAACCCCTGGGGCGAGCGCGAGCCCGGCGCCGACGGGAAAGACGACGGCGTCTTCACGCTGCCCATCGAGCAGTTCGTGAAGGCGTTCGCGATGGTCGAGTTCGTGAAGCCCTGACTCCCGGTCAGCCCGAGCGGAGTCGAGCGCTCTTCCTTACTTCCGCCGAATTTTCCCGCGCGCGGCCTTCTTCTTCACCGGCCGGGCCGCCTTGGCGCGCGCGTGGGACCTCTTCGCCTTCTTCGGCGCGAGCCCCAGCGGCAGGTGGCACACCGCCTCGAGCGGATGCCCGTTGAGCGGATCGACGACGAACGCGCCGTAGTAGTTCTCGTGGTAGTCGGGGCGCAGGCCCGGCGCGCCGTCATCCCTGGCGCCTGCCTCGAGCGCCGCCTTGTGGAACGCGTCGACCAGCGCGCGGGTGTTGGCGCGGAAGGCGATGTGCTGCGGCGTGGTGACCGGCGTGGCCTGCTTGAGGAAGAAGTAGGGCTTGCGATCGCCGAAGGCGACGCCCTGCTCCCACTCCATCAGCGGCCGGTAGCCGAGCGGCGCGAGGATGGCGGCGTAGAACTCGCGGCTCTTGGCGAGGTCGGCGACGGAGACGGTGAAGTGGTCGATCATCGGGGCGACCCTCCCACCGCCGTCAGAGCGCGGTGGCCTGAATGAGCTTGAGCGCGTCGGGATCGAGCGAGACGAACTGCGCGCCGAAGCCCTGCGGCGTGACGTGGGTGACCCGCGCGAAGGCGCTCACCAGCCGCGAGTCCTTCGCGGGCGCGAACTGCACGTGCAGGGTGGCGTTCTGGGCGACGTCCTTCTTCGACGCGATGAAGAGCCCGCCGATGGAGAGGTCGGTGGCGTAGTCGACCTGCGGCCCTTCGTCGGTGGAGACCTGGTGCTGGACGAGGAGGTGAGCAGGCTTGCGGTCGTGGCGGCGGCGGTCGTGCATCGGCGCGCACCTTTGATCGCCTGGCCGCTCGCGCGCAAGCCCCCGCGCCCCACGCTCAGTGGCCGGCGTCGGGCGCCGGCGCGTCGGCGGTGAGGAAGACGCGACCGAGCAGGCCTTCGGCGGCCGGGGTCCGGTTGGCGCCGGTGCTCACCCAGAAGGCCACCACGTTCTTCTGGCCCGGCTTCAGGAACCTGGTCACGTCGAGGTCGAGGGCGTTGGGACGCACGTAGGGCTCCAAGTACTTCCGGTGGCCGGCGAAGGCGCCGTTGACCCAGACCCACGCCTCGGCGCTGACCGAGGGGGTGATCAGGCGCACCGTCTTCCCCTCCGCGCTCTTGGGGACGTCGAGCTCGAAGCGGTACCAGAGCCGGCCGACGTACGGCACGCCGTCGGCGGCGTAGGCGCCGGGGAGCTGCAGGTAGAACGGCCGCGTGGTGTCGACGGGAGCCCAGGCGCTGGCGTCGAAGGCGGGCTCGAACCAGCCGAGCGACTTGCCGCGGCCGACGGGGTCCAGCGCGGCGCGGGCCTCCTTCGGGGCCAGGGCGACGAGCTCGCCATTTTGCCCCGAGGTCCGGGCGGCGAGGGCGCGGAGGGCGTCCCGCCGGTCCTCGACGTTCCAGTAGACCTCCGACGAGTAGTACGACTCCGGCGGCTTCCTCGAGGGCGGCAAGACCAGGAAGGGGCTGATGGCGGTGAGGCCCTGGCGCAGCGCGATCATCTTCTCGAGCGCGTCAGCGGCGTCGGCGTAGCGGGCGTCGGCCTCGGCGCGCGCGGCGGCGAGGTACGCCTTCAGGTGCTCCAGCGTCAGCCGGTCGATGCGCACCCGGGTGGCGAAGGGCTCCTCCTTCGCCAGGGCCTCGGCCTCGGCGCAGCGGGCCTCCAGCGTCGCGAGGAGCTCGTCGGTGTAGACGAAGGGGAGGATGCGGTCCTCGTGCCCGAGCAGCGGCGTCTCGAGGAGCGTCTTCTCCAGCGCCGCCCAGAACGCGAGCGCGGGCCCCGCCGCCTTTCCGTACCACTTCTCGCCGTAGTCCTTGAGCGCGAGCTCGACGTCGAGGCCGCTGTTCCACATCAGGCGCGCGCGCAGGGAGCGGGTGGCGATGCCGTCCTGCATCCAGGCCTGGGTGGTCTCGTTGAAGAAGCCGATGAGGCCCATCTTCTGGAGCAGGGGGTAGTTCTTGGCGAGCTTGCGCACCTGCGGCACCGGCGTCAGCGCCGTCACCAGCATGGTGGCGTTGTACTCGTAGAGGAAGACGCTTGGGCTCTTCGAGGTCCAGCGGCGGAGCTCGGCGGCCTGCACCTGGCTCTGCCAGCTCTTCGGATCGTCGTAGGGCTTGAGGGTGTCGGCCCAGATCTGCGCCGTCATCACGCCCAGGGACGGGTGCAGCGCCAGCCCCTCGGGAGGCAGCGAGCGGTTGGCGTAGCCGTTGGTGGACAAGAGCACGGTGGGGAGCTCCGCGGTCACGCGCTGGGTGACGCGGTTCACGAAGCGAAACCACTCCTCGCTGATGGACTCCTCCGCCAGCACCCCTTCGCGGCCCTCCCACGCCGTGAAGCCCAGGTGCCAGGCCTCGAGCGTCTTCGGGGTGAGATCGATGGGCAGGCCGTCATCGGGCGCGAAGCCGAGGAAGTCGATCGGCTTGCCCTTGGCCCTGGCGTCCCTGAAGCGCGCGATGACCTTCTCCGCCACGGCGTCGGCGGCGGCGGGGTTGACGAGGTTCGGCAGCGTCGGCACCGGCCTGCCGTCGGGGCCCCGGGCGAAGAGCTCGGGCGTGGTGGCGGCCTGCGCGGCGTCGGGCAGGTACTGGCGCAGGTACGAGTCGCCGGGGATGGGGACGATCGCGGTGCCGTCGAGCTGGAGGTGATTGCGCAGCTTCCACAGGTTCTCCTGCCGGTGCAGCTCGGGCGGCTGGTTGCACCACCAGGTGCGCAGGCGGAACGAGGGGCGCTCCACCACGTGCAGCTCGGGCAGGGCGACGGTGCGTGCGCTGGGAATCACCTCGCCGAGGTCGGTGGGCATGAACCACCGCACGCCGAGGCGGTGGAGCAGCTCGACCACCGCGTCGAAGGTGCCTTGGTAGGGGCCGTCGTCGTTCCCGGCGGCGACCAGCACCTCGCCCCGCGCCTCCAAGACGAAGCCCTCCTCGGTGCGTTGGGGGGTGAGCCCCGAGGGAATGACGAGGCCGGTGAGCGCCTGGGTGCGGCGGCTCGAGCCCACCAGCACGGCGGGGCCGGCGCGGCGCGTCTGATCGCCGACGAGCTCGAGCCTGGCGCCGCTCATCTTCTCCAGGACGCGCTGGAGTTCCTGGGCGGCGAAGAGCACCTTCTGGTCGGCGGTGGCCTCGCCGGGGCGGTTCACGTCGAACGGGGCGGCCTTCAGCGCGGCGCTCCGCACGACGATCGCCGCCAGGGGCCTGCCCTCCCGCACCAACGGCACGGCGCTCGCGGCGCTCGCCAGCACGGGACAGGTCAGGGCGGCACAGATGATCGACAGGCTCCGCACGCTTCGGCCTCCGGACCCGGCCTTGTACGTGGAGTTCGCCCCGGCGTCGTCTGTTGTTGAAGCGTGGCGCCGAAGGGTTCTATGGCGCTCCTCGTGCTGACGATGGCCCTCGACGCCTCGCTGTGGGACGAGCCGGTGACGGGCATCGGCCTGTACACCCGGCAGCTCCACCAGAGCCTCTCTCGCGCGGGCGTGACGGCCGAGCGCTGGGGGGCGCGCCGCTCGGGCGAAGTGCCGCGCGGGACGTGGAGCCGCTCGACCTGGGTGCTGGGCCCCTTGGCGAAGGAGCTCTCCCGGCGGAAGCCCCGGCTCTACCACGCGGTGTCGAACTTCAACCTGCCGCTGCTGCCGGTGCGCGGCGTGCCCTTCGTGCTGACCGTGCACGACCTCGTGCCGCTCTTGTTGCCCGAGACCGTCTCCACCGCCTTCCGCTGGCAGTTCCGGACCTGGCTCGCGCGGAGCCTGGTCGTCGCCCAGCGCGTCATCTGCGTCTCGGAGACGACGCGAAGGGCCCTGCTCGAGCGCTTTGGGGTCGACGAGCGGAAGGTCTCGGTGGTGCACCTGGGCGTCGATCACGTGGAGCGCGTCGCGCCGCCGGACGCCACCACCGTGAAGTGGCTCGACGCGCTCGGGCTCCCCGAGGGCTTCTTGCTCTACGCCGGCGCCCTCGACGCCCGAAAGAACATTGAGCTGGTGCTGAAGGCCGTCGAGCGCCTGCACGCGGGCGGGCGGCGCTGCACGCTGGTGCTCGCCGGGCAGCGCTGGTTCGGCGCCGGGCCCATCGAGGCCGAGGTGAAGCGGCTCCAGGACGCGGGCGTCGACGTGCGCGCGCTCGGCTACCTGGAGGACTCCGTCTTCTACGCCCTGATGAAGCGCGCCGGGGTCTTCGTCTTCCCCTCCCGCTACGAGGGCTTCGGGCTGCCGCCGCTGGAGGCCATGCGCCTGGGCGCGCCCACGGTGATCTCGACGGAGGGATCCTTGCCCGAGGTCTGCGGCGACGGAGCGCTCAAGGTGTGGCCCGACGACGCCGCGGGGCTCGCCGAGGTACTGGACCGGCTGGTGGGCTCGGCCTCCGAGCGCGCCGCGCTGGCCGCCAAGGGGCTCGCGCGGGCGAAGGAGTTCCGCTGGGACACCGCGGCGCGGAAGACCCTCGAGGTCTACCGCAGCGTCACCGGGTGACGGCGAAGGCCGCTCCTCACGCGCCCTCCACCGTCGCGCCGATGTGCTTCGCCACGGCGTCGGCCACGGGGTACAGGCGCTCCTCGGGCAGGAGTTCCTCCACCTCGCCCCACCGGCCCTCGGTCCTCAGGGAGCGCAGCCGAAGGACCCGCGGAGTGACATCCTCGATGCCGGCGCACCACTCCCTCGCGTAGGCCGGGGCCACCGCCGCGCCGAGCCCCACCTGGAGGCTCCGGTGGTTCAGCTTCTGTCCGCGCACATTCCGCTCCGGGTCCCACTGCACGCGAACCGGCGCCTTCGCGGCGCGCTCGGCGTACGCGGCCGCCGAGGCGTCGAGGGCGGGATCGAAGTGGGTCGGCGCGGAGACGGAGAGCGCCCAGTCGAAGCGCTCACGGAGGAGCTTCACCGCCAGCACTCGCTCCTGGCCGGGCTTGGTGGCCCACCCGCACCGCTCCATCATCCACAGGAATGACGGCTTCACCCACGTCATGCGGGTGACCGAGAAAGGCGCGACGAAGCGACCGGCCGCCACCGCGGCCTCGGCAATCTCGGGGTTGAACGCCTGGTAGACCGTGATGGTTCGGTCGTCGAAGACCGCGCGGATGGAGCGAAAGAGTGTCATAAACTCTATGTCGGCCACAGACTGGAAGTCTGACAGGCGGCGAATCGGCGGAGCGCTTCGTCGGGCTCAGCGCGCGAGGAGCCGTTCAATTCGCGTGAGCCCCGATATCAGGGCTCGAGCTCCTTCGCCGGCCAGCGGTGCGGCACCCGATCGGTGCCGATGGCGAAGAGCGCGCCGTCGGGGGTGAAGCGCAGCGCCATCACGTCGCCCAGGTCCGCGGGCAGCCGGACCTTCAGCGCGCCGGTGGAGCGCTCGAACAAGGCCACCGTGCCGTCGTCGCTCCCGGCCGCCAGGGTCTCGTCGTCGTCGGAGATCGCCAGCGCGCCGACCCGCTCGCGGAAGGGCGTGAAGCGCTTGAGCTGCCGGCGGTCCTTCACGCTCCACACGGTGATCGCCCCCGAGTCGTCTCCGGTGACCAGCGTGGTGCCGTCCGAGGTCCAGGCCATGGAGGCCACCGCGCCGTCGAAGGGCTCGAGCCGCGAAAGCTCCTTCCCCGAGTCGGGATCGACGAGCGACACCCGCTTGTCCTCGCGGCCGGCGGCGAGCGCGCGGCCGTTGGGCGAGAAGGCCAGCACCCGCACCAGCGCGTCCTGCTCGCGCGCGATGGTCTTCTGCTTCTCCAGCCCGAACAGCACCCGGGTGCCGTCGGCGAAGGCCCACGCCGCGCGCGACTGTTCGCCCGACACCGCCAGCGCCGTCGGCCGCGCGGCGCCGCCCGAGTCGAGCGTCTCCACCAGGCCGTTCCACCGCTGCCCGAGCACCTTCCCGTCGTCGCCCGCGGAGAGGAAGCGGAAGGCCTCGGGGTGCTCCTCGCCCGGCACCACCGCGATGGCGCGCACGGGCCCACCGTGCTTGGCCTCCACCTCGCTCGCCTCCCGCGTCGCCAGATCGACCCGCCGGATGCGCCCGTCGCGCAAGCCCGAGAGCAGCCAGTCGGGCTCGGTCCACGCGTGCACCAGGGGCACGTCGGCCGGCGAGAGCGGCCCCGGCGCGGTCGGCAGCGAGAAGGCCTCCAGCCGGCGCTTGCTCGTGGCCACCGCGATGGCCGGCGTCTGGCCCGAGAGCGCCACCAGCGCCTGCACGCCCGGCGCGAAGCCGTCGAGCTGCCCGTCGAGCGAGCCGTCGTCGAACCACCAGCGCACCACGCCGTCCTTGCCGCCGCTCACCACCCGGCCCGCCGCCAGCGTCAGCGTGGTCACGTCGTCGCGGTGCCCCGACCAGACGGTCGCCGCGTTGGAGAGGTCGACGGAGACCACGCTGCGCTCCACGCCGAGGAGCAGCCGCTCCGGGAGGGGCGCCAGGGCCCACGCGGTGCGCTCGAGCGAGGCCTCGGCACCGTCGGCGCGGCGGACCTTCACCGAGCCCGGCCACGCCGCCGCCAGCACGCCTCTGCCCGCCGCCAGCGACTGCACCACGCCCTGCCCCGTCCACACCGTCTCGCGGACCGCGCCGCGCAGGCGCTGTACGCGCCCGTCGCGCAGGCCGAGGAAGAGCTCCTCGCCGTCCGAGGCGAGCGCGACCAAGCTGCTCTCCAGGCCGCCCACGCTCGAGAGTTCGGTGCGCGACGCCACGTCCCACAGGTGCAGGGTGCGATCGTCTCCGCCCCACGCAAGCCGGCCGTTGGGCAGCGCCGCCACCGCGTGTACCCACCCCAGCGGACCCTTGCTCAAGCGCCCGAGCGGCGCGCCGTCGGCGGCGGAGAACAGCTCGACGCCGTTCAAGGTCGCGCAGGCCACCGCGTCGCCCACCGCCGCGAGCGAGGCGCAGCCGGCCTCGGTGCCCACGTGCCACAACAGCTTGGGGACCCCCTGCTCGCGCGCCAGGGCCTTCACGCCCAGCGCCAGCGGCGAGCGCCCGTCGGCGAGGGCCGCGCTGGCGAGCTGCTCCGCCGAGGCGGCGTCCCGCGCGCGCAGGGCGAGGAGCGCCTGCTCGGCAAGGGCCTGGGAGCGCTCGGTCGCGGCCTCGAAGAGCGAGCGCTGCGCCGAGGCCTTCGCGTCGCTCTCTCGGCTCTGAGACGCCCCGGCCCAGGCGAGCGCCCCCAAGGCCACCGCCACCGAGAGCAGCGCCGCCGCCATCCACCCCAGCGGCCGGGCGCCGCGCGCGCGCTGCGACGCCAGGAGCACGTCGGCCATGTGCTCCGCGCTCGGGTACCGGGCGTCCACGTCGCGCTGGAGCGCCTGGCTCACGATGGCGGCCAGCGCGGCCGGTGCGCGCGGCTCGAGGTCCAGCACCCGGGGGACCTTGCCGTGGCGGACCTGCGCGATGACCTCGGACGCGGTCTGGCCGGGGAAGGGCCGCCGGCCGGTGAGCAGCTCGAAGAGCATCACCCCCAGCGACCAGACGTCGGTGCGCGGATCCACCGGGCGGCCGTCGGCCTGCTCGGGGCTCATGTAGGCCGGGGTGCCGGCGGTCTCGCCGACGGGGGGCGGGTCCGACTCGCTGAGCACGATGGCCAGGCCCCAGTCGAGCACCTGCGTCTCGCCGAAGCGGCCGACCATCACGTTGGCCGGCTTGAGATCGCGGTGAATCACCTTCCGGGAGTGGGCGTAGGCCACCGTCTGGACGAGGTCGAGGTAGTGCGGCAGCAGCGCCAGCCGGTCCTCCAGCGAGGCGGAGTCGCCCAGCACCGCGTCGAGGGTGCGCCCCTGAATGCGGCGCATGGCGTAGTAGACGGTGCCGTCGGCGCGCTTGCCGAGCTCGTAGACCGGCACCACCCCCGGGTGCTCGAGCCGGGCCAGCACCCGCGCCTCGCGGACGAACTGGGCCGACAGGTCGGCGCTCTCCAGCGGATCGCCGGAGCGATGCTTGGGCAACAGCTCCTTGATGGCCACGACGCGCTTCAAGTGAGTGTCTTCGAGGCGCACCACCCGCCCCATGCCGCCGCGGCCGAGCTCGATGTCCGTCACGCCCGCTGGGACGCCGTAGCGGCCGGGCGCTTCCAGGGGCAGCGCCTCGAGCGCGCTGGCCGAGGTGGACCCCTCGGGGCGGCCCGAGGGCTTCGGCATCGTCTGGCCCAGCTCGTCTTTTCCCAGCTCGTCCTGGTCCGGCACGTGGGCCTCCGGTCGCGTGACAACCGTGCGGATTCACCACGCTTTCACGCGCTTGCCCAGAGGGCAGATCCATTCGGGGCCCTGCACGTTTGACCCGTTCGCCATGAACCGAACGACCGCCTTCCTGGGCCTCGCCGCCTCGCTCTTGCTCGTCGCCGTCCTCCTCGGCTTGCCGCGCACCGCGAGCGTCACGCCCGCGCCGGTCGCCAGCCCCGCGCC
>JBBIOE010000263.1:0-9589 GCA_037443525.1 Archangiaceae bacterium | reverse complement strand
GTTGAAGATGAACAGATCGACGAAGCCGGCGATGGCGTACACCGGGACGATCATCAGCACCCACATCAACAGGGTGGAGACGAACTTGCTCCCGAAGGAGCCGTTCCACGTGTACAGCTTTCGGGTTAGCGAGAAGTTCCCGTAGCAGCTGGAGGCAGAGACGGCGGCGGCGATTCCGAGCAGCGAGCGGCGAGACAGCATGGGTGTGATCCTCCGAGGTGGACCTGCGGAGGCGGATTGAAATCACGCCCCGGGCGGGACTCCACGTTTTTCCACCACGCGAGGTGCGAAATGGACCCGCCTCAGGCCGCCGGCTTGGCGTCGGGCTCGCGCGGCGTGGGAGCGAGGCCCAGCGAGCGGAGCCACGAGTGGGCCCGGGCCTCGCAGCGCCCCAAGCGGAACCGGTGCCAGCGCTCCTGCTCCTCGGGGAGCCAGCCCAGCACCGCGCGAAAGCGCCGCTCCGGCTTGGCCGCCGAGAGCGCCATCTCCAGCGACTCCTTGAGCACCGGGTCCGGCACCTGGTGGGCGTAGGCGGTCATGTCCTCGACCGAGAGCCTGGGCTCCGGCGCCGGCACCAGGCGGAAGCGCGACGCGTCGCTCTCCACCTCGTCGGCGCTGAGCCCGCCGTGCTCCGCCGAGTCCCACTCGCGGTTGAGCAAGAGGACGTCGCCGGTCGAAAGGTCCAGGTACCAGCGCAGATCGTCGGCCTCCGCGGAGAGCGCGAGGCAGAGCTCCGGCAGGTCGACCGGCAGCCTCCGTGTGACCTCGTCGCTCATCGCCGTGCCGTCCCCCAACCCGCTCAGGCCGCGGCCTTCGCCTCGCCGTCCTCGGTGCGGACGTGGACGCGCTCTTTGTAGGCCATCGCGAAGAAGATGAAGATCACGCCCATCACGACCATCACGCCGATGAAGAAGTAGAAGTAGTTCGGCCCCACCAGGTAGTAGGTCGAGACCTCGGCCTTCTCCTTGAGCGCGAAGGCGCCGGCCGACTTCACCGGGCCGCGATCGACGGCGTTCATCAGGCGCAGCCGGTTGCCCTGAATCTCGGCGACGAGGTAGGTGCCCGCCAGCGGCTCCGGCTTCTCGTCCGGCTTGGCGTCGGCCTTCACCACGGTGACGCCGTTGTCGCCGGTGAAGTCGATCTTCTGGCCCTTCTGGAAGTCGGCGGCCTCGTTCACCGTGACCCAGGTCTGGTCACCGGTCTCCACGGCGGTGGCGTGCAGCGGCTTCACCATCGCGCTGTTCACCGCCGCGATGCCCAGGTTGCCGAGGCTGGTGGAGAGGAGGAAGAGCGCCATGATGAAGCTCTTCATGCGCAGCGGCGCCTGCTTGTACGAGAACTCCAGCGCGGTGATGGAGACCAGCACCTCCGACATCGTCAAGACGACGTAGGCGAGGATCTGCCACCAGGCGCTCACGACCTCACCGGCCATGATGCGCTTCTCGATCCACGCCACGATGACGAAGGAGAACGCGACGGTGAAGAGACCGACGCCGATCTTCCGCAGCGGCGTCACCGCGGTGAACTTCCCCCACAGCGGGTAGACGACGTAGCTGGAGAAGGGCGCCAGGGCGAGGATGAGCAGGCCGTTCACCACCTGCAGCTGCGCCGGCAAGAGCGTGATGCCGAAGCCCAGGTTCTTGTCCATCAGCGACGACGCCGCCTGCAGCGTCCAGGTGTTGCCGTTCGACTGGTCCCACAGCATCCAGAAGACGGCGACGAAGAAGTAGATGACCACCAGGCTGCCGATGACCTTGAGGCCCTCTTTGCTGGTGACGTCCTCGAGCCACTTCTTCCCCGCCGGAGGCACCGACGCGTAGCGCGAGCGGCCCGCCCAGAAGACGATGGTGGCCAGCGCCATCATCGCCGCCGGCAAGCCGAAGGCCCACTTGGGACCCCAGTTCGGGTCGTTGAGCAGCACCGGGCAGTAGAAGATGGAGATCGACGAGCCGAGGTTGATGGACCAGTAGAACCAGGAGAAGGCCCGCTCGATCAGGTGCTGGTTCTTGGCGGTGAACTGATCGCCCACGTTGGTGGAGACGCAGGGCTTGATGCCGCCGGTGCCCATCGCCACCAGCAAGAGGCTGCCGGCCAGCGCCAGCTCGGTGCTCCCGATCGCCGCAAGCAGCAGGCACCCCAGCGCGTAGACGATCGAGAAGGTCATGATGGTGCGGACCTTCCCCCAGAAGACGTCGGAGATGATCGCGCCCAAGACGGGGAAGAAGTACGCGCCCATCTTGAACAGCGACTGCCACTTCGCCGCCGTCGCGTCCGTGAAGTGCAGGCTCTGCACCAGGTAGAGCGCGAGGATGGAGTTGATGCCGTAGAAGCAGAACCGCTCGGCGAACTCGTTGGAGACGATGAACCAGATGCCGCTGGGCATCTTGTCGTCGCGAGCTTCCGCGGCGGGGGTGGGCACGGCGGCGGCGCTGGGCGTGGACATGGGGCTCCAGAGTGGACGGCGAAGGCGGGAGCCGCCTACCACAGTCCCCTCAGGGCGGGAACCGACCGGCGCGGGTTTCGCCCTCCCCCGAACGGGTCAACATGCCGCCCGTCCCCAAGAGCCGCCGCTCCTCCCGGGCCATGGCCTTCGCCTCTTTGGCGGTGTGGTGATCGAACCCGAGTAGGTGCAGGAGCCCGTGGGCGAGGTAGAGCGAGAGCTCGTCCTCGAAGGTGGTGCCCAGCCCCTGGGCCTGCCGGCGCGCCGTGTCGAGGGAGATGACGACGTCCCCCACCAGCCGCGGGCCCGGCCCCAGCGACTCGCCCCCCGGAAACGAGAGCACGTCCGTCGCCGAGTCCTTGTCGCGCCAGAGGCGGTTGAGCTCGCGGATCTGGGGGTCGCGCACCAGAGTCAGGGAGAGCTCGGCGCGCTCGAGCCCGAGGGCGATCATGAACCGGCGCGCCAACCGCGAGAGCCGCGCGCCCTGCACCTTCGCGCCCGGCCCGCCGCGGCGGACGTCGAGCAGCACCCGGTTGGCAGCCTTCCGCCCGCTCACTTCGCCACCCGCCCCGGCCCCACCACCGCCAGGGGCTTCACCACCTCGTTCACCGGCGCCTTCCCGCCCCCCACCGCTCCGGCCGGGTACGCCGGGCGCACGTGGTAGATGCCCTCCAAGGTCCTGACGAAGCTCTGGGTGATGAGGTGCAGGTCGCGCAGGGTCAGATCGCAGTCGTCGAGCTGCCCCTCGCTGAACACCAGGTTGATGAGCTTCTGCACCAGCGCGGTGAGCTTCTCCTCCGTGGGGTCCGGCATGGAGCGGCTCGCCGCCTCCACCGCGTCAGCGATCATCACCAGCGCCGCCTCGCGGAACTGCGGCTTCGGCCCCGGGTAGTGGTACGCGGCCTCGTCGAGCGGCGGCGCCTCGGGCCGGCCCTCCAGCTCCTTCTGCGCCTTGTGCAGGAAGTAGCCCACCGCCCGCGTGCCGTGGTGCTGGGGAATCGCGTCCGCCACCCGGCGCGGCAGCTTGTACTGCCTCGCCATCTCCAGCCCCTCGCTGACGTGGCGCTTGATGATCATCGCGCTCATCGCCGGCGCGAGCTGGTCGTGCGCGTTCTCGCCCTTCTGGTTCTCGCCGAAGTAGGCCGGGTTCCGGCCCTTCCCGATGTCGTGGTAGTAGGCGCAGCTCCGCGCGAGCAGGGGGTTGGCGCGAATCGCCTCCGCCGCCGCCTCCACCAGCGAGCCCATGATGATGCTGTGGTGGTAGGTGCCCGGCGCCTGCAGCACCAGCTCCTTGAGCGCGGGGTGGTTCAGGTTCGCCAGCTCGAGCAGCTTCAGATCCGACGCGTAGCCGAACACCGCCTCCACCACCGGCGTCAGGGTCAAGACCAGCATCGGCGCCGCGACGGCCGCCGACGCCAGCGCGAAGAGCCCGCCCATCCACGTCTCGGGGGCGAGGCCCTTGCCCGCGGCGAGGCTCGAGAACACCACCAGGAAGAGCCCGACGGTGCCGGTGACGGCGCCCGCCTGGAGAATGCCGGCCCGATCCTTCGCCCGCGCCACCGTCCACGCCGCCACCAGCGAGGTCACGAACGCGAACAGCATGAAGCCCAACGAGCTCCCGAGGAGAATGCCCGCCAGGCTCGAGAACACCACCGCGAAGTAGAGCGCGCTCTCCTCGGACAAGACGAAGCGCACCAGCATCGCGCCCGCCGCCACCGGGAAGCCGTACTGGAAGGCCTCGATGGGCAAAAGGGGCGAGCGATCGTGGATCAGATCGCCCAGCAGCATCCACGAGTGCAAGAGCCCCAAGAGCGACATCGCCACCAGCCCCATGAAGAGGGCGTCGCGCTTGTTGGGCCGGAAGCGCCGCAGCGCCGCCTGGAAGAAGGCCCACACCCCGCCCACCAGGAGAGCCACCAGCCCCGCGCCGCCCACCTGCACCTGCAACAGATCGAGCTGGCTCAGCTGGCTCCTCAGGCTCCGCACCATCAACAGGTGCGTCTCGGTGACGAGCTCGCCGTCGCCGATGATGCGCTGGCCCTTCTTGATGGAGATGACGGCCGGCTTCACCGCCTCGTAGGCGGCCTTCCGGCGCGCCTCCGTCTCGGCGATGTTGACGGTGAGGTTCGCGCGCACCTGGCGCTTGGCGAGGCGCAGCACCGCCCGGCGGGTCAGCGCGCTCGACTCGGGCAACAGGTTCCCCGGCACCGACGCCCAGCGATCGAGCTCCGTCTGTGCCTCGCGCAGGTCCATCACCGCCGGCGCCTGCGTCGCCATGTCGTACTCGGTGCTGCCGCCCACCAGCCGCACGGTGATGCCGTTGGCGTCGATGCGCGACAGCTCGTCGCGGGACGCCACGATCCGCGCCCGGTAGGCGAGCTCCACCAGCGCCACCACCGCCTGCTCGAGCTCCGGCGAGAAGCGCCCCAGCGCGAGGGCGTCGAAGTCCTCGTCGTCGGGAGCCGTCAGGTGCGTCTCGAAGCGCCGGCGCTCGTCCTTGAGGAGCGAAGCCAGCTCGGCGTCTTCCTTCGCCGGCCCCCGCCTCGGCGCCAGGGCGTCGGCCGGCGCACCCTTCGCCTTCAGGTGCGAAACCACCGCCTCCTGCATGACCAAGAAGGCCTCGCGAACGGCGTGCTTCACCCGCGGCTCGACGTTCGGGTCGTAGTCGAAGACCGGCCGCACCCCGGCCCGGGCCTCGTCGCGGCGCGCCTGGGTGTGCGCCTCGTCGAGCACGTCGAAGTCCCGGCTCGCCTTGAAGCCCGACAGAGACTTCGCCGGGTAGGGCTTGCCCAGATCGTCCGGGGTGAGCTCGGGCACCTGCCGCGCGGAGAGGCCCGGCGACAACAAGAACGACGCCGCCACCGACACCACCGCCAGAATCGTCCACAGCGCGAGCCACCGGCGCAAAAGCCCCGACGACCGCCGGGGCGCGGGAGGCTCGGGGACCGGGGTGGGGGCATCGGCCAAGGTGGCGCGAGGCTAGTACCCCCGGCGGGCGTTCGCGAACCCTCCGGCCGGTCCCGAGCACGACCGTTTGGGGGGAAGTCAAGGGCCTCTTCAGGTGGCGTGTCCGGACGCCGCGAAGAGGAAGATCTTCCGCCCCGCCTGCGCCACCCCGAAGTGCCCCTTCAGCGGCCGCTTCTCGTTGGCCACGAAGGCCCTGAGGCCCGGGTAGAGCGCCATCAGCGTCTGCAGAATGTCACCCACGTCGGAGGTCGGCGGCACCCCCAGCTCGATCTTCGCGCGACCCTCGCACGCTCCCTGGAGCCCCTTCGGAATGATGATGGTGACGTTCATTGGCCGGGGGCCAGCACCCTCCGGTACCGCAGTCTGCCACGCTCCACCTCCGCCACGGCGAGCAACTCGCCCAAGGGCCCGAGCACCCGCCACAGGCCCGGCCGGGGCGCGACCTCCACCAGGCCGCCGTGCCGCACCTTCTGGGCCTCGGCCGCCGTCACCGTGAGCGACGGGAGCCCCACCAGCGCCTGGGCCTCGGGCACCAGCGCCGCTCCGATGAGCGCGCCCTTGGCCTCCACCTCGGCCAGCGGCACCGCCTGGGCCAGGGTGAAGCCCGCGCTCTTGGTGCGCCGCAGCGCGGTCAGGTGCCCGAGCGTGCCGAGCGCCTTCCCCAGCTCCTGCGCCAGCACCCGCACGAAGAAGCCCTTCGAGGCCTCGACCGAGAAGCGCACCGTGTCGGCGGAGAAGTCGAGCAGCGTGAGCGCGTGCACCGTCACCTCGCGGGCCTCGCGCTCCACCTCCTCGCCCTTGCGCGCCAACTCGTGCAGGCGCTTCCCCTCCACCCGCACCGCCGAGAACATCGGCGGCGTCTGGAGGAAGGTGCCCCGGAACTTCTCGAAGGCCGCCTCCAGCGTGGCGCGCTCGAGCGGCGGCACCGGAGCCTTCGCCGTCACCTGCCCCTCGGCGTCCAGGGTGTCGGTCTGGGCGCCGAGCAACAGCTGCGCCTCGTAGGCCTTGTCGCCGTCGGTGAGGAACTGTGCGATGCGGGTGGCGTCGCCCACGCAGACCGGGAGAACGCCGGTGGCCATGGGGTCGAGCGTGCCGGTGTGCCCGGCCTTCGAAGCCGAGACCGCGCGCCGCACCCGCTGGACCACGTCGAACGACGTCGGCCCCTTGGGCTTGTCGATGACGAGAACGCCGTCGAGCGCGCCCTTCCCGCCCACCGCTACCAGCCTTCCTTGTTCCGCACTTCCTTGAGCAGCCGCTCGATCTTGTCGCCCTCGTCGAGGGACGGGTCGAACTCGAACGCCACCTCGGGCGAGACGCGCAGCTTCACCCGCTTGGTCACCTCGCGGCGCACGAAGCCCTTGGCCTTCTCCAGGCCGTCCTTGGTGGCCTCGCGCTCCGCGTCGGTGCCCATCATCGAATAGAAGATCTTCGCCTGGGTCAGATCGGGCGACACCTTCACCCCGGTGATGGTGATGAAGCCGATGCGCGGGTCCTTGATCTTCCCGCGCAACAGGAGGTCGGCCACCGCCGCCTGAATCTCCTGCGCCACCCGCTCCGGCCGGACCTTGGTGCTCATACCCTCACTCCTTCTCCCACTCGCGGCGGTTCCTCAGGGTGCGGGCCAGCGCCCTGGCGTCGGCGAGCGACAGCTGCTTCCTCGGCGGCGCGCTCTTGCGCGGGGCCGGCGGCGCGCTGGGCGACGGCGGCGGGCTCTGGCGCTCGTGGCGGTGCTCCCAGTCGCCGAGGCCCTCCGCCTCCGCCAGGGAGCGCTCGCCCTTGGGCACCGTGAGCGCGTGGGCGTCGGGCGACGGGCCGGTGAAGAGATCCTCCCCGAAGGAGAGGATCTCCATCTCCCGCGACGCCACCGGCGCGACGTAGAGGTCGTCGACGAACTGGAGGATCTTGTCCATCTGCTCGTTGACGTGCCGGCGCTCGTTGCCCACCACCGCCAGCGCCACCACCGCCCGGTTCCACACCTCGTTGTCCTCGACCTCGGCGACGGAGACGTTGAACTTCGCCTTCACCCGGTCGGTGACGCGGCGCAACACCTGCCGCTTGGCCTTCAGGGAGCCCGAGGCCGGGATCTCCAAGGTGATGCGCGCGACACAGACGAACATGACGCTCCAGAGTCAGGGCAACAGGCCCCGCGAGAGGGTGACCGACGCGCTGGGCTCGAAGAGCCTGAATAAGGCTCTCCGCCCAGGCGCGCCGGGCCGTCAGTTGAGGCTCTGGCGAATCTCCTCGACCTCGTAGGCCTCGATGATGTCGCCCGGCTGCATCTCCGAGTAGCCCTCGATGCCGATGCCGCACTCGAAGCCCTGGCCGACCTCCTTGACGTCGTCCTTGAAGCGCCGGAGCGAGGCGACCTTGCCCTGGAAGAGCTGCTTGTTGGCACGCCACAGCCGAACCTGGGCCGAGCGCTTGATGTTCCCCTCCAGCACCGAGGAGCCGGCGATGACGCCCAGCTTCGGCACGTTGAAGAGGTTGCGCACCTCGGCCTTGCCCAGCTTCTTCTCCTGGCGAATCGGCTCGAGCAGGTCCTCCATGTGCTTCACCACTGCGTCGAGCAGCTCATAGATGATCGGGTAGGTCTCCCACTTCACCTCGAGCACCTTGGCCGCCGACTCCGCGCCCGACTCGGGCCGCGAGTTGAAGCCCATCACGATGGCACCGAAGGCCGCCGCGTTGTTGATGTCGGTCTCGGTCATCATCCCCACGCTCTTCTGGACGATGGCGACCTTCACCTTCTTGGTGGCCAGCTTGTTGATCGCGTCCGCGCAGGCCTCGAGCGAGCCGGCCACGTCGGCCTTGAGCACGATCTTGAGCTCCTTCTGCTCGGCGGTCTTCTGCTTCGCGAGCAGGTCGGCCAGGGTCTCGCGGCTGGTCTTGCCGGCCTCGGCCTGACGCGCCTTGAGGATGCGGTGATCGGAGATGGCCTTGGCGGCCTTCTCGTCGCCGACCGCGTTGATCATCTCGCCCGCGCTCGGCACGCCCGACAGGCCGATCACCTCGGCGGAGTAGCCGGGCTTGACCGTGTCGATGAGCTCGCCTCGGTCGTTCATCATCATGCGCACCCGGCCGTAGTGGGTGCCGACCACGATGGCGTCGCCCTTGTTGAGCGTGCCCTCCTGCACCAGCACGGTGGCCACGGGGCCGCGGCCCTTCTCCAGCCGTGCCTCGAGAATGGTGCCCTGCGCCGGCCGGTTCGGGTTGGCCTTGAGCTCCAGCACCTCGGACTGCAGGCCGATGTTCTCGAGCAAGAGGTCGAGGCCCGCCTTGGTCTTCGCGGAGACGGGCACCATGATCACCTCGCCGCCCCAGTCCTCGGCGAGGAGGTTCATGTCGGCGAGCTCCTTCTTCACCCGGTCGGGGTTCGCGCCCGCGAGGTCCATCTTGTTGATGGCCACCACGATCGGCACCTCGGCCTTGAGCGCCTGCTCGGCCGCCTCCTTGGTCTGAGGCATCACGCCGTCGTCGGCCGCCACCACCAGCACCACCACGTCGGTGATGTTGGCGCCGCGCGCGCGCATGGCGCTGAAGGCCTCGTGGCCCGGAGTGTCGAGGAAGGTGACGTCGCCCATCTTCGACTTCACCGTGTAGGCGCCGATGTGCTGGGTGATGCCGCCGGCCTCGCCCTCGGCGACGTGCGCCTGGCGAATCGCGTCGAGCAAGCTGGTCTTGCCGTGGTCGACGTGGCCCATCACCGTCACCACCGGGGGACGGCCGATGAAGTCCTCGGGCTTCTCCTCGAACTTGGGGAGGAAGTCCTCGACCTCCATGCCGACCTTCTTCAGCGTCCACCCGTAATCGGTGGCGATCAGCGCCGCCGTGTCGGCGTCGATGGTCTGCGCCGCGGTGGCCATCTTCCCGCCGGCCATAAGCTTCTTGATGATCTCCGCGGTGCGAACGCCCATGCGCTGCGACAGGTCGTTCACCGTGATGCCCTCCTGCACCTTGATGACCTTCTTCTCCTCGGCCATCTCGGTGATGAGGGTCTTCTGACCCTTCTTGGTGGGCTTCTTCTTCTTGCCGCGAACCGGAATCGCGGTGCGCCCGAAGACGATCTCGCGGATGTCGGTGGGGCTGGTGGTCGCGTCCTTGTCCTTGTCCTTGCGGCCGGTGGCGCCTCGCTCCTTGTCCTTGCGGAGGAAGTCGCGCGGGCCCGCGCCGAACTGGTTCGGG
>JBBIOE010000262.1:0-9591 GCA_037443525.1 Archangiaceae bacterium | reverse complement strand
TCCGCAAGTACAACCTGGTCGAGCCGGTGATGAAGCCCGACGGCATGACGCTCGACGAGGTGAGGAGCGCCCTGCACCGCGCCACCGGCGACTTCTTCCACACCAAGTTCAAGCAGCTCCACGAGCTCACGCCGGAGAAGCGGGTGTTCATGGTGCGCGTGCTCAAGCTGCTCATCGAGAACAGCTACCTGGGCCGGGAGATGCACGCGATGGCCAGCCACGCCCAGATGCCCGAGTCGGTGAAGAAGATGCTGGCCGAGCTCGACCTGCCCCAGGGGCAACGGAAGTCCGCGTGAGACGGTGGAGAGCGCTGGCCCTCGCGGCCGGCCTCGGCGCCTGCGCCGGCGGGCTGAAGGGCTTCGTGCGCTACCCCGCCGACGAGCTGGCGCGCGTCCCAAACGTGCACAGCTACCGGGGCGTGGCGGCCTGCCAAGGGTGCCACGTGGACGGGAAGGCCGAGCTGCTCGGCGGACCCATCGACACCTGCCGGCGCTGCCACCCGGCGAGGCACACGCCCGGGCACGAGGCGGGGTCCCCGGCGGGGAAGAACGCGAAGGTGGACCTGCCCTTCCCCGGCGGCGTGGTGGTCTGCCACACCTGCCACGACCCCCACGACGTGCGGCGCGAGCGGCACGGGCTGAGGCTTCCGGTGAACGACCTCTGCCGCCGGTGCCACACGGGCCATTGAGCAGCTCGGCGATGCCCGCGGGGTCGATCGAAATGGCGACTCCGTTCAGCCCGAGCCCTTCGGCTTCGCTCAGGACAGGCTGCGTCGAGGGCCGGCGAGTCTCCGGAATCCGATCGGTTCAGACGAGGTCCTCGACGTCGCTCGGACTGAACGGTGACTCGTCGAGATGTGACGAATCCTCAGCGCTCAGTGCGAACGGATGGGGCGACGCGCGTGATCAGTGCGGTCGAGGGTCCGCCTACGGGAAGCAGGCCGCCACGCACACCAGCGGTGCACCAGCGTCCAGCCCGCCGCAGCGCCCCGACGCGCAGTCCTGAGGCCGCGTCGCCGCGCACGCTTCTCCGAGAGACCCGAGCGACGCGCACTGGCTGATGCCCCCGTCGAGGGCGCAGGGCGCGTCCGCGACGCCGTCCACGCACTTCGCGCCGGGCCCGCAGGCCGCGCCCGGGCTCCGGTAGACCTCGCAGCGGCGCGTCGCCTGAGGGCAGGCGAGGAAGAGGCGGCACTCGTACCCCGCGGCGCAGGTGTCGCCCGGAGCGGCCCGCGCCACGCAGGTCCCCGCCGCGCCGCAGGTGGTGCCCTGGGCGCAGTCCTCGTCGGCGTAGGTCGTGTAGTCGCAGGCGGCCCCGAGACCGAGGCGCCGCGCGCAGGTGCCGCTGCGCACGCTCACGCCCCCATCGGCCGCGGGCGCGAACGGCTCCAAGCAATAGAGCGCCTCGGCGCACTGGCCGGGGCCCTCGCACTCCGCGCCGGCGTCGAGGGCGTACACCGGCGTCGTCACGCAGCGCCCCTCGAGGCAGGTCGCGCCGGCCACGCAGCCGTCGTCCTCCTGCTGGTTGTGGCAGGCGACGCCCACGGCGAGGCGCGCGGCGCAGAGGCCGGGCACGACGGCGGTGCCGTCGAAGGACGTGCCGTCGCAGTACGCGGCGGCCGCGCAGTCGCCAGGGTCCGCGCAGGGCTCACCCAGCGCCTTGTGGCCGCACAGGTCGACGCCCGCGTCGGGCAGCGCCGAATTCCAGTTGCACCAGGCCGAGGCGCACTCCGCGTGCCGCTGGCAGGGCGTGCCGTCGCCGAGGAGCGCCTGGCAGCGCGGCGCGCCACCGTCGCCCGGGTCGGCGCAGAAGCCCTCGCTCGGGCGGCAGCGCGCGTCGGTGCCATTGCAGGGCGCTCCCGCGGCGGCGAAGGCGAGGCAGGCGCGGCACTCCGCCGACGAGCCGAGGCAGTAGGAGTCGACGCAGTCGAGGGAGTCGGCGCACCGGCTGGCGGGCGCGGCGGCCGCGGTGAGCAGGTGCTCCATCGCGCAGGCCGGGGGCAGGACGAGCGCGCCGGCGATGCACGGCTCGGCGCCGAGCTTCTCGAGGCAGGTGCCCGCGCCGCCGTCGTCGAAGCGCGCGGCGCCGGCCCGGACGCGCCCGAGCGAGGCGAGGCAGGTCGCCTCCAGCCGGGGCCGGCAGAAAGACTCGGAGCTCGGGTCCAGCGTCCCGCAGCGGAGCTCGCGCGCGCAGCGGCCCGTGGCCAGGGCGACGCAGAAGCGGCTGACGGCGTCCTCGGGTCCGGCGTCCGCGCCGCCGTCGTGGAGGGCGCCTCCAGTCCCTCCGCCGGTGGACCCGCCGCCACTGCCTCCACCTGAGCCTCCACCCGTGCCTCCGCCGGTGCCCTGGGTCGTCGGAGTGCAGTCGCAGGACGCCGCGACGACGCCGGTCGCGCAGGCGGCGAAGAGCGCCAGCGCGCCGACGAGCTTCCCGCGGCTTCGGGGGGCGGGCGGGCGACGACCGCAGGGGCGCGCCTGCCCGTCGGTGCGCGAGGACCGCGCTCCCCTGCGGGGTGAGGAATCGCTTCGGGGCTCGGGCCGCGGAGGTGACATCGCCGGCAGCATGCCTCGGGCGAGCGGCTCGTCCCACCCGGCGTGGCTCGGCGGCCGTGAGCCGCGCTGTCGCGCGCGTTTAGCGGGAGCCATGATCAGCGTCACGGCCGCCGCGGCGGCGTTGCGCGCGCCGGGGTGCGATCCCTACCTTCCGCTGCCCTCTGCAGCGGGGCCCGGAGAAAGCCATGCGCGGACTCGTCGCCACCCTCTTCTTCCTCGGCCAGCCGCTGTGCGGCGAAGAGCCGGTGGTGGTGGTGGCCGCGCCGCCGCCGCCAGCCCAGCTGCAGAGCGAGGCCTCGGAGGGCGACGTCTGCGACCCGGCGCTCCGGGGCCCGTCGCAGCTCGAGGTCTTGCTGGAGAACACCCAGCTCGCGAGCTCCACCGTGGTCGACGCGCAGGTCTTGGTCGACGGCCGGCCGCTCCAGCAGGAGCCGCCGTTGAGCCAGGGCGTCTGCCGCTGGTGGGCGTCGACCCAGGCGCTCGAGCCGGGCGCGCACCGCGTCAACGCGAAGGTCCACTACCGGCGCGGCTCGCGCATCGTGACGCGCTCGGCGGGCACGAACCGGCTGGCGATGACCTTCGTCCCGGCGGGCGACGTGGCGCTGGAGCGCACGCTGTTGGTCACCACGCAGCCCGGCGAGCGCCTCCGCGTGGTCGGCCACATCGACCTCGTCGCCGGCAGCCCGCCCGACCGCCTGGTGCTCGAGGCGTCAGCGGCCCGGCGCGACTGAATTCTGACGCGGGCGGTGGCCACGGGACGCCGGCGACCCGCGCCCAGGCCGTGACCCCGGCGGCCGCGCGCGAAGGCGCCAAGATTCCTCGCGCCTCGCGGTGGCGCACCGGTCGCAGTGCGCCCGGGCATGCGAACGATCGCGCTGCTCGTCGGCCTGACCCTGCGGTTCGGTGCTCCTCTCCCGGAGCGCGACTCCTCGTCGACGACGCTGCCGCCGGTGTGCGAGCTCGGCGAGACCTCCAGGGCGTTCGGCTCGATGGCGTGCATGTCCTGTCACGACGGCTCCATCGCCGCGCACGTCGGCGGGCTGGGCGAAGCCGGCTCGGGCCGCCACCCGGTGGACGTCGACTACCAGGAGGCGGTGCTCAAGCACCCGGACTCGTACCGGCCCCTCGGGCTGCTGCCGTCGCCGGTGACGCTCGAGCAGGGGAAGCTGACCTGCACCACCTGCCACGCCGCGGCGTCGAGCGAGCCGGGGCACACCAGCCTCCCCATGGAGCGCAGCCGCCTCTGCCTCGCCTGCCACCTGTACTGACGGGGTGGAGCGCCCGCGCTCAGGCCATCATGTTGGCGATGCGGCGCATGAGCAGCGGGTGGGTGAGGCCCTTCTCGGCCTTCTTGGTGAGCGTGTTCGCCATCACCTCGCGCGCCTGGTCCTTCAGCGCCGCCTCGTCGACGTAGGGCAGCAGCTGCGGGCCGACGGTGAGGAGGGCGAGGCCGAGCACGGCCACGTCGGCGTCGTCGATGAGCGCCTTGGCCACGTTGTCGGCGGAGAGCTCGTCAAGGCGGGACAGGGGCGCCATGGCGCCGCGGATGGCGGTGCGCAGCGTGCCGGTGTGGCCGAGCGCGATGTGGGCGAGCTCGTGGGCGACCACGAAGGCCAGCGCGCGCGGGTCACGGCTCTCCAAGGCGCCCCAGATGACGTCGTCGGTGAGGAGCATGAGGTTCTTCTTGCCGAGCTTCACCGCGAAGCCGTTCTGGAGGCTGTCCTCGACGACGTAGACCTCGGGGGTCTGGGCGAGGCCGAGGCGCTGCGAGAACTGCGCGACGAGCGCGTGGAGCTGGGGCAGCTGGCGCGGCGAGACCTCGATGCCCATGCCGCGGATGCGCGCGCGAATCTTCTTCGCGGAGAAGTAAGCGGTGATGGCGCCGATGGCGAGCAGCACCAGGAAGCCACCCATCGAGGAGACGGTGGCGACCACGATGCCGCCAAGGGCCACGACGTAGCCGACCGCGGTGTAGAGGCCGGTCCAGGGGGCGACGTGCTCCTTGGCGCGCACGGCCTCGGAGCCGAACGAGAAGGTCGGCATGGTCTTCTGGTGCGCGCGCGCCACAGGCGAGCGGCCCTCGGAGACGGGGGACATCGGGAAGGTAGGCAGCGGCGGCGGCGACAGCGTGGACGAGTCCATGGGCGGCTCCGGGAATGGCGTGTGGGTGGGACGACGCCGCCATGACCCGGGGTGGGGGGATGGTGTGCAAACGAAGTGATGCAGCCACGTTTGGCAGATGGGGGAGCGAGCCGAGTACGACGCGTCGAAGATCGTGGTCCTCGAGGGCCTGGAGCCGGTGCGCAAGCGCCCCCGGATGTACATCGGGAGCACCGACGCAGCGGGGATCGAGAACATGGTGCTCGAGCTGGTCAGCAATGCGCTGTCCGAGCACCTCGAAGGTCATGCCGGGCGCATCAGCGTCGGGGTGACGCCCACGGGGTGGTGCGAAGTCGAGGACGACGGGAGGGGCCTGTCGCTCGAGGTCCACCGCGGGGTTCCGATCGCCGAGCACGCGCTGACGCGCATTGTCTGGGATGGCAGGTCCCGGCAGCCTGGGCGAGCGGATTGGGCCAAGTGCCTCCACGGAGTTGGGCTCGCGGTGGTGAACGGGCTGTCGTCCCGCATGGAGGTGACCATCCGTCGCGGCGAACTCCTCTCGACGATGGCCTTCGAGCGTGGAATCGCCTCGGAGCCGTTGGTCACGCGCCCGGGCGACGGTTCGACGGGAACTCACATTCGGTTCATGCCCGACGCAGAGATCTTCGGTGCAGCACGCGGCGACGTGGCGCGTCTGCGCGAGTGTCTGGCCGACATCGCTCACCTCGCGCCCACGGCGACCTGGTCGCTGCAAGGCGAGGTGCTCGACGGAGACGGTGGGCCGGCCGGCTGGCTTTCGCGCCTCACTGCCGCGCCACTTCTCGAGGATGCGCGGGTCTCGGTGAGACACGTCGTCGGTAACGTCTTGGTGGACGCGGCGTTGGACTGGTCCACTGGCTCGGGGCCGCCGGAGTTGCTGACCTTCGCGAACTTCGCCAGGACTCGCGGTCAAAGTCAGCTCGACGGAGTGCTTAACGCATTGCGCTCCCTCGTGCCGGATCGAGACCCCGCCGAGCTCGCCCGCGGCCTCGTCGGCGTCGTTCACGTCGGCCTGAGCCAGCCGCAGTACGGCGGAGCAACGAAGGAGGTGTTGCTCGATCCGATTGCTGAAGCGGCGATTGCCGACGCGCTGGTGAATGCGTTCGCGCCCCGTCGCGAGTGGTGGGAGCGCTTCCTCGAAGGGCGGCGGTAGGCGACAACCTCGGCGAGAGGCTCAGGTCCCGATATTCAGCTCGGCGAGCACCGCCTCCAGCGCCTTTCCGAGACCGCACGCGGCGCAGGCCGAGCGAATCGCGTCCAGCTCAAGGGGCTCGTTTCGCGCGAGCAGCTCTACGACGTCGGCTCGTGACTTCGGCCCGCCGGCGTACAGCTTGAGCGCCACGAGGTCCGGAAGGGTCACGACGCGAAGCCCGCTCTCGCCCAGAGCGCCGGCGGTGGCATTGCGGATTGCCGGCCAGCGCGGGAGTCCTCGCCGAAGTGAATGGGTTCGCGAAATTGACGACCTGCACCAAGCTGAAGTCGGGACCCGTGATGTTCAACACTCCGCCCAACGGATCTTCCGCGTCCGGGGTAACCAACTCGACCTCGTAGCCCTTCTCGCGCAGTCGCTCGGCGACCTCACCCAGCTCCCGGAACGGGTTCGCGCAGGTGGCCAAATCGAAGTCGTCCGTCGCGCGCGGATACTTGTGCGCGGCGAGCGCCATGGCTCCGATGACGGCACAAGCGATTCCGGCACGCTCGCACTCGGCCGCGACGTCTTCGGCGACCTGCAACGTTCGCTCGGCGAAGTCCGAATCGCTCACGGCTTTGCGTGCGGCTCGAGATTGCGGAGTTGCCGGCCGAGCTGAAGCGCCAGCTTCATCCTGTCCCGCTGCGACATGGCGTTCACCCGGCGCAGCTTGGCCTCGAACTTCGCGCGCGCGGTCTTGCTCGACCTCTGGCCGAGGACGGCTTCAGCCGGCGTGGAAGGGCGCTCGCTCACGAGGGTGATCTAACCGGAAGCCAGGTCCGCCGTCACCCCAACGACCAGCAACCCTCGGTCCAGCCCTGCTCTCGCAGGTCCCCTCAAGTCACTCCGCGTGGTCGAACACGAAGGGCAGCTCCACGTCGGCTCGGGCCGCGAAGGGGAACACCCAGCCGCCCACGACGGTGCGCACGCAACTCGCCACCGCGTCGCTGCCCAGCCCCTCGTCGTCGACCTCCACCTCGCTCGGCCGGCCGGGCCCGTCCAAGTGCAACCGCACCACCAGCTTCCCCTTGAGCGAACGGTTCCTCACCAGCTGCCGCTCGTAGCAACTCACCACCGCCTTCTTCCGCGCGTTGACGAAGCTGGCCAGCCCGCGCAGATCGTTTGGCTGCGCCGGCAGGATGCAGGTGAAATCGGTGGGCGGCTTGGGCGGGCGCACCGGAGTCGGGTTCGTCTCCGGCACGCGCACCGGCGGCGGAGGCATGTCGTCGACGATGTTCCCGATGCGCTGCACCTCGGGGCCGGTGCCCTCCTTGGGGCCCACGTCCATGCCCGGCGTCGCCAACCGGCCCACCGTCGCGCCGTCGAGGCTCTTGGCCAGCTGGTCCGCCGGGTCCTTCGCCCCCAGCACGTCGGCGAAGCCCCCGTTCTGCTCCGCGTACGAGCCGATGACCGCGAGGAGGCCGGCCTTGGCCAGCGCGGCCCGCGACAGCGGCTTGGAGGCCACCCGCGGCGTGGAGGGCGCGCCCCGTGGCTGGCTCGGTCCAGGGCCGGGCACGGGGTTGTTGGGCGGCGGCGGGCGCTTGGGGAAGGGCAAGCGCGTCACCCCACGCACCCAGCGCGGCTCTTGCACCACCTCCTCCTCGGGCGGCAGCGGCTGCGCCCAGACGGTCGCGGCCACCGTGAAGTGCGCGGCCAGCGAGACGAGCAACAGCTTCACGAACGTCGGGTCTGCCGCGCGCCACGGCGAGCGCACGATGGCGTCGGCATCGGTCGAAGGAGCGCTCATGTCTCCATCGACACCGCGCCTCCGACGAGGTTCCCGGACCCGCCGCTCAGCGCCCGCGGAAGGGCGACGCCAGCAGCACAGGGAAGGAGGGCTCCTCCGAGCCGGAGCCGGCCACCCCGATGCGCATGCCCAGGTGCCCCTCGCACGGCTGGGGCCGGTAGGTCCCCAGGAGCCGGTCCCACCAGGAGAGGTTGAAGCCGAAGTTCGAGTTGGTCTCGTCCACTTCCACCGAGTGGTGGACCCGCTGCATGTCGGGCGTCACCACCAACAGGCGAAGGGCCCGATCGAGCGGGCCGGGCAGCGAGACGTTGCCGTGGTTGAACATCGCCATGCCGTTGAGCACCACCTCGAAGACGATGACCGCCGCGGGGGAGGGCCCGAGCACCAGGATGGCGGCGAACTTGATCAGCATGGACAGGACGATCTCCACCGGGTGGAAGCGCACCGCGGTGGTGAAGTCGTAGTCCGGGTCCGCGTGGTGCACCCGGTGCAGCCGCCACAGCGCGGGCACGAAGTGGAACATCAGGTGCTGGGCCCAGATGATGAAGTCGAGCGAGAGCACCGCGAGGAGGATCTCGAGCCAGGCCGGGCCGGCCCAGAGGTTCAAGACGCCCCACCCGCGCTCCGAAGCGAGGCCCGCCAGGCCCACCGCCGCCACCGGGAAGACGAGCCGAACCACCGCCGAGTTCAGCACCGCGAGCCCCAGGTTGTGGGCCCACCGCCTGGCCCGCGACGACGAGAGCCGGCGCCGAGGACGCCACAGCTCCCACCCCGACATGACGGCCAGGAGGCCGAAGAAGAAGCCGAGGCGAACCGCCACCTCGTGCGCGCGCAGGAAGCCTTCCACGCCCGTCACCCGCACCACCCGGGGCGCGGCGCTTCGGGCTGGGTTCGAACGGTGAGCGGCGGGGAGGGAACCATGGCGCATGGGCTGTGAGCCGCGGCGGCTCGGCCGGGATTCTTCGGCGCGCAGCTCCCCTCACCGGGCTGCGAGGCCCGCCCGGACGCCGAACTTCGTACGCGGCGCCCGAATCGCAGCGCCCGAAACGGGCCCCTCCCGCGTCCCGATGCTACGATTCCCCACAGCGTGTCCAGCTCCACGGTCTCCTTCCAAGGCATCGGCGCCAGTCCGGGGGTGGCGGTCGGCCACGCCTTCGTCCTCGACAGCAAGCGGGTCCGCTCGCCCAAGGTGAAGATTCGCGCCGAGGACGTCGACGCCGAGGTGATGCGGCTGAAGACGGCCATCGTCCTGTCCGACAAACAGCTGGAGGAGCTCAAGGGCAAGCTCTCCACCGGCGCGGGCATGGACGGCGGCGAGCACACGCTCATCCTCGAAGCCCACCGGATGATGCTCCACGACCCCATGTTCATGGTGGAGGTCACCCGGCTGGTGCGCGAGGACGGCATCAACGCCGAGTGGGCGGTGCGGCGCGTGTGCCGGCGGCTGCGGCACCAGTTCGACAACATCGACGACGAGTACTTCCGCGAACGGCGCAGCGACATCGAGTTCGTCGCCGACCGCGTGGTGCGCAACCTCCTCGGCGAGGTGGTGGACGCGGAGGTCGAGTTGCCCCCCGGCGCCATCGTGGTGGCGCACGACGTCTCGCCCGCCGACGCGGCGATGCTGGTGAAGAGCGGCCGGGTGTCGGCCTTCGTCACCGACCTGGGCGGCCAGACCAGCCACACCGCCATCGTGGCCCGCGCCCGCGAGACGCCGGCGGTGCTGGGCCTGGGCAAGGCCTCCGAGGCCATCCGCACCGGCGACATGCTGGCCGTGGACGGCGCGCGGGGCCTGGTGCTGGTCAACCCCAACGACGAGCAGCTGGCGCTCTTCCGCGAGACGATGCGCCGGCAGCTGGTCAGCGAGCAGCTGGCGCTCAAGACCGCCGAGGTGCCGGCCGTCACCACCGACGGCACGCGCATCCGCCTGTTCGGCAACATCGAGTTCCCCGAGGAGTGCGACT
>JBBIOE010000261.1:0-9759 GCA_037443525.1 Archangiaceae bacterium | reverse complement strand
TGCGTGACTGGGCCTGGCTCGACCCCTATTGGACCGCCGTAACGCCCGGTTCAGATCCCTCTGCCGGCGGCCAGAACCAGCCCTCCAACTCGGGCATCACGAACCTGGCGCAGATCGACATCGGCTACGCCTTCATCTTCTGAGGAAACGGACTTTCGCGATGAGAACGACGCTCTTGTTGGCCGCGCTCCTCCTGGTAGGCACCGCTCAGGCGAGCGTGCCCGCGCCCGAGGCCGCTGACGCGCCCCTGGTTGGCCAAGGTGCCCCCACCAAGCCCTCCGATGACGAGGACGAGGAGGAGGCCCCGAAGACCCCGGCCCCCAAGCCGGGCGAGGCCGCCCCTGGGGAGAAGAAGGCCGCCCCCGGCGCTCCGGCGACGACCCCGTCCGCGCCGGTGGTAATCCAGCCGGCGCCTCCGGGCACGATCCCGCCACCCGCCGAGCTCAAGCTCGTCTCGGGCGCGCCGCTCTTCAACCCGAACGTGAAGGTGCACATCGTCGAGCAGAAGCAGTTCTCCGACTCCGGCAAGCGCGAGGTGGTGCTGTACCCCATCGCCGCGCAGGTCAACGGCAAGTTCACCGAGCACCTGGGCACCATGGGCTCGTTCGTGTGGCACCTGCAGGAGAACTTCGGCCTGATGCTGACGGGCGGCTACAACTGGTACAACCAGGAGTCGGCCTTCAACAGCGAGCTGGTCGACAAGGCCAGCATCGAGGCGCAGGCGGCGACCTCGCTCCTCCAGACCTGGGACGTGCTCGGCGGCGTCGAGGTCACCCCGCTGTACGGCAAGTTCACCTTCTTCGACAACACCCTGGCGCACTTCGGCCTGGTGATTAACGGCGGCGCCGGCGCGGGTGGCACCCGGCACATGTTGAAGCCCGAGGCGACGCAGTCCGACGGCACCGTCAACCCGGCGACCTTCGGCGACACCGGCGTGCGCTTCATGGGCACCATCGGCGCCGGCTTCCGGCTCTCCATCGGCTCGCGCTTCTCGTTCCGCCTCGAGGTGCGCGACGTCGTCTACACGGCCCGCGTGGAGAAGGTGAACGGCTGCGACGTCACCGACCTGAAGGCCATGCGCGACAAGAGCAACACCGGCGGAGACCCGACCAGCGTCACGGTGAGCGCCAGCTGCAAGGCCACGGAGTTCACCGGCGTCGACCCGAACACCGGCTACAAGCGCGCGGGCAACATTCCGCTCGCCTACAACCTGGTGAAGACCCCGTCCTCCGACGTGCTCAACAACGTCGGCGTCTACCTCGGCGCCTCGTTCCTCTTCTAAAGGCCGACCCCATGTACCGCGCCCTGACTCTCGCTCTCGCGCTCTTCGCCACCACGGCCTTCGGGCAGGAGCTCGCTGCCTACAACCGCGCGCTCGCGGCCTACAACGCCGGCACCTTCGACGACTCGGCGAAGTGGTTCTACGAGGTCTACAACTCGACCACCGACAACGAGCTCCGGCAGAAGACCGAGTTCTACCTGGCGAGCTCGTTCCAGAAGGCGAAGCTGCCCTTCACCGCGTTCATCTACTTCGCGCCGATCGTGAAGGCGGGCCCCAAGCACCCGTTCCACCTGAAGGCGGTGGAGGCGCTGGTCACCCTGCAGGACTCGCTCCAAGACGACTACCTGATCCCGTCGCTCCTCAACAACCTCTACGACAAGTACGCCGACGCCTGGGCGACGCTGCCGGTCGAGGTGCTCGCGCGCATCAACTACCTGATCGGCCGCATCAGCCACAGGAAGTCGAAGCTCGACGAGGCGAAGCAGTTCCTCGAGGCGGTGCCGTTCGAGTCGAGCCTCTACGTCCGCTCCCAGTACCTGCTCGGCATCACTCTCGCCGACCCGCGCTTCCCGGCCTCGAGCGACGACGAGAAGAAGAAGCACGCCGAAGACGCGATCACGATCTTCGAGAAGAACGTGCTGATGAACCACGCGCCGAACCAGAAGGACCTCGAGCACACGCACTACCTCGCCGAGCTCGCGGTCGGCCGCATCTACTACGGCCTCGGCGAGTACCAGAAGTCGGTGAACTGGTACGAGAAGCTGCCGCGCTTCTCGAAGTACTGGGACCAGGCGCTGTTCGAGAACGGCTTCGCCCGCTTCCAGAACGACGATCCGGGCGGCGGCCTGGGCAGCCTCCAGGCGCTCCACGCGCCGCAGTTCGCCGGCGCCTTCCAGCCGGAGTCGTGGATCCTCAAGTCCACCATCTATTACTTCTCCTGCCTGTACGACGAGGCGAAGGCCGCCCTGCTCGAGTTCGAGGCCATCTACCTGCCGATGGCGGACAAGCTGAAGCCGCTCATCGAGGGCGAGCCGAAGGACAACGCGACCTACTTCAAGATCGTGAACACCTCGGAGAGCGAGTACGTGCCCAAGCCGGTGCTCAACTGGGTGCGCTCCAACGAGCGCATGCTGAACCTCTTCGACATGCTCAAGGAGATCGACGAGGAGAAGAAGGTCATCGACAACAACCAGTCGTGGCGCGCGGCGAAGCTCTCCACCGAGCTCATCACCTACCTCGATCAGAACCGCGGCACGCTGGAGCAGGTCGCCGGCAACTTCGCCAAGGCGCGCCTCACCGAGGCCTACAAGACCATCAAGGGCTTCTCCGATCAGGCCGAGATCATCCGCTTCGAGACCGCCAAGGCCGAGAAGGAGGTCGCGGAGACCGGCGTCGACCAGGCGGCGCTCCTCAGGAAGCAGAGCATCTACCGGCCCGGCATGCCGGCGGAGAACTGGAACTACTGGCGCTTCGAGGGCGAATTCTGGCGCGACGAGATCGGCTACTACCAGTACACGCTCAAGAAGGCCTGTCCGGCCGGGCGGTAGCGAGTCCCTGAGAGAATTCTCAGTCTTCGGAAAGAGCGTTCGCCTCCCGCGAGCGCTCTTTTCTTTTGTGGGCCCGGTGTGTAGGGTCCGCGCGCTTTTTTCATGCGAGGAGCGATGATGACGCGGGCTGTTTTCCCCTCGATCACGGCAGTGGTGTGCGTGCTTTCCCTCTTGGGGAGCAGCGCGTTCGCGCAGGCCAAGAAAGACGCGCCCAAGGGCGCCCCGGCGGCGGCGAAGAAGGACGCCAAGGCCGACGCCAAGAAGAAGGCGGACGAGCGCAAGGGTCCGGCGAAGCTGGAGACCAAGGAAGCGCCCAAGGCCGATGAGGTCGAGCGCGAGGCCGTCGCCGACAAGAAGCGCGACGAGCAGATCGAGAGCGCCAAGAAGATCATCCCCAAGATCGAGGACGGCAACCCGCAGAAGGCCGACCTGTTGTTCCAGCTCTCCGAGCTCTACTGGGAGCGCAGCCGCTACCTCTACAAGAAGGAGATGCTGAAGTTCTTCGAGGACCAGAAGGCCGTCGACGCCAAGCGCAACCGCGGCGAGAAGGCCACCGACCCGAAGGAGGAGCACCGCGAGTCCGAGCTCTACCGCTCGGAGACGATGCGGCTGTACGAGACCATCTTGCGCGAGTACCCGAGCTACGAGCGCAAGGACGAGGTGCTCTTCAACCTCGCCTACAACCTCTACGAGCTCAACAAGAAGGACCAGGCGGTCAAGCGCTACGAGGAGCTCTTGAAGAGCTACCCGGGCTCGAAGTTCACCAGCGACGCCTACGTCCAGCTCGGCAACCACTACTTCGAGGTCGCCAACATCCTGGAGAAGGCGCGCGGCTACTACGAGAAGGCGTTCGCCTCGGTGAACCCGAAGATCAAGAGCTACGCGCTCTACAAGCTGGCCTGGTGTGACTTCAACGCCGGCGAGCACGAGAAGGCGCTCAAGAAGCTGCAGGACACCATCTCCTTCAGCGAGAAGCAGGGGAAGGGCGAGCGCACCTTCACCGACCTGAAGAACGAGGCGCTGCAGGACTCCGTGCGCATGTTCGTCGAGCTCAACCGCGCCGACGACGCCGTGGCGTACTACCGCGATCACGCCGGCAAGAAGAAACAGACCAACCTCATCACCAGGCTCGCCTACGCCCTCGCCGACGCGGGCCATCACGACAACGCCATCAAGACCTTCCGCACGCTGCTCACCGACAACCCGGTGGCCGAGGCGGCGCCCGACTTCCAGCAGGCGATCATCAAGAGCTACGAGGGCCTGCGCCAGCGCGACCACGTGAAGGCCGAGGTGAAGAAGCTCGCCGCGCTCTACCGCCCGGGCACCGAGTGGTGGAAGGCGAACGAGTCGAAGAAGGAGATCCTGCGCAACGGCTTCAACGTCGCCGAGGAGGCGATGCGCACCATCGTCACCGAGTACCACCAGGAGGCGCAGAAGACGAAGCAGGTCGAGACCTACCGGCTCGCGCGCGACATCTACAAGGAGTACGTCGACGGGTTCGCCACGAACGACGACGAGAACTACGTCTCCGATCAGGCCTTCAACCTCAAGTTCTACTACGCCGAGATCCTCTGGACCCTCGAGGAGTGGGAGGTCGCGGCCGGCCAGTACGACGGCGTGATGACCTTCAAGATCCCGAACCGTCCCGAGGCGAAGGAGGCGGCCAACGAGAAGTACCGCCAGCAGGCCGCCTACAACGCGATGCTGTCGTGGTCGAAGCTGGTGAAGATCGAGCGCGGCGTCTTGGGCAAGTCCGACCTCAAGGAAGGTCAGAAGGTCGACGAGACGAAGAAGAAGGACACCATCGAGCGCGCCCAGAAGGTGCAGAAGCGCTCGGCCAAGGAGCTCGAGGAGAAGCCGATCACCAAGTACGAGACGGCCCTGGTCGCGGCCTGCGATCGCTACAACTCGAGCTACCCGAAGAACCCCGACGAGGTCGACGTGGCCTACGGCGCGGCGGCGATCTTCTACGACAAGAACCACTTCGTCGAAGCGGCCCGGCGGTTCGGCGACATCATCAACAAGTACCCCGAAGAGAAGCGCTCGCAGGAGGCCGCCGATCTCTCGATGGACGTCCTGAACGAGAAGGAAGAGTGGCTCGAGCTCAACAAGCTGGCCCGCCTCTTCAAGGCCAACACCAAGCTCACCAAGGCGGGCAGCGAGTTCGCCAAGCGCGTCGGCAACATCGTCGAGGGCTCGCAGTACAAGTACGTCTACGAGGTCATCGACCACAAGGAGAAGAACCCGAAGAAGGCGCAGGAGGCGTACCTCGCCTTCGTGGCCGAGTTCCCCAAGTCCGACAACGCCGACCGCGCGCTCACGGCCGCGATGCTCATCTCCCGCGAGGCGAACGAGCTCGACACCGCGGCGCAGCTCGGCGAGCGGCTCCTCAAGGAGTACCCGGTCACCGTCTTCGACCTGAAGGTGAAGTACTCGCTCGCCAAGCTCTACGAGCAGATGGCGAACTTCGAGAAGTCGGCCACCATGTACGAAGAGTTCGTCGCGACCTACGACCTGGCCGCCGGCGACAAGGCCATCGGCCTCGCCAACATGAAGGACCTGCTCAAGAAGGAGAAGGAGCTGGCCGACAAGGAGGCGAAGGCGAACAAGGGCAAGGCCCCCGCGAAGCCCGCGCTCACCACCATCGACATGAAGACGCTCAAGGACGAGGGCAAGAAGAAGGAGCGTGAGGCCCTCATCGCCGAGTGCGTCGACAAGAAGGACAACTGGGTCCAGAACGCGACCTACAACGCCGGCTTCTGGTGGGAGGGCGTCGGCAAGCTCGACCGCGCCATCGCCGCGTACACGCGCTACGTCACCCGCTTCAAGGACGAGAAGGACGCGCCCGACATCGCCTACAACATCGGCCTGGTCACCGAGAAGACCGGCAACGTGAAGGACGCCATCGCGTACTTCGACGGCTACCTCGCCCAGTTCGGCAAGGACGCGCGCGTCGCCGACAGCCGGAAGCTGGAGATTCGGTACCGCCAGTTCCTCGGCCAGACGAAGCTCAAGAACGCGGCCGAGCAGGAGAAGCTGGCGAAGGAGATCATCGCCGCCTACCCGAAGCTCAAGGAGGAGGAGCGCAAGCACGACCGCGCGATGCTCGCCTTCGCCCACGCCCGCTTCTTCACCCTCGAGCCCGCCTGGGACGCCTACGTCGCCCAGAAGTTCGACTACAAGGTCTTCGATCGCGCGCAGATCGTGAAGTTCACCAAGACCGACCGCCCCAAGAAGGACAAGGCGCTGGCCGAGCTGATCAAGAGCTACACCGAGGTGCTCGCCATCGGGAACGCCGACTACGCGCTCGCGGCGCTCACCCGCATCGGCCTGGGCTACTCCGACTTCGCCGCGAACATCGGCGTCATCCCCGACCCGAAGGGCTTCGACGAGGACCAGGCGGGCATGTTCCGCTCCGAGCTCGAGAACACCTACATCTTCCCCGTCGAGGAGAAGGCCGTGGAGGCGTTCGAGAAGGCCCTCGCCAAGGCGACCGAGATCAGCACCTACAACGAGTGGACGCTGCTCGCGCAGGACAAGCTCAACAAGTACAAGCCCGGCCTCTACGGGAAGACCCGCGACATTCCGTACCGCGGGAGCGAGTTCTTCGTGACCGCCGGCTTCGAGAAGAAGACCGAGCTGCCCGCGGAGAGCGAGCCCGCTCCGGCTCCGAAGAAGGAAGCCGGCCCCGCCGCGCCGAACAACAACGCCGCTGCGCCCGCTCCGGGCGCGGGGAGCCGCTGAGTCATGAAGACCACCAAGATCCTCCTCGTCGCCGCCCTCGCCCTGGCCGCCTGCACCACGGTCAAGGAAGAGGTGAAGAAGCCCGTCGAGACCGTCAACCTCCCGCCGCCGCCGCCGAAGGAGCCGTCGCCCAAGGAGCGCTTCGAGAAGGGTGTCGCCGCCTTCGACGCCGGCAAGTTCGAGGACGCCCGGGCCGAGTTCCAGAAGGTCGCGGAGAAGGTGCCGCAGAACCTGGTGGTGCAGTTCAACCTGGGCGTGGTGTGCGAGCGGCTCGGGTCGCTCTCCGAGGCGCAGAAGCACTACGAGGCCGCGCACAAGCTGGACCCCAAGCACAAGTCGACGCTCTTGAACCTCGGCAAGGTCTACCGCCTCGAGGACAAGTTCGCCGAGGCCATCGCGCTCTACGAAGAGGCGCTCAAGGCCAACGAGTACGACGTCGAGCTCAACAACAACCTCACCGTCGCCTACCGCCTGGCGAAGAAGTTCGACAAGGCCGAGTCCACCGCGCGCCGCGTGCTCTCGCGCACCAAGGACAACCCCGACGCGTACAAGAACCTCGCGCTCATCTACTTCGATCAGGGGAACTACCGGCTCGCCGAATTCATCTCCGGCAACGCGAAGAAGCTCGATGACAAGGATCCGGGCGTCTACAACAACCTGGGCCTCATTTACCTGAAGCTCGACGAGCGCCGCCTGGCCCTGGGCCAGTTCCAGAAGGCCGTGTCGCTCAAGAAGGACTTCGCTCCTGGCCTCTTCAACCTCGGCGCGATGGCGCTGGCCTTCCGCGACTACGACTCGGCCGAGAAGGTGCTGTCGCAGGTCACGCAGCTCGACCCCACCTCCTACGAGAGCTTCCTCGCCTACGCCTGGGCGCTCGACGGGCAGAAGGGGAGAGATCCCAAGAAGGGCCTGTCCGCCGGTCAGGCCTTCGAGAAGGTGCTCGCGCTCAAGGAGAACCAGCCCGACGCCATCTGCGGCGCCGGCTGGGCCTACGCCACCGACAAGACCGGCTGGCAGAAGGCGCTCAACTACCTCGAGAAGTGCAAGGGCCTGTCGAGCACCACCAGCCAGGACCAGCAGCTCATCGACGGCAAGATGAAGAACATCGTGGCCATGCAGAAGGCCCCGGCCGCCGCCCCCGCGCCCGAGCAGAAGGAGAAGCCGAAGCCCGCCGCCAAGCCCGCGGGCGCCTCGGCCCTCGACAAGGTGACCGACGACAGCGCCGCGCCGCCGCCCGAGGGTGGGGCCGCCCCCGCCGGCGACACCAAGGCTCCCGAAAAGGCCCCGGAGAAGGCTCCGGACGCCAAGCCGGCCGACCCGAAGCCCCAGGATCCGCCCAAGACCTGAAGAATCGGCGCCTCGGGCCTGCCCCGGGGTGACAACGCACACCCAAAAACCTAGTATCCGCCGACCTTTTTCCTGGAACCTGGTTTCCGGGGCTGGTGTCGGAAAGCTCGTTGGAGGAGCACATGAAGCAGCTCTCGATGGCAGTGGTGGCCCTCTCGCTGTTCGCCTCGTCGGCGTTCGCCGAGGACAAGGTGATTCGCGAGTCCGACAAGACCGTCTTCCGCAAGAAGACCGTCATCGACTTCACCGACGTCGCGGTCGAAGGCGAGCTCACGAAGCCCGAGGGCAGCTACGCGATCTCCAAGAAGAAGACGACGTTCAAGACCCTGATCAAGGTCCGCGACAACTTCAACCCCGAGCTGCAGAAGTCCACCGACAACCTCTAAAGACTCGGGCTCGCGCGCCTCCGGCCGGGAGACGCACGGGCAGCACCGTTTCGAAACGCCTCACCGGAGCATCACGTATGGCCAAGAAGACGATCTCCCTGCGCATCACGGGTCCCGACGGCAGGGTGTCTGAGTCCTCCTCCGAGCTCGACAGCATCATCCTCGGCTCGGGTTCCGGCGCGGCGGTGCAGGTGACCGACCCCAAGGTGTCGAACCTCCACTGCATGCTCAAGGTCGAGAAGGACGGCGCCGTCACCGTCATCGATCTCGGCAGCGAGCACGGCACCAAGCACAAGGAGCAGCCGGTGAAGGAGCCGGTGGTGCTCGCGAGCGGCGATGAGCTCTCCATCGGCGGCTCGAAGATCACCGTGAGCTTCGGCTCGCGCACCGACGACATGAAGACCGAGCAGACGTCCCTGCCTGCCACCGAAGCGAAGACCGGCGAGTCGCCCAAGAACGGCAAGAAGGGCAAGAAGGCGCCCGCGCCCGCGAAGGCCCTGGCCGGCACCGGCGTCAACGCCGCCGTCCTCTTCAACGAGCCCTTGCCCGCCGACGCGGTGCCGACCGAGACCGACAAGGTGCTGCAGGTGGCCCTGCTCTGGGGCGACACCCTCATCGAGCTGCAGCACTTCGCCGACGGCGTGCCGGTGACCATCGGAGAGGGCCCGCTGTCGACGTTCACCGTCCATGGCCCCAGCGTCGGCGAGGCGTTCACCCTCGCGCAGAGCAAGGGCGCGACGGCGGTGGTGAACGTGCCCAACGACGCCGGGCTCATCGTCACCACCCGTGGCGACAGCCACAAGAGCAGGGAGCAGCTCAAGAACGAGGGCAAGCTGAAGGCGGCCGAGGGTGGCCTGCGCGGCGACGCCATCGAGCTCGGCCTGCACGATCGCGCCCAGGTCTCGCTGGAGAGCGTGGCGTTCATCCTGCGCTACATTCGCCCGAGCAAGGCCGTCTCCATCAACACGCTGCAGGAGCACGACTTCACCTTCTTCAAGATCACCTCGATCTGCCTGATGGCGTTCTTCGCCCTCGTGGCGGCGATGCTGATCACCCCGATGGGCGAGGGCGGCGAGGGCGACGACATCTTCAGCAACCCGTCGAAGTACGTGAAGATGGTGGTGAAGGCCGAGAAGAAGCAGGAGATCAAGAAGTTCAAGGATCTCTCCGGCATCGAAGAGGGCGCCAAGGCCAAGGAGAAGGAAGGGAAGTTCGGCAAGCAGGACGCGAAGAAGGACCAGGCCGATCCCTCCAAGAAGGGCGCTCCCACCGTCGACGCGAACAAGCGCGAGGAAGATCGCAAGAAGGTCAGCTCGCTCATGGCGGGCATGTTCGCGGGCGGCGCGGCGTCGAACGTCTTCGGCCCCGGCGGCCTCGGCACGGGCATCAACAACGCGCTCGGCGGCGTCTCCGGCGGCACCAACATGGGTGACGCGCAGGGCGTCGGCGGGCT
>JBBIOE010000260.1:0-9804 GCA_037443525.1 Archangiaceae bacterium | reverse complement strand
GTGCTGGTGAGCCCAGTGAGGAGCGCAGCGGCGAGCCTGCCCGGCGCAGCGAGAGGATCGTTCGCCGCAGCAGGCTGGGGAACCTGTTCGGTGCTCTAGCTCTTCACCCGCATCGCCTTGGCGTCGAGCTGGTACTTCTTCACCAGCCGCTCGATGGACTTGCGGTGCAGGCCCGACTCGCGCGCGGCGCGGCTGATGTTCCCGTCGCAGCGCTTGAGCACCTGGCCCAGGTACTCGCGCTCGAAGTTCTCGAGCAGCTGCTCCTTGGCGTCCTTGAAGGAGAGGTGCTCGTTGAAGGCGAGCGGCGCCTCCTTCTGCGTGCCGAGGAGTCGGGGCGGCAGGTGACTGACCTCGATGACCTCGCCGTCGCTGAAGGTGAGCACGTGGGAGACCACGTTCATCAGCTCGCGGATGTTGCCCGGCCACGCGTAGGCCTGGACCATGGACATCGCCGCCGGCGAGAGCACCTTGCGGCCGTGGCGCGACGTCACCTCCGGGTCCGCCAGCGCCTTCTTGATGATGGCGGGAATGTCCTCGCGCCGCATGCGCAGGGGCGGGAGCTGGATGTTGATGACCGAGAGGCGGAAGTAGAGGTCCTCGCGGAAGTTGCCCGACTGAATCTCCTTCACCAGGTCGCGGTTGGTGGCGGCGATGACGCGCACGTCCACCTCCATCACCTCGTTGCCGCCGACGCGCCGCACCTCGCGGTTCTCGAGCACCCGCAAGAGCTTCGGCTGCAGGTCGGTGCGCAGCTCGCCCAGCTCGTCGAGGAAGATGGTGCCGCCGTTGGCGCGCTCGAAGGCGCCGGCGCGGGCCTGCAGCGCTCCGGTGAAGGCGCCCTTCTCGTGGCCGAAGAGCTCGCTCTCGATGAGGTTGGGCGGAATCGCGCCGCAGTCGAGCACCACCATCGGGCCCGACTTCCTGGGCGACAGCTCGTGAATGGCCCTGGCCACCAGCTCCTTGCCGGTGCCGGTCTCGCCCTGAATCACCACCGACACGTCCATCGGGGCGATCTTCCGGATCAGGCCGAAGATCTGCCTCATCTTCACCGACTGGCCGATCATCCCGCACAGCTCGCCCTCGAGGTCGGGCTCGACGGTGACCTCCTCGTCGATGGGCGCGAAGGTGATGACGGTCTGCCCGGCCCGAATCTGCGAGCCCTGCGAGAGGTAGGCGCGCTCCACCCGGCGGCCGTCGAGCCAGGTGCCGTTGGTGGAGTTCAGGTCGATGAGCAGGTAGCCGCGCTCGGTGTACTGAACCTCGAAGTGGTGGCGGCTGGCGGTGCGGTCCTCGGAGAGCTTCAAGTCGTTCGAGGAGTGCCCGCCGATGCGCACCCGCTCCTTGTCGGTGACGAGCTCGCGGCCGGCGTCGGGCCCGCCGGTGACGGCGATGCGGCACTTGCGCACCTTGAGCGTGGTGCGGTTCTCGACCACCAGGGTGTGGGTGGCGGTGACGTGCGCCTCTTCGACCGGCTCCAGGTCAGCCAGGTCTCCAGGGCTGGTGAGAATTTCGTCCTGGCCACTGCGAGGAGGAGTCGCCATGCGGCGCGGACCGTAGCACGCACAGGCGGCGCTGAGCCGTCGTGGGAGCGCACCGGCTCGACCCCGGGGCTCAGAGGCCGGTGGGGTTCTCGGTGCAGACGAGGTAGGCAGTGGAGATCAACGACCATGGCGGCGCCGCGCAGACGTCGCGGGCGCAGTTACGGCTGAGGCAGCTCTGACTCTGGTCGAACGGGTCGCACCGCTGCCCATCGGCGATCAGCGAGGCGCACGTCATCGTGTCTTTCCTGCAGTAGTCGGTGTCCGGGTTGCAGGGGGCGGCGAGACAGGATTCCCCCGTGGCCGCCACTGCGGTGCAGACTCCCCCGGTGCAGGCGGCGTTCGGCGCGCATCGGTAGTTGGAGCACGGCACTCCGGGTCCGGGGAGGGGCGTGCAGACTCCGACGGACCTGACCGCCGGGGCTCCCACCGACGGGGGCTCCTGCTCGCACCTTGCACCGGCGCTCGCACAGTCTTCCGCCTGGGTGCAGGCCTTCCCGTCGCCGACGGTGCCAACGCCGAGCTTCGACAGCTCGCACACCGCGGGAACGCCCGACGACGGTCCGCTCAACGCCTTCACAAAGGCCCTCGCGTCACACGCGGACGACGCCGCGCCGATCGCGTCGAGGCAGGCCTGGGCCGCCGCTTGGTTCCACGTCATTCGGTTGTCCTTCACCGACGCTTTGATCAGCGAATACTGGCCCGACAGAAGGACGGTCTCGAACGTGGTGGTGCAGCCTGCCTCGTCGCTGAACTGGTTCTCCCTGGCAAGCTGCGCGAAGGAACCATCGGGTGGGAAGACCCTCCGGTCGGCCGGCGTACAGCAGTGGTACCCGAAGCGGCAGTAGCTGGCCGCGAACGAGTGCGGGAAGCGGCCCAAGTCGGAGGCTGGGTCGCAGGCCCAAAGGAGCAGGCCTGCGCATGCGACGCTCGACACGAGCCAACTCCGAATCGGCCTCGCCTGGTCGAGCCAGCTCGAAGCGATGTACCGTGCGTCGCCTTGCATGACGTCTCCCCTCGAGCGAGACCGAGACGCGCGCACGTTTGCCGCCTCCTCGGTTCGATGCGTCGAGAGACTAGGCGGGCCGGAGCCGCGTCCGCCATCGGTACGTGCAGCGACCTGCGCGCCGCGCTCCCTCGCCCGCACCTGCTAAGGAGCCCGCGCCGTGTCCCCCCGCCCGCTCCGCCCCGCCGCCGCGCACGCGCTCCTGCACTTCACCGTCTTCGTCTGGGGCTTCACCGCCATCCTCGGGCGCGCCATCTCGGTGGGGGCGCTCTCGCTCGTCTTCTACCGAATCCTTTTGGTGGTGCTGGTGATGGGGACCTTGGCCAAGGCGCGCCGGCTCTCCTTCGCGTTGCCGAAGGAGACAGCGCGCACGCTGCTGGTGGCCGGCGTGATGGTGTCCTTGCACTGGCTGCTCTTCTACGCGTGCATCAAGTACGAAGGCGTCGCGGTGGCGGTGCTGTGCCTGTCGGCCACCACCTTCTTCACCGCCTGCTTCGAGCCCGTGGTGTTCCGGCGCCGGCCGCGCTGGGGCGAGCTGGTGCTGGGCGTTCTGGTGGTGGCGGGCGTGGCGCTGGTGGTGAAGGTGGAGACCGACGCCACCGGCCTCGGGCTTCTGATGGGCCTGGGCTCGGCGCTCTTCTCCGCGGGCTTCGGCACCCTCAACGGCAAGGTCGCGGCCGAGACGCGCGCGGAGCTCATCACCGTGGTGGAGCTCGGCTCGGCCCTCTTGGTGACGGCGCTGTTCTTCCTCTGGCGGCCGGGCGACTTCGTTGGCCCTCAGGCCATCTCGGCGCGCGACGCGGGCCTCATCGCCGTGCTGGCCATCGGCTGCACGGTGCTGCCCTGGCTGTGGAGCCTGCGCGTCCTGCGCACCCTGAGCCCGTACACCGTGGCCCTCGCGGTGACGCTGGAGCCCGTCTACAGCCTGGGGCTGGCGTACTTCATCTTCCCCGGCTCGGAGCAGCTCACCCTTCGCTTCTACGCCGGCGCGGCGCTGCTCCTCGCGCTGGTGGCGCTCAACGGCTGGCTCAAGGGGGCGCGGAGCCGGTAGCCCGGCGCGCGAGCCATTCCTTCACCGCCGCCCCGGTACCGAAGGGCCAGGGCCTCAGCTTCTCGATGGGGATGCTCTTGAAGGCCTCGAGCTCGTCGCCCAGGTGAACCTCGCCGCGGGCGGTGAGGTGGTAGGCGATGATCAGCTCGTTGCGCAGCTCGAAGGCCCAGACGCCGATCAGGCTCTGGAGCTCGGCGTCGAGGCCGAGCTCTTCCTTCACCTCGCGGCGGATGCCCTCCTCGGGCGTCTCTTGGGCCTCGAGGAAGCCGGTGACGAGGCCGAACATCTTCTCCGGCCAGCCCTTGGCGCGCACCAGCACCACCGCGCCGTCCTTCTCCACGATGCCCGCCACCACCGGCACCGGGTTTCCCCAGTGCACGAAGCCGCAGCCGTCCTTCGAGCACGCGGGGCGCTTTCGGCCACCGGCCTCCTTCTCGACGAGCGGCGTGGCGCAGCGCGGGCAGAAGCGGAACGAGGAGTCCATGCGCGGTGAGTAACGCGGGGCTCGCGCCGAGTCGAACGGAGCGCCGAGCTGGCCCGGGGGCGTGGCGAATTTCGGCCACTACCGCGCCGTCGGGAGGTTACGGTCCTTTTCGATGCCGTCCCGCCCCAAGAGAAGGCTCGGAATCCTCTCGCGCAAGAGCACGCTCTACTCGACCTCGCGGCTGGTCGAGGCGGCGCGGCTTCAGGGCGCGAAGCCGGTGGTGCTCGACGTGCTCCAGTGCACCCTGGTGGTCGGCAAGGGCGCCTCGAAGCTGCTGGTGCGCGGCGAGCCCATCGAGCCCCCCTCCGTCGTCATCCCCCGCATCGGCGCGTCCATCACCTCGACCGGCATGGCCGTGGTGAGCCACCTGGAGACCATGGGCGTCCCCGTCGTGAACTCGGCCACCGCCATCTCGCGCAGCCGAGACAAGGTGCGCTGCCTGCAGCTCCTCGCCCAGGGCGGCGTCGACATTCCGCGCACGGTGCTCGCCCAGAAGGGCGCCAGCCCGGTGAAGCAGCTGGTGGAGGAGGTCGGCGGCCTGCCCTGCATCATCAAGCTCCTCCGCGGCACCCAGGGCGTGGGGGTGATGATGGCCAACACGCTCACCGAGGCGCGCACCATGCTCGAGACCTTCTGGGAGCTCGACCAGCCGGTCTGCGTGCAGGAGCTCGTCCGCGAGTCCGCCGGCAAGGACGTGCGGGCGTTGGTGGTGGGAGACCGGGTGGCGGGCGCGATGCGGCGGGTGGCGAAGAAGGGCGAGTTCCGCTCCAACATCCACCGCGGCGGAGAGGGCGCGCCGGTGACGCTCGACGAGGCCTACGCGCGCACCGCCGTCAAAGCCGCCAAGCTGGTAGGGCTCGAGGTGTGCGGCGTCGACATGCTCGAGGCCCACGACGGCCCGCGCGTCATGGAGCTCAACTCCAGCCCCGGCTTCGAGGGCCTGGAGCGGGCCACCAAGCTCGACATCGCGGGAGAGCTCGTCCGCCACGCCCTCTCGCTCGTCCGTCCCCAGGGAGCGCCGTGAGCTTCTTCGTCCTGCGCGCGGAGTCGAGCCAGGCCGGCCTCCTCGACGAGTGGCCCAAGGGCGGGCCGTCGGCCGAGCGCTGGCTCGCGGGTGTGTCGCTGCGCGACGAGGTCAAGGGCCAGCTGTACATGTCCTTCTCGCCCGACGCGCCGAAGCGAAGAGAGCTCGCCGACCTCCAGCCCAACCGCTTGGGCGCGCTGGTGGTCTCGGCGAAGGCCCGCGCGGTGCTCTCGAAGCTCGCGATGAAGAACGTCGAGTTCTACGCGCTCACGCTGAAGGATCAGAAGGGCAAGGTGGTCAGCCGCGACCACGCGCTGGTGAACCTGGTCGGCCTGGAGGACGCCATCGACGAGAAGCGCACCCAGGGCACACCGGCGGCGGGGCCTTTGGGCCGCTTCACCAGCGTCGAGGCGCTGCACCTCGCCCCGCGCCGCGTACACCCCGGCGCCAAGCTCTTCCGCTGCTCGGCGATGCCACAGCTCGTGCTCGCCCGCGACGAGGTGCGCGATGCGGTGCTGGGCGGGCGCCTCGTCGGCTTCTCGTTCGAGGAGGCGGAGGGCTGGACGCCCAGGCGCTAGCGCAGGGAGGCGGCGAGCGTCCGCTCCACCAGCCGGCCCAGCGGGCAGTCCTCTTCGGCGGCCCGGGCGTTCAGCCGCAAGAGGAGCGCGTCGGAGAGGAAGATGGAGATCTCCTGCGGCTGGCCGCGGAGCTCCGGAGCCGCGAAGTCCGCGGGGGGAACCGGGGTCGCCGAGAGGCGCCGGGCCACCTCCGAAGCGAAGCGAGCGCCGTTCTCCCGCGCAACTGCGCGCAGCCGCTCCACCAGCACTTGCGAAACCTGCACCTGTCGACGGTGCACGAGGCCGGGCACGTCGTCGGGCCATCGGCTGCCGGCGTGGGCGAAGAAGCGCGTCGACACGGGCCGCTCCTCGAGCCCCAGTCGCCGGGCCATGAGGCTCAAGGGAAATCGCTCCCAGACCCAGGTGTCGAGGGTCCTCACCTCCGCCAGCTGAGCCGCGGGAATGTCGCTCCACTCCGCCGACTGGGTGGCGATCCACGCGCCGCCTCGGAGCTCCACCGTCCCCTCGCTCGCCTGCAGCTCGGCTCCGTCGTCGAAGCCGAAGGCGAACGCCACCTCCACCTCGGCCCGCTTCGAGGCCTGGAGCGCGAGCTCGAGGGCGGCGGGCGTCGGAGCACCCTCCCTCGGCCACGCCCACAGCACTCGGCCGCTCCGATGGAGGGTCAGACCGAGCTGGCCAGCCAGCGGCGCCAGGGCCGCTTCGCCGTCCCAAGCGGAGGCCTCGGCTCTCACCAACATCCCGACCTGGTTCACCTCGACCTTGGGGACCGTCAGGCCGGTCCCTCCGAGCACGCGTCGCAGCCGGGTCCACATGGCGTCAGGCACCTCGTCTTCTGCTCACACCTTCGCGAAGTGATTCACCGGCCCCGCGCCCTGCCCCAGCCCCGGCGCGGTCCGCAGCGCCGCGGTCAGCCACGCCTTCGCCCGCGCGACGGCCTCGGGGAGCTCCAGACCCTGGGCGAGCCAGGCGGTGATGGCCGCCGACAGCGTGCAGCCGGTGCCGTGGGTGTGCGGCGTGTCCACCCGCGAGCCCTTGAACTCGATCAGCTCTCCGGCGTGGAAGAGCACGTCCACCGGCGCGCCGTCGAGGTGCCCGCCCTTCACCAGCACGTTCTTCGGCCCCAGCTGGGCGATGGCCTTGGCCGCGTCGCGCGCCTCGGAAAGCGTCTTCACCGGCCGCCCGCTCATCGCCTCGGCCTCGGGCACGTTCGGCGTCACCAGGAACGCGCGGGGAAACAGCGCGTAGCGCATCACCTCCTGCGCTGCCCGGTCGAGCAGGGGATGCCCGTGCTTGGAGATCATCACCGGGTCCACCACCAGCGGGAAGGCGAAGCGCACCGCCGCCCGCGCCACCACCTCCACCACCGGCGCCGTGCCCAAGGCCCCGGTCTTCGCCGCGGTCGGCACCAGATCCTCGAGCAGGCAGGTGAGCTGGGCCTCGACCACCGAGGGCGGCACCACCTCGAGCCTCCGCACGCCCCGGGTGTTCTGCACCGTGAGCAGGGTCACCACCGAGGTGCCGTACACGCCGTGCTGGTGGAAGGTCTTCAGGTCCGCCTGGAGGCCGGCCCCGCCGCTCGGGTCGGAGCCTGCCAAGGTCAGCGCGATGGGCATCATGGGCCAAGCTTCAGCATGACGCGACGCGTTCATCCAGAGGGCTTTCGCGCGGGCGCGCTTTGAGGCAAACGGCCGACATGTTTCCCCTCATTCCGAACCGCCGGAACCGGCCGCAGAACGACCTCATCTTCGCGCTGAGTGAAGAGGCCCAGCGGCGCAAGGCGGCCGGAGAGTCCATCGTCAACGCGACCCTGGGCAGCCTGATGACCGACGAGGGGAAGCTCGCGGTGCTGGAGACCGCGGCCAAGGCGGTGCACGAGGTCGCCCGCGAGGAGTGGGCGGCCTACGCCCCCATCTCCGGCAGCGGCCCCTTCCTCAAGGCCGTCGTCCACGACTACTTCCAGAACGCGCCCGACCTCGAGGCCATGTCCATCGCCGCGGCGACGCCCGGCGGCACCGGGGCGCTGCGCCATGCGGTGGGCAACTACCTCGAGCCCGGCCAGTCGCTGCTCACCACCGGCTACTTCTGGGGCCCGTACCAGACCATCTGCGACGAGCAGAACATGAAGCTCGAGACGTTCTCGATGTTCGCCCAGGACGGCACCATCGACGTGAGCGCCCTCGACGCCAAGGTGACGGAGCTGTTGGCCAGGCAGGGGCGGGTGCTCCTGTTCCTCAACGACCCCTGCCAGAACCCCACCGGCTACTCGATGACGCGCGCCGAGTGGAAGGCGGTGGTGACCTGCCTGCTCGCGCACGCCGAGAAGGGCCCGATCACCCTGCTGGTCGACACCGCGTACTACCTCTACGGCAGCGCGGCCGATCCGCGCGCGTTCATCGAGGAGCTCCGGCCGCTCATCGGCCACGTGGGCCTGCTCTTCGCCTGGAGCGCGTCGAAGTCCTTCACCCACTACGGCCTGCGCGTGGGCGCGCTGGTGGCGGTGGTGCCCGACACCAAGGAGCGGGAGATCACCGCCGCGGCGCTGAGCTACTCCTGCCGCGGCACCTGGTCGAACTGCAACCGGGGCGGGTTGTCCGCCGTCACCAAGCTGCTCAGCGATTCGACGCTGGCCAAGGCCTGCGACACCGAGCGGCGCTCGCTCAAGCAGGTGCTCACCTCGCGGGTGAACCTCTTCAACTCCCTCGCGCGGCCGAAGGGCCTCAAGTACCCGCGCTACGAGGGCGGCTTCTTCGTCACCGTGTTCGCCGACGACGCCATGGCCCACGCCCAAGTGATGCGCGAGAAGGGCGTCTTCGTGGTGCCACAGAAGGGCGCCTTGCGCGTGGCCCTCTGCTCCGTCGCCGAGAAGGACATTCCCCGCCTCGTCGACGCCCTGGGCTGAGCGCGGAAGAGCGGAACCTCCCCGAGCGAGCAGTCGTTCCACCGGCAAGCCCGGGAGGACGTGGTGTGCGCTCTGGTGAACTTTCGTGCGCGGTCCACCTCGATGGGGTTGAATCAACGGGCTCCCGCTCCGTCTGATCCGATCAGAAGCACAACCCCAAGGATGACCCTCATGCGCCTCCACCTCGGTTTCTCGCTGATGGGCTTCGCGCTGCTCACCGGCTGCACCGTGCGCACGGTCGAGTACCGCGACCGGCCCTACACCACGACGGTGGCGACCAGCTCGTGTGAGCCGGGCTACGCCTGCGCCAACTCCTATTACTGGGACGAGTACCGGCAGGTGTACGTGTTCTACGACGGCGCCCGGTACTACGACGCGCTGGGCACCCCCGGGAGCTACCCGCTGCCGCCGCAGGACGTCGTCGTCACCTACCCGCCGCGCGGCTACGTGCCGCCGTCCAGCTACCGGCCTCCGCCCGACGCCTACCAGCCGCCGCCGCGCTACGTGCCGCCGCCGCCGGGCTGGTACGACCCGGGCAACGGCTCGGTGGTCGCGCCCCCCACGGCCACCTCCACCGGCTACGGCCGACCGCCGCCGCCTTCAGGCGCCTACATCCCCCCGCCTCCGCCTCCCGGCCACGGCAGCTACATCAACCCGCCTCCTCCGCCGCCTCCGGGGCGCGGTGGTGGCTCGACGCCGCCGCCTCCTCCGGGGAGCTACGGCAACACCCCGCCGCCTCCTCCGGGCGGCAGCTACGGCAATTCCCCGCCGCCTCCTCCGGGCGGCAGCTACGGCAACGCCCCGCCGCCTCCTCCGGGCGGCAGCTACGGCAATTCCCCGCCGCCTCCTCCGGGCGGCAGCTACGGCAATTCCCCGCCGCCTCCTCCGGGCGGCAGCTACGGCAATTCCCCGCCGCCTCCTCCGGGCGGCAGCTACGGCAACGCCCCGCCGCCGCCCCCGGGCCGTGGTGGCGGCTTCGGGAACCAGCTGCCCCCGCCTGTACCCGGCGGCATGGGGAATCCGCCCCCTCCGCCCGGTCGCGGCGGTGGCAACGACGGCTTCAACGGCAATCCCGGTGGCGTCCGCCCGCCCCCGCCGCCTCCCGGCGGTCGCGCGACGGGCTCGTGGGGCGACCCCTCGCCTCTGCCCGACCCGCGCCGCGATCCGCCGCCTCCTCCCGGACACGGCGGTGGCAACGACGGCTTCAACGGCAACCCCGGTGAC
>JBBIOE010000259.1:0-9912 GCA_037443525.1 Archangiaceae bacterium | reverse complement strand
CGGAGCGGAATCGGGGGCGCCCTCGCAGTCACAACCAGCACGCAATTCGTAGCCCTGGAGTGCAGGACATGCAGACTCAACGCATCGAGTACGACGACGTCGTCGTACGGAAGTTCATGTTCGCGTCCATCTTGTTTGGCGCGGTCGGCCTCCTGGTGGGCGTGATCATCGCCAGCCAGTTGGCCTGGTTCCAGGTGAACCTGGGCATCCCGTACACCACCTTCTCCCGGCTCAGGCCCCTCCACACCAACGCCGTCATCTTCGCCTTCGTCGGCAACATGATGTTCGCGGGCGTCTATTACTCGACGCAGCGGTTGGTGAAGGCGCGGCTCGCGTCGGATCTCCTCTCCAACATTCACTTCTGGGGCTGGCAGGCCATCATCGTGGCCGCCGCCATCACGCTCCCGCTCGGCATCACCACCTCCAAGGAGTACGCCGAGCTCGAGTGGCCCATCGACATCGCCATCGCGTTGGTGTGGGTGGTCTTCGCCATCAACTTCTTCTGGACGCTGGCCAAGCGCCGCGAGAAGCACCTCTACGTCGCGATCTGGTTCTACATCGCCACCATCCTCACCGTGGCGGTGCTCCACATCGTCAACTCGCTGGCGCTGCCGCTCTCGCCGCTGAAGAGCTACTCCCTGTTTGCCGGCGTTCAGGACGCGCTGGTGCAGTGGTGGTACGGCCACAACGCCGTCGCCTTCTTCCTCACCACGCCGATCCTGGGGATCATGTACTACTTCCTCCCCAAGGCGGCGGGGCGCCCCGTCTACTCCTACCGCCTGTCCGTCATTCACTTCTGGGCCCTGGTCTTCATGTACATCTGGGCCGGCCCGCACCACCTGCTCTACACCGCGCTGCCTGACTGGGCGCAGTCGCTCGGCATGGTCTTCTCGCTCATGCTCTGGGCGCCTTCGTGGGGCGGCATGCTCAACGGCCTGCTCACCCTGCGCGGCGCGTGGGACAAGGTCCGCGAAGATCCGGTGCTCAAGTTCTTCGTGGCCGCCGTCACCTTCTACGGCATGGCCACCTTCGAGGGCCCGCTGCTCGCCATCAAGAGCGTGTCGTCCTTGTCGCACTACACCGACTGGGTCATCGGCCACGTCCACTCCGGCGCGCTCGGCTGGAACGGGCTCATGGCCGCCGGCATGTTCTATTGGATGACGCCGAAGCTGTACGGCAAGCCGCTGCACTCCAAGCGCGCGGCCGACGCCCACTTCTGGATGGCGACCATCGGCATCGTCGTCTACATCGTGTCGATGTGGGTCTCTGGCATCAACCAGGGCCTCATGTGGCGCGCGACCAACGCCGACGGCACGCTGACCTACCCCGGCTTCGTCGAGACGCTGGTCGCGATTCGCCCCATGTACATCGTGCGCATGCTGGGCGGCCTGCTCTACCTGTCCGGCTTCGTGCTGATGATCTGGAACATCGCGATGACCGTGAAGGGCGCCAAGGCCGTGACCGCGGTCGCCGAGGTGGTCGTCGAGGAGAAGCCCGACTCGCCGGAGAAGGCCTCCATCGGCCAGGTCCTCGCCGGGCGCCCCCTGTGGTTCTCGGTGGTCGGCATCGCCGTCTCGCTGGTCTTCTTCTACGTCGACGGGCTGGTGCTCGCGCTCGTTGCGGCGGTCGCGACCTTCGCCATCGCCGAGGTGGCCTACGTCGCCACCACGCGCGCCACCAAGGCCGGCCAGCCCTCGTGGTTCACCCTCATCGAGCACCGGCCGCTGGCGTTCACCGTGCTGGTGCTCATCTCGGTGCTGGTCGGCGGCGTGGCAGAGCTGCTCCCCACCATCCTGGTCAAGCAAGCCGTGCCCCACGTCGGCGAGGCGCAGAAGCCGTACACCGCGCTGCAGCTCCAGGGGCGCGACGTGTACATCCGCGAGGGCTGCTACGTCTGCCACTCGCAGATGGTCCGGCCGATGCTGCACGAGTACCAGCGCTACGGCGAGGCCTCGCGCGCCGAGGAGTTCATCTACGACCACCCCTTCCAGTGGGGCAGCAAGCGCACCGGTCCCGACCTCCACCGCGAGGGCGGCGCCCGCCCGAACCAGTGGCACTACCTGCACCTGATGGATCCGCGCAGCGTGTCCGAGGGCTCGAACATGCCGTCCTACGCGTGGCTCAAGGACTGGAAGATCGACACCAAGCTCGCGCCCAGGAAGCTGGCCCTGATGCAGAAGCTCGGCGTGCCGTACACCGACACGCAGGTCGACACGGCGGAGAAGGATCAGCGCGCCGAGGCCGAGATGATCGTCACGGACCTCGCCAAGAACAGCGTGAACGTGGAGTGGGACAGCGACATGGTCGCGCTGCTCTCCTTCCTCCAGCGGCTCGGGCGGGCCAACGGCTTCGTCCTGCTCGCCGAGGCACCGCCTCCGGCTCCGGCCCCCGCGCCGGCCGAGGGCGCCGCGCCCACGCCTGCTCCCGAGGCTCCGGCTCCCGCGCCCGACGCTCCGGCGCCGGCCGCGCCCACGCCCGCTCCGGCTCCGGCCGGCGGCCCCGGCGGGGGAGGTCGCTGATGTACAAGGAGTTCTTCTCTCACATGGACACCGCGTCGCTGCCGCTCGCCGCGCTCGCCATCTTCGTGACCTTCTTCGTGCTGGTGGTCGCCCGCACGATGGTCGTGAAGACGAAGCGCGACTTCGACACCGCCGCCTCCCTGCCGTTCAACGACGGCACGACCCCCTCGAAGGAGATTCAGCCGTGAGCACCGAAAGCACCGACAAGAAGATCGTCCACGTGTACGACGACATCCAGGAAGAGGACAACCACCTGCCGAACTGGTGGCTGGCGATCCTCTTCGGCACCATGGTGTTCGGCTTCGGCTACTGGATCGTCTTCCACAGCACCAAGACGATGCCCAACCCGCCGCAGGAGTACGCGGCGGACGTCGAGGCCCTCAACAAGAAGCTGGCGATGGCCAACCCCACCTCCGAGGAGGCCCTGCTCGCGCTCGCGCAGAACCCGGGCGCCATCGAGGCGGGGAAGAAGATCTTCACCACCACCTGCGTGGCCTGCCACGGCCCCGAGGGCGCCGGGCTCGTCGGGCCGAACCTCACCGACAAGTTCTGGATCCACGGCAACAAGGCCACGCAGATCCTGAACACGGTGAAGGGCGGCTACCCCGAGAAGGGCATGCCCGCCTGGGGCAAGGTCATCGGCGACGAGGGCGCCCGGAACGTCACCGCCTTCGTGCTGACCCTCAGGGGCAAGAACCTGCCCGGCAAGGCGCCGCAGGGCGAGCCGATCGAGTAACCGCGACCTCCGACTTCGCTCAGGGGCCGCTCTCCTGAGCGAAAGCCGGGCGTGAGAATGCCTCGCCGCGAACCCTCCGCGAGCCGGAGAGGCTCGCACCCCTTTGCTGGTCCCCGGCGCATGGCCGGGGGCCTGCACGTCACCCGTTCACCCTGAGCCTGTCGAAGGGTGCCGACTCGCCGTTCACCCCGAGCCCGGCGAAGGGTGCCGACTTAAGATTTGGAACTGCCATGGAATCCGCTCCGACGCCTCAGCCTCCCCAGCAGCCCAAGGTCGAGCCCCCGGCGCCGGCGGGCTCTCCAGAGGCGAAGCTGCGCGCCGCCCGAAAGCCGGCCGTGCCCGGCATCCTCGCCACGATGAAGGCTGACGGGTCGCGCATCACGCTGCACCCGTCCGACGTCCGCGGGCGGTGGATCACCTGGCGCCGGGCCGTCTTCGCGGCGCTGATCGCCTTCTACGTGGTGACGCCGCTGATTCAGATCGGCGGCCACCCGGCGATGCACCTCGACGTCGAGCACCGCCGCTTCTACCTCTTCGGCAGCACGTTCAACGCGCAGGACTTCTGGATGGTGCTGTTGCTGGCGCTGTCCTTCGCCTTCTCGCTGCTCTTCGTCACCACCTGGCGCGGGCGGGTGTGGTGCGGCTGGGCCTGCCCGCAGACGGTCTTCCTCGAGGGCGTGTACCGGCCCATCGAGCGGTTGATCGACGGGCCCCGCGAGCACCGCCTGCGGGACGCGCAGGCGCCCTGGACGCTCAAGAAGGTGCTGCGCACCGCCCTCAAGCACTTCCTCTTCTTCTTCGTGTCGCTCAACATCGCGCACGCGGCCGCGGCCATCTTCGTCTCGCCCAGAGAGTTTCTGGCGATGATCCTCGAGGGGCCGGCGCTGCACCTCGAGGCCTTCATCCTGGTGATGGGCTTCACCGCGATCCTCACCTTCAACTTCATCTGGTTCCGCGAGCAGTTCTGCATCGTGGTCTGTCCCTACGGCCGGCTCCAGTCGGTGCTCTACGACGACGAGACCGTCGCCATCGCCTACGACGAGAAGCGCGGCGAGCCGCGCGGCAAGCTCCTCAAGAACCCGCCGCCGGGCGCGCCCAAGCTCGGCGACTGCATCGACTGCAAGCGGTGCGTCCAGGCGTGCCCCACGGGCATCGACATCCGCGACGGCCTCCAGATGGAATGCCTCGCCTGCCACCAGTGCATCGACGCCTGCGACGAGGTGATGACCAAGATCGGCCGGCCCAAGGAGCTCATCTCCTACTCCTCGCAGGCCGCGCAGAAGGGGCAGCCCTCGCGCGTGATGCGGCCCCGGCTGATGGTCTACGCCGCGCTGACGCTCCTGAGCCTGGGCACGCTCGGCGTCTCGCTGGCCCTCCGCACGCCCTTCGAGTCGAACCTCCTGCGCGCGCGCGGCGCCACGCCCTTCATCGTCGACGGCGCGGTGGTGCGAAACCCCTTCGAGCTGCACCTGGTGAACAAGAACCCGGTGCCCTCGAAGTTCCACATCGAGATCAGCTCGCCGGTGCCGGCGGAGATCGTGCTGACCTCGCCGTACATCGAGCTCGCCTCGCTCGCCGACGTGCGCGTGCCGGTGCTGGTGTCGATTCCCCGCGCTTCGCTCACCAGGCCCGTGGAGCTGACGGTGAAGATCACCGACTCGACCAGCGGGGTGGTGAAGAGGCAGCCGGTGCGGTTCCTCGCGCCCTGAGCTCGGGAGGGGGCAGGCCTCTCGAGCTGGTCTAGCGCCCCCTCGGGTCGAGGAACGCGGAGTGGCAGGCGACGCAGGTCTCCGCGAGCCGCCCGAAGGCCTGAGCCATCTGCGCGTCACTGCCGGTGCGCGCGGCGCTGGCGAGCTGCTTGGCGCGGTCGCGCACCACGTCCTGAAGCACGAAGAACTTCTCCGGCAGCATGCTGTTGAGCTCGTCGCCGTTGCCCTGGAGCGGCCGAACCAGCCGGGGCTCGCCGGCGATGGAGTCCGAGAGCTCGGCCACCACCTCGCGCTGCAGCAGGGTCACCGCGATCCACAGCGTCGCCGAGTCCTTGCCGTGGCGCTCCATGCGCCGGCGCAGGAGCTGGCGCGCGAGCTCGGGCAAGGCGGGCGGGTTCTCGGGGACCTCTCCCTTCGCCACTCCGGCGTCGCTGACCCGGCGCGCCGGCGCCCTGGTCCGCTCGTCGATCACCGGCGCCGTCCCCAACACGGCGCTCGCCATCACCAGCAGCCACACTCGACGGTCCAGGGGCATACGGGCTCCCCGAGCAAGCAGGGCGCCACGGATGCGCGCCGCTGGGCCCGATGCATGCATCCTTCGCGGTCCAGTCAGCGGAGTACGTCATGAAACGCATTTTGGCCTCAGTCGATGGCTCTCCGGCGTCGGTCCACGCCGCTCGAATGGCTCTGGACTTGGCCCAAAACACGGGCGCTCAGCTGACCCTCGCGCATGTGACGGTGCCGGTGATGGCTCCCCCGGACCTGCCGTTCTCTGCACCCATGCTCCAAGAGGAAACGCAAAAAGCCGGAGAGCGGCTGCTCGAGGACGTGGCCCGCGAGCTCGGGCGCATGGACCTCCCTCGGGTGAATCTCCTCGGTAACCCCGCGGAGCTGTTGGCCGATCTCGCCGAGCGCGAGGGCTATGATTTGATCGTCGTCGGCAGCAAAGGGCGGGGGGCGGTCTCGCGCGTGCTCATCGGGTCGGTCACCGATCGCCTGGTTCACATCAGCAAGAAGCCCGTATTGGTCGTTCGCTGACGCAAGTTTTGCAGGCCACCATCACTCCGCGCAGGAATTGCACACATGAAAAGCCGAATTCTCATCATCGACGACGAGCAGAACGCACGTGACGCCCTCCGGACGATTCTGGCCGAAGAGGGGTACGAGGTCGAAGAGGCGGCGGATGGGGCCGACGGCTACGAGAAGATGGCCGCCTTCCACCCGGACGCGGTCCTCTGCGACGTCCGCATGCCGAAGGAAGACGGGCTCTCGCTCCTCAAGCGCGCGAAGGAGTCGGGCTTCGAGTGCCCCTTCGTGATGATGACGGCCTTCGGCAGCATCGAGACCGCCGTCGAGGCGATGCGCAACGGCGCCGACGACTACCTCACCAAGCCGCTCGACGTGACGCAGGTCCTGGTGAAGCTCGAGCGGGCGCTGGAGAAGCGGCAGCTCAAGCGCGACAACCAGATGCTGCGCGAGCGGCTGCGCGAGAAGTACAAGTTCAACAACGTCGTCGGCGACAGCGCCGAGCTGCAGGCGGTCTTCGACGTCGTGCGCCGCGCCGCGCCCACCCGCGCCACGGTGCTGGTGCTGGGCGAGTCGGGCACCGGCAAGGAGCTCGTCGCCCAGGCGATTCACGAGGAGTCACCCCGGCACGAGAAGCCCTTCGTGAAGGTGAACTGCGCGGCGCTCTCCGAGACCCTGCTCGAGAGCGAGCTGTTCGGACACGAGCGCGGCAGCTTCACCGGCGCCGCGGGCCGCAGGGAAGGGCGCTTCGAGCTCGCCGACGGCGGCACGCTCTTCCTCGACGAGATCGGCGACGTGACGCCGGCCCTGCAGGTGAAGCTGCTCCGGGTGCTTCAGCAGAAGGAGTTCGAGCGCGTCGGCGGCACCCAGACCCTGAAGGTGGACGTCCGCGTGGTGGCGGCGACCAACAAGGACCTCGCCGCCGAGGTCAAGGCCGGCCGCTTCCGCGAGGACCTCTACTACCGCCTCAACGTGGTGACGGTGACCCTGCCGCCGCTGCGCCGCCGCAAGTCCGACATCCCCGCGCTGACCGCGCACTTCATCGAGAAGTACAACGATCAGCACGGCAAGCAGGTGCGCGGGCTCGCGCCGGGCGTCTTGAACGCGCTGCTCTCGTACGACTGGCCGGGCAACGTGCGCGAGCTGGGCAACGCGGTGGAGCGCGCGGTGGTGCTGGCCCAGGGCACCGAGCTCACCAGCGACGACCTGCCGGCGACGATGCAGGGCCCCAGGCCGCGGGAGCAGAAGGGCGACTCGCTCATCCCCGGCGCGACGCTGCACGAGATCGAGCGCGAGGCCATCTTGCGCACCCTGGAGATGGTGAGCGGGTCGACGACCCGCGCCGCCGAGGTGCTCGACATCAGCGTGCGGAAGATTCAGTACCGGCTGAAGGAGTACGCGGAGCGCGAGGCCCACGGCAATGGCAGCACCGCGCCCGTCGCGCCCGCCGCTCCGCCGCAGAACGCGCAGGCCTGAGCGGCCGACCTCCGATGCCACACGCACGGGCGCCCTTCGCGGGGCGCCCGTCGTCGTTTTGGGGGCGAGCGTTCAGCTTCTGGCCACGGCCCTCAGTTGCAGCCGGTGCACTGGTGCGCGCCGGTGCCCGCGGTCTGCTTGCAGGACGCGACGTTGCTGCAGCTCGTCTGGCAGGACTGCGAGGAGCCGCAGCTCTGGGTCGCCGAGCCGGCGTTGTTGCCGGTGAGCTGGCAGTTGCCGCCGGCGCAGTTCATCGTGCAGGCCGTGCCCGCCCCAGCGCAGGTGAGCTGGCAGTCGTCGCTCCCGGTGCAGTTGGCCGTGCACGTCGCGCCCCCTTCGCAGTTGAGCTGACACTTCCCGGTGCCCGGGCAGGTCATGGCGCAGGTGCCCGACGTACAGGAGCACTGCTGGCCGGCCACGCAGGTGACGGTGCTCGAGGTGGGAACGCACGCCGTCATCAGGATCACGACCGCCAACGACCAGAGGGTCTTCATGGCGGGTGACCTTAGCTCAGACCGTCGCGGCGCACCCTCCACGCCGCACGGACGCCGCCTCGCACGCAGCTTCCGCAGCCTGCGGGGCGCCCGCGCTAGAGGTGCCCACTCACCGTGTAGCTCGGGGCGTCGCGCGTGGTGGCGGGGCAGGTCTTGGTGATCTTCAGCGTCACCGTCGAGCCGCCGGTGTAGGAGCCGATGCCCTTGGTGATGTTGCAGCTCCCCGCGGCGCTCGTGGCGCACGACCACGCCCCTTTGTCGGTGGTGACGTCGAGCCGGTAGCAGGTCGGCGCGCTGGAGCCGGAGAGCGCGAGCGTCACGTTCACGTCGTTCTGGCAGGTCAAGCCGCCTTGCGCGGCGATGGAGAGGAAGTCGGGCGCCGAGCCGCTGGGGGCGTCGAAGCCCGCGACCGCCGGGTTGGCGTGGGTGCGCTGGTCGCTCGGCACCGTCCCCGAGCCGCTGAAGGTCGAGCTGTCCTTGCAGTTGATGTTCGCGATCTGCGGCGCGGCGGTCGACGCGTGGTTCCCGGCCGGCGAGTCCGCGACCTCGCAGCCGGTGCCCTCCTGGTTGTCGAGGTCGTAGTGCTCGCCCTGGCAGGAGAAGGTGCAGGTGGGGCTCTGGCAGGTGACGTCGGAGCTGGGCGAGCCGACGCCGGGGCAGGCGTGGCCGCACGCGCCGCAGTTGGTGGTGTCCGCGGCGACGCCCGGGCACACCAGCTCGGTGCAGTTGGCGTGGTTGGCGGTGGTGCAGTCGGGCTTGCACACCGGCGGCGGCGCGTCGCAGACGTCGTAGCGATCGCCGGTGATGCAGGTGCGCTGGCCGGTGCAGGTGCCGGCGTCGGTGGTGGTGCTGCACGGCTGCGGGTCCTTCACGCGATCGCAGAACCCACCGTAGTTCGAGGCGCAGGTGCCGGTGGTGGGCATGCAGAGCCGCCGGCTGGTGCCGTCCACGAGCTGCGAGAGGCAGTCGTAGTCCGGGGGGCAGGCGGCGGCGCCGGAGATGGCGCAGTCGATGTGGCAGCCCATCGCCGGGTCGCCCGGCGTCGAGGTGCAGACCTCGGAGAAGATGCCGCAGTCGGCGCTGGTGGCGCAGGCGAGGCAGTGCGCCGGGCTGTAGGGCACGCACAGGCCCTCGGCGCCGCCGTCGGTCGACTCGCAGAAGAAGCCCTTCAGGCCCGCGCAGTCGAGGATCGACGTGCAGGGCTTGAGGCACAGCTTGGGCATGCCCGGGAAGGTGCTCCGGCAGAGGCCCGAGGCGCAGTCCGAGTCCTGGGTGCAGGTGGGGTCGCCCGAGCCGGCGTCGGGCTTGCCCGCGTCGACGCCCCCGCCGGTGCCGCCGCCCGCGGCCGAGCCGCCGGTGCCACCTCCGGCGCCGCTGTCGGCGCGGCCGCCGTCCTGACGCGCGGGGGCGCCGGAGTCGGTGCCGTCGGAGGGAGGCGTTCCGCACCCGACCGCGAGCGCGAGGGACAACGGAAGAAGGAGCCTGCTCTCGAAGGACATGGGCCTCCCGGGCGCGAAGGCCAAACCGTACTCCATCGCCGCGGGTTCAGCGCGCCTGACTGACCTTGTTCCCGCTGCCCAGCGCGTTCACCTGCGGCTTCTTGCCGGTGAGCGCGCTCTTCCAGGTGACGGAGTTCTGGTTGCCCATGGCGTTGATGGTGCCGGCGACGTCGGCGCGGACGGTGTTGCCGTTGCCGTTCACGTTGATGGTCTCGCAGGGGCCGTGGAGGGTGAGCGTGTTGGCGTTGCCCGACACGTTGACCGCCTCCTCGGCGGCGCAGGTGTGCTCGACGGTCTTGCCGTTGTCGAGCAGGTTCAAGGGATCGCCGGCCTCGTCGGCATCGCCGCTGGCACCGACGGTGGCCGCGGCGCCGGGGCTCGCGCCGGAGCCGCTGACCGCGCCGTGCTGGCCCTGCGCGTCGACGGCGCCGCCCGGCTTCACGCTGACCGTGC
>JBBIOE010000258.1:0-9933 GCA_037443525.1 Archangiaceae bacterium | reverse complement strand
GAATGCCGCTGCCGCCGCAGAGGCCGGCGTCGCAGCCGCCGCAGTTCAAGACGCCGCCGCAGCCGTTGCCGATGAAGCCGCACTGGGCGTTGGCCGTGGCGCAGGTGGTGGGGACGCAGCCGCCGTCGGCGCTGACGTTGGTGCCGCTCTGGCCACAGACGGAGGCGATGCCGCCGCCGCCGCAGGTCTCGGGCAGGGCGCAGGAGCCGCAGTTGAGGAGGCCGCCGCAGCCGTCGCTCATCGGGCCGCAGGTGGCGCCGATGCCGGCGCAGGTGCGCTTGACGCAGCCGGAGTTGCCGCCGCACTTGTTGGCGACGCCGCCACCGCCGCAGGTCGCGGGCGCGGCGCAGCTGCCGCAGAAGAGGACGGGGCCACAACCGTCGCCGACGAAACCGCACTCCGCGCCGGCGTCGGCGCAGGTGTTGAGGCCGCAGCCGCCGTCGGTGGCGAGGATGCCGCCGCCCGTGCCTCCGGTTCCTCCCATGCCGCCGGTCCCGCCGGTCCCGCCAGAGCCGCCGCTGCCGCCGGTGCCGCCGCCCACGTCGCCGCCGGTGCCGCCGCCGACGTCACCGCCGGTGCCGCCGCCGAGGTCGCCGCCGGTGCCGCCGCCACCGCCCCCGTTGACGACGGTGCCCGGACAGTTGCATCCGTTCAAGACGACGAGCAGCGCCAGAGCGGCGCCACGCATGACTGCGCGCATGTTCGACCTCGGAATTCGGTGACCAGAGGGCCCGGCTCGAGCCCCGTTTCAGCCGCCGAGTATAGGGACCAATGCCGCGAAGATCGAACACCTGCGCGCTCACACCCACCTTGGCGCACCAGGTGAGTAGGCGTGCGCCGCCTCGACGCTTCGTTCAGTTCAGCGCGTTCGGCTGGGTGAGCACGAACTCGCCGATGAGCGCGTCGAAGGCTTGGCCGCCCTCGACGTCCATGCGGTAGCTGCCGCGCATGGAGCCGAAGGGGGTCTTGAGCATCGCCCAGCTGGTGTACTCGAAGCTTTGGCCGGGCTCGAGGCGGGGCTTCTGCCCGACCACGCCCTCGCCGTGCACCTCTTCCACGTGGCCGTTGCCGTCGGTGATGACCCAATGGCGCGCGGTGAGGGTGAGGGGCACGCCGCCCTCGTTGGTGACCACCACGCTGTAGGTGAAGGCCCACTGGCCGCGCTCGGGCTTGCTGCGCTCGGCCCAGAAGCTCGGCCTCACCCGCACCCGCACTCCGGTGGTCACGGTCTCGGACATCGGGTCAACGCTCCGGCTTCGCGGTGGGCTTGATGACGACGGACAACAGAATCGCGAGCCCCAGGGTGAGCCCGATGAAGGCGAGCGAGCCGACGATGACCAGGCCCTCGTGCTGCATCACCACCTCGTGGAAGGCGGTCTCCATAGGCAGCTTCACGCCCACGAAGGCGAGCACGATGCCCAGCGCCGTCTTCAGGTAGCGGAAGCGGTCCATCAGGCTCGAGACCAGGAAGAAGAGCGAGCGCAGCCCGAGGATGGCGCAGGCGTTGGAGGAGAAGACGAGGAAGGTGTCCTTCGAGATGCCGAGCACCGCGGGGATGGAGTCGAGGGCGAACAACAGGTCCGAGGTCTCCACCACCAAGAGCACCAGGAAGAGCGGGGTGAAGAAGAGCCGGCCCTGTTCGCGCACCAGGAAGGCGAGCCCGCGCGGCTGGTCGGTCACCGGCAAGATGCGCCGGGCGAGCTTCAAGACCTGGTTCGCCTCCGGGTCGACCTGGTCGTCCTCCTTGGCGAAGAGGAGCTTCCAGGCGGTGAAGAGGAGGAAGGCGCCGAAGAGGTAGAGGAGCCACTCGAACTCGGCGACCAGGGACGTGCCGAGGAAGATGAGCAGGCCTCGCATCGCGAAGGCCCCGAGGATGCCCCAGTACAGGAGCCGGTGCTGCGCGGCGCCGGGCACCTTGAAGTACGAGAAGATGACGAGGAAGACGAAGAGGTTGTCGACCGAGAGCGCGTACTCGATGACGTAGGCGGTGAGGAACGGCACCGAGGCCTTGGTGCCGCCGAGGAAGTGCAGGAGCCCGGCGAAGGCGAGGGAGAGGAAGACCCAGACGGCGGTCCACGCGGCGGCCTTCTTGGGGGTGACGTCCTTGCCCCGCGAGAGCAGCAGGTCGATGGAGATGACGACCAGCACTCCGACGAGGAAGCCGGTCCACAAGAGAGGCGAGCCCACGGCGCGCGCACCCTACCTGCTTCGCGCCGCGCTTTGGGATTTCGTCTCGCCCCTCAGGTGCCCGGGGGCTTGAGGCGCAAGACGGTCACCGAGTGGCTGGCCAGCACCATGGCCTCGCCGGCGACGGCGGAGTGGGCCCGGGGCTCGTGCGCGGTCTCGAGCAGCACCTCCCAGGAGTGGCCCCAGGCGGTGCCGGGCAGGGTGACTTCCTGGGTGCGCTGGTGCGCGTTGAAGTAGGTGAGCAGGGTGTCGCCCACCATCTTGCGGCCCTTGGGGTCGCGGGTGGCGATGGCGTCGCCGCCCAGGAACATGCCGACGCACTTCTGGCTCGGGTCCTGCCAGTCGGCGTGCTGGAGCTCCTGGCCGTCGGGGCGGAACCACACCAGGTCGCGGAAGCGCGAGTCCTCGAGCGTCTCGCCGCGGAAGAAGTAGCGGCGCTGCAAGACGGGCTGGGCCTGGCGGAGCGCCACGCAGCGGCGGGTGAAGTCGAGCAGGGCCTTCTGCTTGTGGGAGAGGTTCCAGTCGATCCACCCGGTGGGGTTGTCCTGGCAGTAGGCGTTGTTGTTGCCGCCCTGGCTGTTGCCCAGCTCGTCGCCGGCGAGGAGCATCGGCGTGCCGATGGAGAGGAAGAGCGTGGCGAGCAGGTTCTTCTGAATGCGCTCGCGCATGCGGTCGATGAGGGGATCGTCGGTGTCGCCCTCCTCGCCCCAGTTCGAGGAGTCGTTGTCGTCGCTGCCGTCCTTGTTGTCCTCGCCGTTGGCCTCGTTGTGCTTCTTGGCGTAGCGGGTGACGTCGGCCAGGGTGAAGCCGTCGTGGCAGGCGGCGAAGTTGATGGAGGCGGCGGGGCGGCGCCCGGAGAGCTTGAAGTAGTCGGAGGAGCCGGTGAGCCGGTAGCCCAGGTCGGCGAGCTGGCCGTCGTCGCCGCGCCAGAACTTGCGCACCGTCTTCTTGGCGCGGTCGTTCCACTCGGCGAACTCGGTGGGAAAGTTCCCCAGGCGGTAGCCGCCGGGGCCGGTGTCCCACGGCTCGGCGATGAGCTTCACGCGCGAGAGCACCGGGTCCTGGTGGAGGGCGGCGAAGAAGTCGCAGCGCGGGTCGAAGTCGCCGGAGGTGGCGCGCGCCAGGGTGGTGGCGAGATCGAAGCGGAAGCCGTCGACGTGGAACTCCGTCACCCAGGTGCGCAGGGAGTCCATCACCAGCTTCAAGACGGTGAGGTGGGTGAGGTCGAGCGAGTTGCCGCAGCCGGTGAAGTCGAGGTAGCGGCCGCCGCCCGCGCCGAGTCGGTAGTAGCTGGTGTTGTCGAGGCCGCGGAAGGAGAGCGTGGGCCCCAGGTGGTTGCCCTCGCAGCTGTGGTTGTAGACGACGTCGAGGATGACCTCGATGCCGGCGCCGTGGAGCGCGCGCACCATGCGCTTGAACTCGGTGACCTGCTGCCCGCGCGAGCCCGACGAGGAGAAGCGCTGGTCGGGCGCGAAGAAGCCCAGGGTGTTGTAGCCCCAGTAATTCGAGAGGCCCTTCGGCTCGAGGAAGCCCTCGCTGACGCGCTCGTGCACGGGCAAGAGCTCCACCGAGGTGACGCCCAGCTTCACCAGGTGGTCGAGCACCGCCGGGTGGGTGAGGCCGGCGTAGGTGCCGCGCTGGGCCTGGGGCACCTCGGGGTGCAGCGCGGTGAAGCCCTTGACGTGGAGCTCGTAGATGATGGCGCGGCGCCAGATGACCTCGGGCCGTTGATCGCCGTGCCAGTCGAAGTCGTCGTGCACCACCACGCAGCGGGGCACGCCGTGGGCCGAGTCGCGCTCGTCGAGCCGCTCCACGCCGCCGTCGAGCACGTGGCCGACCAGGGGCGCGCTCCAGTCGACGCTTCCGGTGAAGGCGCGGGCGTAGGGGTCGACGAGGAGCTTGTGGGGGTTGAAGCGGTAGCCCCGGTCCGGGGCCCAGGGCCCGTGGGCGCGGAAGCCGTAGAGCGCGCCGGGCCCCAGGTTCGGCACGTAGCCGTGGAAGACGTTGTTGGTCTTCTCCAAGAGCGGGAGGCGGGCGATCTGGCGCTCGGGGTGAGCGGGGTCGAAGAGGCAGAGCACGAGCTCGGTGGCGGTCTCGGAGGCGACGGCGAAGTTGACGCCGTGCCCGTCCCACGTCGCGCCCAGCGGGTACGGGACGCCAGGCCACACCGAGAAGTCCTCCATGACGTCGCGCGCTCCCAACTCGAAGTGAGGCGCGCATGGTAGCGAAGGCCTGCCGCCGATGTCGGGGATTCCGCCGCCGCCCTTGGTAGAGTCCGCCGCATGAGAGCCTGGGTTGCCCTGGTGTGCCTGTGCGCGCTGCCCACGTGGGCCGAGGACGACGCGGAGGAGGAGGCGAGGCCGACCAAGGCCCGCGCGCTCTACACGGCGTACAAGGAGAACGAGCTCTCGGCCGACGGTCAGTTCAAGGACAAGGCTCTGCTGGTGCTCGGGGTGGTGAAGCAGGTGCGCAAGGAGCCGACCGGCGAGCCATTCGTGTGCCTGGAGGCGGGCGACGCACAGGCGGAGGTGCGCGCGTACGTCTCGAGCGAGGGCGTGGAGGCGGCGCAGGCGCTCAAGAAGGGCGACCTCGTCGCCGCGACGTGCAAAGGGAACGGGCTTTTGCAGGCCAACCCGCTGCTCAAGGACTGCGCGGTGAGGGTGCTGAAGCTCGACGAGCTCAAGCCGGCCTTGCGCTTCGCGCGCTCGGCGGAGCTGTGCCTGGGGAAGAAGCTCGAGGCGCTGGCCGAGGCGGGCGAGGTGAAGGACGCGGCGGCGGTGATGGCGGGGAAGAAGGCGGCGGCGAGGGCGGAGAAGGACCTGGCCAAGGCCAAGCTCACGCCCATCGAGTGCAAGAACCCGGCGCTGACCCTGCTCGCCCAGTGCGACGGCGAGGACGCGAAGACGGCGGAGTGCCGGCACCCGCTCATCTCGGCGGGCGTGGCGGCGCTGCAGCGGCAGTAGCGGGCCGAGCGGCCCTCCCGTTCAGGGTGAGCGGTAGGTCGACGCGAATGCTCACCGCCATCACGCCCAGCTGCACGCGAACGAGCACGCCTCGGGGGCGTACTGCCGCACCGCCGCGGTGACGGTGCGCCCGCCCGCGGCCTCGAGCGCCGCTTGGAAGGCGGTGGTGTACGAGCGCGCCAGCAGCTCCGGCACGAGCGCCTTCGGGTACTCGAGGCGGAAGAGCGCGGTGCCCGCCTTCCCCTCGGGCAGTGACTCGGTGACCATCGTGATGCCGCGGTGGAAGGTGTTCCAGCGCGCCTCGGCGTGCCGGGCCAGATACGACGGAGACGCCACCATCATCAGGATTCGGTAGAGCGGCCCGGTGAGCAGCTCTTTGTTGGCGACCAGGGCGCGCTCGAGGAAGTCCTCGTCCCGGGTGAAGCCGGTGTCGACGATGGCGAGGAAGAGCGTGGCGACGTGCACCTCGGGCACCCAGGCGCTCGCCGAGAGGGGCTTCGTCACCAGGGCCTCGATGGGAGCGGGCACCTTCCCGATGACGCCGCCGGCGGGCATGAAGCGAATGAACTCCCGGTACACCGACGCCTTCTGGACGTGCTCGGGGTACGAGGCGAGGCCCATGGGCAAGGAGGCCAGGTAGGCCTCGACGTGAGGGAGCGCAGGCGAGTTCGGAGGCATCCGCCGTCTCTACCATTCGTGGCCGGCCCGCGCGCAGGCTCACCGCGGCTTCGCCCCCGGCAGCCGCTTCAGCTCGGCGAGGATCAGATTCGCCACCGCCCGCACCCTGGGCAGGGCGAGCGCGCTCTTGGCGCACACGAGGTGCAACGTGCTCTTGGACCACTGCCCCAGGTCGATGGGCAGCGGCACCAGGCTCGAGGGGAGCTGGAAGCGGTGGTGCACGAGGCCCAGCACCATCGCGCCCACGCCCGCCTCGCAGGCGCGCCACTGCACCAGGTAGTTGTCGGAGGAGAACGCCGGGCGGAAGTTGGGGATGAGCGCGGCGAGCTGCGGGTTCGGCGGCACGTCGGTGAAGGGCGGCGCCCAGCCGATCCAGTCGAGCTCGGCGAGCGACGGCTTCTTCGGCAACCGCGCCGCGTAGCGCTTGGCCACCACCACCGCGGTGTCGACGTGGAGCGTGGCCAGCCGCTCGAGCTCGGGCGAGATGGCGGCGCCGATGCGCAGGGCCAGGTCGGCCTCGCCGCGCGCGAGGTCCATCGGCTGCAGGGTGGCCAGCACCTCGAGCCGCACCTCCGGCAGCTTCGACCGCAGCTCGGCCGCGAAGGGCGCGAGGAAGTCGAAGGCCACGCCCGGCGCCGCGGTGACGCGCACCAGGCCTCGGGGCCCCGCCGCGCCGCCGCGCTCCGCGGTGCGGCCGACCTCAGTGGCCCACTCGGCCATGCGCCGCGCCGGCTCGAGGATGCGCTCTCCGGCGGCGGTGAGCACCGAGCCCGACGGCGTGCGCGCGAAGAGCTGGTAGCCCAGGCGGTACTCCAGGTCCGCCAGGCGCCGGCTCACCGTCGGCTGCCGCACCCCCAGCCGCTTCGCCGCCGCCGACACGCTGCCGGCCTCCGCCACGCCCAAGAAGAGCTGCACGTCGTCCCAGGCCAGCGGTGAGGGGTCATGCATTGTCGTATGGCTCCATGCTTCCTTCGACGATTCAGACGCATCCTCGCATGGCTACCCTCTGGGCATCACGCCGAACCTGGAGGAACCGCCATGCCGAGCCCGCGTCGCCTGTCGTCCACCCTGCCCCTCGTCCTCGCCGCCTGCACCTGGAGCTCGCACGAGACCCGAACCTCGCCGCTGGGCGTGGCCCGCTCGTTTGACGACCTCGTCGCGGTGCTCGAGGTGCCGGGGCCGCTCACCGTGGAGACCGTGAACTCCGCCGACTGGGTGGTGCCGCGCTCGGGGCTCGTCAACCTCGACGCCGAGAAGGCCAAGGCCGCCCACCTCGAGGATGGCGACGAGCCGATTCAGGTCTACTTCCACGTGCTCCGCCACCCCACCCAGGGGACCTTCGTGGTCGACACCGGGGTGGAGAAGGCGCTTCGGGACGCGCCCGAGCGCTCGGCGATGCGCGGCCTGGTCGCCTCGGTGATGCACCTGGAGAAACTGAAGGTGCACCAGGCGCTGGGCGACTTCCTCGAGCAGGAGCAGGCGCCGCTGGCCGGCGTCTTCTTCACCCACCTGCACCTGGACCACGTCACCGGCGCCCCCGATCTGCCCAAGGCCACGCCGCTCTACGCGGGCCCAGGCGAGACGGCGCCGCGGGCGCTCGTCCACGCGCTGGTCCGCGGCACCATGGACCGCGCGCTGGAGGGGCTGCCGCCGGTGAACGAGTGGGCGTTCGCGAAGGACTCGTCCGGGCGCTTCGAGGGCGTCCTCGACGTCTTCGGCGACGGTTCGCTCTGGGCGCTCTGGGTGCCGGGCCACACGCCGGGCAGCACCGCCTACCTCGCGCGCACGCCGTCGGGCCCGGTGCTGCTCACCGGCGACACCTCGCACACCGCTTGGGGCTGGGCGCACGAGGTCGAGCCCGGCTCGTACACCGCCGACCACGCGAAGAACCTCGAGAGCCTGGCCAAGCTCAAGCGGCTGGCGAGCGAGCACCCTTCCCTCTCCGTGCGGTTGGGACACCAGCGGCTGGAGGCGGCGCGGTGAGCGCGCAGGCCGTGCGCCTCAGAGCCTGTGAGGATACCGCCGGACCGAGCGGGAACGGCGAGGCGCGAGCCGCCCAAGGAGCAGCCCCGAAGGCGCAGCTCGTGCTGCGTCGAGGGGTTGCGACGCCGGCCGGCGACGCACATCGGCGTTCTCTGCGACGGGAGGCGGTATCTTCACAGGCTCTCAGGCGAGCCGGGGCGGCGGGAGGAAGAGCCACGAGGCCGCCACCGCGCCCTCCGCGGCGGCGTCGGCCAGGTACACCTTCGAGATGCGCCCGCGCGCGGAGAAGATGACGTCGGCCGCGCCGAGGGCGAGCGCGCTCCCCAGGCTCAGCCACGGGAGCGTCCGCGACGGCCGCCGCTCGGAGGCGCCCACCATGAGCGCCACCCCCACCGAGGCGATGAGCCCGCCCATGGACTTCACCAGCCAGGGCTCGCGCTTCTTGCCGGTGACGCGCTCGAAGCTCCTCAGGTGCACGATGGGCCACAGCCCGCTGAGGACGTAGAAGGCGCCTTGGGTGAAGGGGACGAGACGGGGCCTTTGGCGCGCGCGCATGGAGACCTTCCGCCCTCAGGTCCGAGCAAGCACCGCGCCACGGGGCCTCACCCCGACGGAGATGGACAGCGACGGCGTGTCGCCCTGGCTGATCGCCCGGTGCCACCAGCGGGCCGGCAGGTAGAGGAAGTCGCCGGGGATGAGCGTGGCGCCGCTGACCGGCGAGCGCTCGGCGGAGTAGCGGAGGAAGGCGCTCCCGTCGGCCGCGACGTCCGCGGCCACGGTGTTGGCGCGGAAGTAGTAGTCCTTGGTGCCGGCGGTCTGGGCGATGAAGACGTCCTCGTCGTCGTAGTGCCAGGTGAAGCCGTGCGCGCCGGGCGGGGTGACGAAGAGCTGCACCTGCGCCTCGCCGAGTGACTTCTCGAAGCCTCGGGCCAGCTCCGCGAGCCCGTCGTGGCAGCGCTCGGCGTGGCGCAGGCAGAGGCCGACGCCGGCGGCGAGGAGGGCGTCGAGCTCGTCCAGGGTCTTGGGCACCTTCCGGTCGACCAGCGCGCCCTTGGCCACCACCAGCACGTCGGCCGGCACCTTCGCGGCGAGGACCCTCTCCAGCACGTCCCAGGTGAGCAGCGGCAACGCGCTCGTCGCGGTGCACGCGCGGGCGAGCGGCTCCTTCCGCAGGTGCCGTTCGCGGAACGCGTTCCAGGTCACGTCGCCGAGCCATTCTCCGAGCATCCGGCGATGCTGGCCCGCTTCCGCCCCCGCGTCGTGCGCGCGGCTTGCTTAGGTGCTCGGCGAGGCCTCGGCAGGCCGCTCGTACCAGGGCACGCCGGCCCTCGCGCTGGCCTCGAGCTCGGCGATGACCTGCGCGCCGAGGAGCAAGATGATGAAGGCGATCTCCATGAAGAGCAGCAGCACCACCACCGTGGCGAGCGAGCCGTAGATGACGTTCACCATCGAGAGCGTGGAGAAGTAGTAGACGAGGAAGCGGCCGATGAGCAGCCACAGCGTCGCGGCGCACAGGCCCCCGACGAAGGCGCGCCCGAGCGCGATGCGCACCACCGGCAGCACCCGGTAGATGCCCGCGAACAGCACCACCATGCCGGCGAAGCCGACCAGGCGCAGGGCCAGGTTGGAGTGCCGCTCCACCACGGCCTCGAGGCGGAAGATGCGCGGCGACGACTCGCCCACCGACTCCAGGACCGTGGTGGCGAAGGTCAGCGCGAACAACAGCGCCATCAGCAGCAGCATGAACGAGTACGGGAGGATGGCGGAGACCAGCGCGTGCCGCGTCACGCCCCGGCTCGAGGTGTGGAAGAGCGCGGCGATGGCCTGCTCCAGCATGCGGAAGCCGATGGAGCTGAAGAAGAGGAGCGCCACCACGCTCACCACGCCGATGGAGGTCTGGTGCTCGAGGTAGGCCTGCGCGGCCTGCACGATGGCGTCGACGTTGCCCGGCACGAGCACGGCGAGCTCGGCGCGGACGATCTCCAGCACGTGCTCGTGGTCGAAGAAGAACGAGAGCGCGGCGAAGGTGAGCACCAGGAACGGCACCACCGAGAGCAGCGCGTTGTAGCCGACGCCTCCGGCGAGGAGGATGCCGCGGTTGTGGAGGAAGGCGCTCACCACG
>JBBIOE010000257.1:0-9950 GCA_037443525.1 Archangiaceae bacterium | reverse complement strand
GGCGGGCGGAGGCGCGGGCGGCGGCGGCACCGGCGGCGGCGTCGACCCCTGCGGCGGCGTGCCGACCTCGGGCCAGTGCCTCTCGGCGTCGGTGGTGCGCTTCTGCGCCGTGCCCACCGGCCAGGGCACGCCGACGGTGCAGACCTACTCCTGCCCCGGCGGCACCGCCTGCATCACCACCGGCAGCGGCGCTACCTGCGCGCCCACCGGCTCCTGTCTCCAGAACGACACCCGCTGCCCCAGCGCGAGCACGCTCGAGACCTGCAACGCCAACGGCCAGTGGGTGAGTTCCTCCTGCGCCAACGGCTGCCAGGCCAGCGCGGTGGGCGGCTACTGCGCGGCGGCGGCGGCCAGCGCCACCACCACGCTCACCGGCACCCTGCTCTACGAGCGCAAGAAGCCGAACGCGAACTACACCGGCTGGGCGGCGGGGGCGACGGCGGTGCCCGCGCGCGGCGTGTTGGTGCTGGTGCAGAACGGCTCCCGCGCCTGGTACGACGCCGAGGCGGTGGACGCGACCGGCCACTTCAGCGTGCAGGTGCCGAAGACGCCGCAGGCCACCGACAAGGTGCTCTTCATCGCCTGGGGCGGCAACGGCCTCAACGTCACCCACGCGGTGATGGACCCGGCCTTGGGCACCGGCACCTTCTCCACTGGCCAGGCGGGCACCAACAAGCGCACCTGGAGCTGGAGCCAGGCGGTCACCAGCCTCTCCAACGGCGGCACCACCACCGTCACCCAGGCGCAGGGCAGCGGCGCCCTGGCCATCTACGACGACCTGCAGAACGTGGTCACCTTCGACAAGAGCCGGCACCAGGGTCAGGACGGGCGCTCCATCGTGGCCTGGTTCGGGCTGGGCACCGACTGGTCCTGCGGCGCCTGCTTCGTCGACTCGCCGGGCCAGGGCTTCGACTCGCAGATGTGGATCACCGGCCAGCAGGCGGATCAGAGCTACTGGTCGGCGGCGGTGAACGCGCACGAGCTCGGCCACTGGGCGATGGCGGCCTACGGCACCAGCCCGGCCGAGGGCGGCACCCACACCATGGCCGTCCCCACCTTCCCCGGGCAGGCGTGGAGCGAGGGCTTCGCCACCTTCCACTCCAGCGCCGTGCGCAACAGCCCCGTCTATTACGACGCGCAGGGCGGCATGTTCTGGATCGACATCGGCACCGAGCGCTACGCCGACGGCAGCGCGCTGGTGTCGCCCACGGTGGCCGGAGGGCTGTTGCAGCGGATGGACGAGAACAAGGTCTCCGCCATCTTGTGGAAGCTCTCCAGCTCGAGCACGGGGGCGCTGCAGCTCCTCCACAACGCCTTGTCTTCGCCGCACATGAACGCCTCGCCCTGGCCGCGCGGCTACACCCGCCACACCTGGACCGTCGACGCCAACGGCACCATCATCAACCCCGTCGACACCGGCCAGGCCTCGCTGATGCTGGCGGACTTCTTGGACGCCCTGCGCTGCGGCGGCCTGGCCTCGTCGACCGTCGACGCGGCCACGAGGCCGGCGACGCAGTACCCGTACCCGTCGGCCTCGCCCAAGTGCCGCCCGGGCACCTGCTACGGGTGCACGTCGACCGGCGGCGCCTGCCAGGCGGGCACGGCGAGCTCGGCCTGCGGCACCGGCGGGGTGAGCTGCTCGGCCTGTAGTTCCACTCAGTCGTGTACGTCGGGAGTGTGCCAGTGAGAGCGATGACCTTCCTTGCGGTGGTGGCGGTGTGCGGCGTGGGAGCGGGGTGCGCCACGTCGAGCGCGCCGCCCGCATCCCCTGCGCCCGAGAGCGGGAAGGCCCGAGCGCCCGTCGCCCTCTCCTGGGAGGAGCGCTCGCGCACCGAGACCTCGGCGGTGGTGGTGGCCCACCTGAGCAAGAAGGCGGCGCTGGCCCTGCCCTTCGCGGTGCACCTGGAGGTGCCTGCCTTGGTGACGGTGGAGAAGGGCCGCACCGAGTGGACGCTCCCGGCGACCGCCGCCCCCGGCGAGATGACCGAGGTGTACGAGTTCTCCTTCACTCGGCGGCCGGAGACCGACCTGGTCTTGCACGTGGACGGCGAGACGACGGGCATGGGCCTGCACCTGCACGCGGAGTACGCCTTCGGGCGCGCGGCCCCGGTGGTGCAGCCTCCGGCCGCCACCGGCCCGGGCGCGGTGAAGGGCGGCCAGGAGACCGGGCCGTCGATCCCCCTCGACGGGAAATAGCTTTCAGGGGAAGGGCCGCAACTTCACTTCCAGCCATCCCGATAGCCGGCCCGCGCGGCTGTTCGCGCGGGTCCGGCGAAAGAGGGGCTAGGCAATCGGGAAGACGAGGTCGCGGTAGTTCTGTGACAACTCTGCGCCATTGACGTCGCCCGTGGCGGCGGTTCCGTCAGAGAAGCGCAACTCGACATGTACATTGAAACGCCAGGTGTCATGCCCATTCGGGTCGATGTGGATCGCCACTTCGCCCCGATTGGACTTGAGCTTCTCGACGGTCGTCTGATTCAGAACGAACAGAGCAAACGGTCCGTTGTCGTGATTGTCGTCGAAGTGACCAAAACAATCAGAGATGCGTGCAACCTCGGTCCTGTCCCAATTGCGCACCACGACCGTCACATTCGTATCGTTGTCTTTGTCCTCATCATTGGTTCGAAACCCGACGGTTGCCGAGATGAGTTTGACACCGTCCGCGGGGATACCGGGAGTCCAATTCCAAGCCATTCTGCCTCCTTGCTCGTGCAGCACCGAAAAACGCCGCATCGTCATGATGCTGGCGGCGCGACAAACAGAACTGAGCTTCCATCGGCGGATGGAGCGCTGACCTGCCTCGCTTGGCCAACCTCGGTTTCACCAAGCCCCCACCCGTCGGTCTCGGAATATGAACGAGGAAATCCTGCTCGCCTATCCGGGGAAACCCTGCGTTCCGCGATCCGACGTAGTCAAACACAGGAGTATTGAGAACGCGGACCAAGCTGAGGCGTCCGAGCTCGATACGCTAGGAAAGGGAAGTAGCGTTTCCATCTCCTAATGACCCATGACGCGCCGAGAAAAACAGGAGTTGGAGAGCGGTCTCCGACAGCATCGCTGTTTCGAGGACGGCGCGGACCGGGCCGAGCAGCGAGCACGCGGCGGAGCTCGGGTGCCTCGTACACTCCGCCCCGCCTCCAAGCGCCAGGAGTCGGTGGACAAGCTTCTCGAGCAACTCTCATCGCTTCGGAGAAGTCTCAAGGCTGCGCTTGAGGAGATTCCCACTGCCGCATTCATCGTCGACAAGGTCGGCCGTGTGGTGCACGCCAACGCAGTCGGGCGCGCGCAACTCGACCGCTACTTGGCGATGACGCTGAGTGAGCTGAACGCCTGCATTGAGGGCGCGAGGGACGCCCGATTCCGAAGAGTCCCGATTGGAGACCCGGGACGTCGGGAATCCTGGCTCCTGGTGGGGCCCCCGGCTGCGAGCCGAGAGGGGCTCGTGGCGGCTGCCATGGGGCGCTGGGCGCTGACGGCGCGGCAAGGAGAGATTCTGAGCCTGCTCGTCTATGGCATGGCGAACAAGACGATCGCGGGGCGCCTCGGCTGCGCAGTCAAGACCGTCGAGCAGCACGTCTCGGTGGTGCTGGCCAAGGCCGGGGCCGACACCCGAGCGGCCCTAGCGGCGAAGTTCTGGAGCTCGCCCTGACCGAGGCTCATGCGGCAAGCAGTTCCGTCACTGGCCACGAGTAGTCTTCCCGGAGCGTTTCCCTAGCCCGCCGAGCGGCGCCGGCCCGGCAAGCGAATTCCCCCCACGGAACGCGCGGTTGCCGCGCGGACGCTGATCCGGGTTTTCGTTGACCGTAGGGGCCGGGACGCATAGCAACGCGCCCGCCATGTCGGAGCCCCTGTTCACTCCCGAAGAGCAGAAAAAGTTCGACGCCGGCATCGCCGAGCTCCTCACCCACTACCCGTCGGACCGGAAGAGCGCCGCGATGCTGCCGGCCCTGCGCCTCCTCCAGACCTTGCGGGGCTGGCTGCCGCCCGAGGGCATGAAGCAGGTGGCGCAGAAGCTCGAGACCACCGTCGAGCACTGCTACGAGGTGGCCACCTTCTACGTGATGTTCCACCCCGAGAAGCCGGGCAAGTACGTCGTCGACGTCTGCACCAGCCTCTCCTGCTCGCTCCGCGGCGCCGAAGGGCTGCTCAAGTACCTCGAGACCAAGCTCGGCACCCACGCCGGCACCAACGGCGAGCAGTGGTACCTGCGCGAGGCCGAGTGCCTGGCCAGCTGCCACACCGCGCCCTGCTTCCAGATCAACGAAGACCACCACGAGAACCTCACCAAGGCGAAGGTCGACGCCATCCTGGAGAAGCTCTCATGAGCGTCCTCACCGAGAAGGTCATGTCGCGCGACTGGGCCCGCCCCGGTCAGAACACCCTGAAGGTCTACAAGGAGCACGGCGGCTACCAGCAGCTCAAGAAGGTGCTGGAGATGAAGCCCTCCGACGTCACCGACCAGGTGAAGAAGTCGAACCTCCGCGGCCGCGGCGGCGCCGGCTTCCCCACCGGCCTCAAGTGGAGCTTCGTGCCGTCGTTGGAGAAGAACACCAAGCCCCGCTACCTCTGCGTCAACGCCGACGAGTCGGAGCCCGGCACCGCGAAGGACCGCTACATCCTCGAGAACGACCCGCACCTGCTCCTCGAGGGCGTGGCCATGGCCTGCTGGGCCCTGGGCGCGCACACCTGCTACATCTACGCGCGCGGCGAGTTCAAATACCCCTCCGCCCGGCTCGACGCCGCCATCGCCGAGGCCTACGCCGACGGCATCTTCGGCAAGAAGCTGATGGGGAAAGACTACGAGCTCAACGTCTACCAGGTGCGCGGCGCGGGCGCGTACATCTGCGGCGAGGAGACGGCGCTGATCGAGTCCGTGGAGGGCAAGAAGGGCTGGCCGCGCTTGAAGCCCCCCTTCCCCGCGGTGGTGGGCGTGTTCGGCTGCCCCACGGTGGTGAACAACGTCGAGACCATCGCCGCGCTGCCCCGCATCTTCGAGAAGGGCGCGGAGTGGTTCGCCGGCCTCGGCGCGGGCAAGTCGGGCGGCACCCGGCTCGTCACCATCTCCGGCGCGGTGGTCAAGCCCGGGACCTACGAGGTGAGCATGAACACCTCGCTCAAGGAGCTCGTCTTCGAGAAGGAGTACGGCGGCGGCCTCCCCGAGGGGCGCAGCGTCAAGGCCGTCATCCCCGGCGGCTCTTCGGCGCCGGTGCTCCTCCCCGAGGAGATGGACGTGAAGCTGGAGTTCGACGCCTTCAAGCCGACCAACTCCATGGCCGGCTCCGGCGGCGTCATCGTGATGGACGACACCGCCTGCATGGTGCGGTGCCTGTGGCGCACCATTCGCTTCTACGCGGAGGAGTCCTGCGGCCAGTGCACCCCCTGCCGCGAGGGCCAGCCGTGGATGACCCGCATCTGCCGCGTCCTCGAGGAGGGCAAGGGCACGATGGAGGACATCGACACCCTCCTCAACGTCAGCCGCGCCATCGCCCCCTGGCCGCCCATCGGCCTGGGCACCACCATCTGCGCCCTGGGCGACGCGGGCGCGCTGCCGGTGCAGGCCTTCGTCACCAAGTTCCGGAAAGAGTTCGAGGACCACGTCCACCAGAAGCGCTGTCCGTACGGTGACCACCCGTGGGGCGTCTTCGGGGAGTTCAACTGATGAGCGCCACCCCCGAAGTCGTTCTCTTCTGGATCTTCGCCGTGATGACGGTCGCCTTCGCGTCCGGCGTGATCTTCTCCCGCAACCCGGTGGCCAGCGCCATGTCGCTGGTGGCGAGCTTCTTCGCCCTGGCCGGCATCTACGTGCTGCTCTGGGCCCACACCATCGCGGTCTTGCAGGTGCTGGTCTACGCCGGCGCCATCATGGTGCTCTTCCTCTTCGTCATCATGCTGTTGTCCCTCGGAGACACCGGGCCCATCACCCGCCTGTCGCCCTCGCGCGTGATGGGCGGGCTGGCCGCGGCGAGCCTCCTCGCCTCGCTGGTGTTCACCTTCACCCGCCTGACGCCCAAGACCATCGACTGGGCGAGTGACGCCGCTCGCCTCAAGGCCTTCGGCACCATCCAGCACCTGGGCGAAGTGCTCTACACCCAGTGGCTGTTCCCCTTCGAAGCGGTCTCGCTGCTCCTCCTCATCGCCATGGTCGGCGCGGTGGTGGTGGCGAAGGCCAAGGTCTGACGGAGCCCTTCATGCAGACGCTCTCCACGTCGCACTACCTCATCCTGGCGGCGATCCTCTTCTGCATGGGCATGCTCGGCGTGCTCATCCGGCGGAACGCGCTGGTCGTCTTCATGTGCATCGAGCTGATGCTCAACGCGGCCAACCTGACCTTCCTCGCCTTCTCGCGCGAGCAGGGCAACGACATCGGCCAGCTCTCGGCCTTCTTCATCATCGCCGTCGCCGCGGCCGAGGCCTCGGTCGGCCTCGCCATCGTCATCTCGGTGTTCCGCGCCCGCGGCACGGTCAACATCGAAGAGATTCACTCGATGAAGCACTGACGCGAAAAGGCCACGACCCTCATGGAATCCTTCGCTCAAAGCCTGCTGCGCATCGCCCCCGAAGCGACCCAGGCCGGCCACGCGCTGTGGCTCATCATCGCCCTCCCGCTCCTCGGCGCCTTCATCTCCGGCGCCATGGGGAAGATCATCGGCCGCTCCAACGTGCACCTGGTCGCGGTGAGCGCGGTGGCCGGCAGCTTCCTGTTGTCGCTGCTCGTCTTCCTGCGCCTGAACGACCCCTCGGCCACCTCGCCCAGCCCCTTCGGCGGCATCGCCTACGCGGTGGGCGCGGACTTCGGCACCTGGTTCCAGGCCGGCGCCTTCAAGGTGACGCTGGGCCTCACCGCCGACCACCTGTCGGGCTCGATGCTGTTGGTCATCACCGGCATCGGCACCCTGATTCACATCTACGCCACCGGCTACATGGCCCACGACCCGGGCTACTGGCGCTTCTTCGCCTACCTGAACCTCTTCGTGGCGATGATGCTCACCCTGGTGCTCGCCGACTCGCTCCCCCTGCTCTTCGTGGGCTGGGAGGGCGTGGGCATGTGCAGCTACCTGCTCATCGGCTTCTGGTACGAGGACAAGGAGAAGGCCTACGCGGGCCGCAAGGCGTTCATCACCAACCGCATCGGCGACTTCGGCTTCCTGGTGGCGAGCTTCGTGATGGTGCTGGTCATCGACGCGATGACCAAGCTGCCGGCCTTCGCCCGCATCGGGGCCGGCGCCAGCGCCAAGGGCCCCCTGTCCTTCGCCGTGCTGGAGGAGGTGGCCAAGGGCCTGCCGCAATTGCTCGACACCGCGGTGGCCACCGGGCCGCTCGCGGGCTTCACCTACGGCGCCTGCCTCACCGGCGCGCTGCTCCTCTTCATGCTCGGCGCCGCCGGCAAGAGCGCCCAGTTCCCGCTCTACGTCTGGCTGCCCGACGCCATGGCCGGCCCGACCCCGGTCTCCGCCCTCATCCACGCGGCCACCATGGTGACCAGCGGCATCTACCTGTTCTGCCGCATCAGCTACCTGCTGGTGCTCTCGCCGCGCGCGATGGCCGTGGTGGCGCTGGTGGGCGCCTTCACCGCGCTCTTGGCGGCGCTCATCGCCGTGACCCAGACGGGCCTCAAGAAGGTGCTCGCCTACTCCACGGTCTCGCAGCTGGGCCTGATGTTCCTGGGCATCGGCGCGGGCGCCTTCTGGGCGGCCTTCCTCCACGTCGTCACCCACGCCTTCTTCAAGGCCTGCCTCTTCCTCGGCGCGGGCTCGGTGATGCACGGCAACGCCAACGAGGAGGACATCACCAAGCTGGGCGGCGTGCGCCGCGAGATGAAGTGGACGTGGATCACCTTCGCCGTGGCCACGGTGGCCATCACCGGCTTCGTGCCGCTGTCCGGCTTCTTCTCCAAGGACGCCATCCTCCACGCGGCGCACGTGAACCAGATTCCCCTCTTCGGCGACGCGCTGCACTTCGCCTACGTCCTGGGCACGCTCACCGCGTTCGGCACCGCGTTCTACATGACGCGGCTCTACTGGCTGACCTTCGAGGGCACCCGCTCTCCCGAGGCCAAGGTGCGCCACGCCCACGAGTCGGGGTTCGCGATGGTGATGCCGCTGGTGGTCTTGGCCATCGGCGCCATCGTCTTCGCGGTGCACGGCTTCCCCTCCATGCACGTCCAGAAGGGCGGCGAGACGGTGCTGCAGGCGCCGATGGAGAACTTCCTCGAGCCCGTCTTCGCCACCACCCACGAGCTGGTGCACCAGCGGGGCACGATCACCATCGCCGAGGAGCACGAGGTGCCCTGGGGCGTCTACGCCCAGGCCTGGCTCATCGCGCTGGCGGGCACGCTGCTGGCGGTGTGGCTCTACGCCAAGGTCATCAAGGCCGGCTTCAAGCTGCCCACCTTCGCGGAGAACCTGCGGCGCCTCTCCTTCGGGAAGTTCTACGTCGACGAGGTCTACGACTACGCGCTCATCCGCCCGGTGCGCATGGTGGCCAAGGGCCTCTACAGCGTCTTCGACGCGGTGGTCATCGACGGCACGGTGCACACCATCGGCCGGGTGACGGCGTGGACCGGCTCGGCCCTGCGCTACGCCCAGACCGGTGACGCCCAGGCCTACGCGGCGGTGATGGCCCTGTCGCTGGCGGGCGGCCTCCTCTACGCCCTGCTCAAGGTGATGCCATGACGAGCGTCTTCGATTCCCGCATCTTGAACCTGGTCATCTTCTCGCCGCTGGTGGTCGCGGCGCTGGTGGCCTTCCTGCCCAAGTCGGAGAAGGGCCAGATTCGCGGCGTCACCCTCTTCGGCATGCTGGTCAACGCGCTGCTCTGCGGCTGGGCGACCTGGCGGGTGGCGGCCGCGGTGGCGCAGGCGGCGGTGCCGGGCGCCTTGCCGCTCTACGAGTTCCAGCTCGAGTACCGCCTCAAGTGGGTGGACAGCATCGGGCTGTCGTACCACGTGGGCGTCGACGGCCTCGCGGCCACGCTGGTGATGCTCACCGGCGTGCTGGGGCCGCTGGTGGTGCTCGCCTCGTGGACCTTCGTGCAGGAGCGGGTGAAGGAGTTCCACCTCGCCATCCTGGTGCTCCAGACCGCGATGCTGGGCGCGCTCTGCTCGCTCGACACCCTGCTCTTCTTCATCTTCTTCGAGGCGATGCTGATCCCGATGTACCTGATGATCGGCGTGTGGGGCTCCGAGGAGCGCCAGATGGCCTCGATGAAGTTCTTCATCTACACCATGGTCGGCTCGGTGCTGCTGATGGTGGCGATGCTGGGCGTGTACTTCATCTCCGGCCCCCAGGGCGCGCGCAGCTTCGACTACGCCACCATGTACAACGGGCTGATGCAGGCCAACCGGGAGCTGGCCCAGTGCACCGCCGCGGGCAACTGCTCGGCGCTCCAGGGCACCGCCGCCGCCCTCTCCGCCTGGGGCCCGTGGATGTTCTTCGCCTTCGCCATCGCCTTCGCCATCAAGGTGCCGATGTTCCCGGTGCACACCTGGTTGCCCGACGCGCACGTGCAGGCGCCGGTGGCGGGCTCGATGATCCTCGCCGGCGTGATGCTGAAGATGGGCACCTTCGGCTTCTGGCGCTTCGCGGTGCCGCTCTTCCCGGTGGCCGCGCGCCAGTACCAGGAGCCCATCGCGCTCCTGGCCGTCATCGGCATCGTCTACGGCGCCCTGATGAGCCTCGCCCAGCGCGACATCAAGAAGCTCATCGCCTACTCGTCGGTGAGCCACCTGGGCTACTGCATGCTGGGCATGTTCGCCTTCACCGCGGAGGGGGCGACCGGCTCGGCCTACCAGATGCTGAACCACGGCGTGTCCACCGGGGCGCTGTTCCTCCTCTTCGGCTTCCTCTACGAGCGCCGCCACGCGCGCCTGATGAGCGACTACGGCGGCATCGCCAAGGTGATGCCCGTCTACACCGCCTTCTTCGTCATCGTGACCTTCTCCAGCATCGCGG
>JBBIOE010000256.1:0-10036 GCA_037443525.1 Archangiaceae bacterium | reverse complement strand
CTCCTCGGCGAGGCGCTTCTTCTCTTCGGCCTCCATCTTCTTCTTCTCGGCCGCGAGGCGCTTCTCCTCCTCCTTGCGCTTCTTCTCTTCCTCGGCGAGGCGCTTCTTCTCCTCCTCGGCCTTCTTGGCGCGATCCTTGGCGTCCTGCTCGTCCTTGAGCTTCTTCGCCTCGGCGTCCGCCTTGGCCTTGGCCTCCGCCTCGGCCTTCAGCTTGGCCTCGGCCTCCGCCTTCGCCTTGGCCTCCGCCTCCGCCTTGGCCTTGGCGGCGTCCTCCTCGGCCTTCTTCTTGGCGGCGGCCTCGGCGGCGAGGCGCTCCTTCTCGGCCTGAATCGCGGCCTCGCGGTCGGACTTGGTGATGGGCTTGCGGCGCGAGCCGGCGGTGTCGGACTTCTCGGTGGAGCCCTTGGGCGTGGCCACGTCCAGATCATCCTGGGCGAAGGCGGGCGCGGCAAAGAGGGCGACGAGCGTGGCGAGGGCGAGGGCGAAGTGCTTCATGCGAGGGGTCGCTTAGCCCACGCCAACCGTACGGATCAACGGCGGACGCCGGATTCAGGCCGGGCTGCGGGCGCCGGAAGTGGGGGCCTGAAGGGCCTTTGCCGCCTGGGCCTTCACCCGCCGCTCCACCACGAAGAGGAGCACGGGGATGATCAGCGTCAACGTGATGGAGCCCATCGCCACCCAGTCCATGTGGGTCAGGCGCTGTCCCTGCCCGTCAGGGCGGGGCGCGCGGCCGAGCACCTGGGCGGCGGCCACGGCGGCGAGGGCCGAGGCGCCGTGCTGCACCGCCGACTGGAGCGACTGGAAGCGGGCGCGCACCTGGGGCGCGGGCACCTTGGAGGCCAGGGTGTTGTACGAGACGTTGCGCACGCCGTTGGCGAGCATGAAGGCCATGAAGAAGGCGTAGACCAGCCCGACCGGCCACTCCTGCCAGGCGGGCACGTACATGGCGGCGACCACGGCGATCACCGAAGCGGCGCCGGCGGTGCCGACCCGGAAGCTGCCGAAGCGATCGACGAAGCGGCCGCCGTACTGGGTGGCGAAGAAGCTCGCCACGCCGCCGAACATGTAGGCGTACTTGAGGTGATCTCTGGGGAACGAGAGGTTCATCTGCAGGTACGCCGAGATGTTGGGGATGACGGAGAAGCCCGCCGCCATCACGCAGGCGGTCATGGTGAACGAGAGCAGCACCGTGGAGTTTCCGAGCAGCTCCTTGAGCGAGACCGGGCGGTGCCTGGCGTCCAGGTGCTCGCGCATCGGCGGGAGCAGCGCGATGGCGGCCACGTTGATCAGCGCGCCCAGGCCGGCCACGGCGAAGAAGGGCGCGCGCCAGCCCGACAGCTCGGCCAGGTAGAGGCCCAGGGGCACGCCCACCACCGAGGCCACCGAGAAGGCGCCCATCACGATGCCGATGGCCCGGCCGCGCATGGTGGTGGGGATGGCGTCGGAGACGATGGAGAAGGAGAGCGAGGTGGCCGGGCCGCCGAAGAACCCCGCCACCACCCGGGCGGCGATGAGGGTGGCCATGCCCTGGGCGAGGCCGCCGAGCGCGGTGCCGAGGGCCAGGCCGGCGAGGGACACGGCCAGCGCCTTGCGGCGATCGAAGCGGTCGAGGAAGAACGAGCCCAAGAAGCCCGAGAGGCCCGCGGCGGCGGTGTAGCCGGCGGCGACGGTGCCCACCTGCGCCTCGGAGATGCCGAGCGACTTGGCGAAGTCGGGCCCCAGCGGCATCACCATCACGAAGTCGAGGATGTTGACGAACTGCACCGCGGCGATGGTGAAGACGATGCCGAGCTGTTTGGGGGTGAACCGCTGCTGTTCCGTCATGGAGCTTCCCCGGGGCTTATGGGATTCGCGGCGCGTTCGCCATACAACCCGCGGCGTGCCGCCCCGCGTGCGACGGCTGATCTTCTGGCTCGTCGCCGGTGGCGCGGCGGCGCGGCTCTACGTCCTCGGGCAGGAGCGGAGCTGGGCGGTGGTGCTGCCCGCGGCGGCCGGCGTGACCGCGGTGGCCTTCGCCGCCTGGGCGGCGCACGTGGTGGCGCACGAGCTGGGGCACCTGGTAGCGGCGCGGGTGGTGGGTTTTCATGTCAGCGCCTTGCGGCTCGGGCCGGTGCGTTTCGGCCTCGACGGGTTGGAGCCAAAGGTGAGCTGGGCGGGTCTGGACCTCGGGGGCGGGCTCTCCTCCTCGCCAGTAGGCCTGGCGGGCCTGCCCCAGAAGCTGCGCTTCGTGGCGCTGGCGGGGCCTGTGGCGACGCTGGGGCTGATGACGGCGACGCTGGTCTGGTACCAGGCCGCGGGGGCGCCGGGCGTGGCGAGCGTGCCGGGCATCGCGGCCACCATGGGCGCGCTGGTGCTCGTCACCGCGCTGTTGCCTTCGTGGGCCCTGCCGCGGAGGCCACCCGCCGGAACCGACATGGGGCAGGTGTTCGCCTCGCGGAAGACCCTGGCCCACTGGGTGCGCATCGCCATCCTCGACGGCGCCGAGCGGGGGCAGCGGGTCTCCCAGACGGCCACGCCGGAGGCGCTCGAGCCGTACCTGCCGCCGGAGGGCGTGGTGGAGCCGGTGGTGCTGGCGTGGGTGGTGTCGTGCTTCGAGCTGGGGCAGTTCGAACGCGCACGTCCTCGCCTCATGACTGCCGTTCACCCTGAGCGAAGTCGAAGGGTGCCGAACACCGAAGACGACCTCGAGACCAACGTCGAGCCCTGGCTCCTCACCGATCTCAACGCCCAGGCCGGCGCGCTGGCGGCGCTGGTGGACGGCGACGTCACGGCCGCGCGTCGCTTCCTCGCCGAGGTGAGGACGTTCGAGGCGCTGCCCTGGTACGGCGATCTGCTGGAGGCGTGCATCGCCGAGGCCTCGAAGGACGAGGCGGAGCGCGACGCGGCGCTGGAGAGGTGGCGCTCGGCGGTGGACGCGCACCCGCGCGGCAGATTCGCGCGCTCGGGGAACGACTGGATCCTCGACGCGCTGGAGCAGCGGCGGGCATAGGCGGTGCAAACCTCCCCGGTGGAGGTAGCCCCGTGACCACCTACGCCATGCTGACGAAGCTCGAGCCCACCGCCGTGAAGAAGCCGCAGGACCTGCGCAGCCTCGAGGCCGAGGTGAAGCACCGGATCGAGAAGGAGCTGCCACAGGTGAAGTGGAAGATGAGCTCGGCGGTGCTGGGGCCCGTCGACTACCTCGACGTGTTCGAAGCGCCCGACGCCGAGTCCGCGGCGAAGGTGGTGATGCTGGTCCGCTCCTTCGGCCACGCCACCACCGAGCTGTGGACGCTGCTGTCGTGGGACAAGTTCAAGACGCTGATCCCGGGCTGAAGCCTCAGTCGAGGTACACCGTCGCGGTCAGCCGCACGCTGAACGGGTACGCGGGCGTGTAGTCGATGTCCTCGCAGCCGTGGAAGCGGCCGTCGCTCGTCCCGTCGGGGGCCGGGGCGAGGCGGGCGTTCCTCCCGCAGGAGAAGCCCGCGGGCACGGCGCTGCCCACCTGGGGCTCTCCGGCGAGGCGGCTCACGGTCGCGAACTGCGCCGAGCGGTAGACGCCGTTGAAGAGGTTCTCGATGTCGAGCGCGAGGTCGAAGCGCCGGTGCCGAAAGCCCAGGTGCAGATCGACCTCGGTGAAGCCTGGCGCGACGAGGGCGCCGTCGTCGGTCGCGGGGCGATCTCCGATGCCGAAGAAGCGCAGGCCCGCGCGCGCCACGCCCGGTCCCACCTCGTGCCGCGCGGAGAGCCCGCCCGCCCACGTCGCCTTGGGCGCGAGCGCCAGCCCGCCGCCATTGCTCCCGTCGGTGCTGAACTGTGAATGGGTGAAGACCACGTCGGCGTCGGCCGCGAGCCAGCTCGTGAGCTCGAAGCGCGTCTCCAGCTCGACGCCGTATCGGTTGGTGGCGTCGCTCACCGCCGTGGTCCCGTCGTCGCCGTTCCACACCGTCTCGTTCGCGAGGTCGAGCATCCACAGCGCGGCGGCCAGGTCCCACCGCTCCCACAGCCGGGCCCGCGTGCCCACCTCCTCGCCGATGGCGCGAGTGATGGGAGTCACCTTCGGAACAGCGAACGCGCCGCGCACGTCGTTGGTGTGAAATCCGTGACCCCAGTTGACGTACACGTCCCACTGCGCGTCCGGCCACTGGAGCGGCGAGGCGATGAGGTTGACCTTGGGGCTGAGCTGGTAGGCGCTGCCCACGCCGGAACCAGGCGCCGACGGATCCACGACGAGGTTGTCGACGGCGTAGCTGAGGAGATCGGCGCGGCCGCCGGCGTTCAAGCGGAGCCACGAGAGGGGCGTGACCTCCTCGTTCACGAAGAGCCCGGCCAGGGTCTCGCTGATGGAGCTGTCGCGCGTGGCAGGGCCGAGACGCTGCCGCTCGACGTCGTGCCAGAGCTGGTTCCGGATGTCGTCGTTGCGCGCGTCGGCGCCGATGGTGGTGTCGAAGCGGACGCCGGCCACCTCCTGCACCACCCGGTACGACACCTTCGCGCCGAAGAAGGTGCGCCGGTCGACCTGCTCGATCTCGTCGCCGTTGACCGGATCGTTCAGGGAGCCGGTGAAGTTGGAGAAGAGGTTGAAGCGATAGGTCGCGAGGTAGGCCATCGCGCGGAGCTCGCTCTTGGCGTCGGGCCTCAAGCGGTAGGCCAGCTGGACCTGGTGCCTCGTCGAGTCGCCGCCCTCGCTCGGATCGAGGGAGCCGAAGCGGGTGATGAGCCCCTGATCGACGGCCCGCGCGGCGATCTGCCCGCTGCCGTTCCAGTCGCCGCCGTAGCCCATGTGCGTCACGGAGAGAGTGGACGTCGGGCTCAGGTGGAAGGTGAGCCGGTTGAAGAGCTTGTAGCTGTTCCAGTCGTTGGGGCTCTCGAAGGGGCCGTTGGCCTGGCCCAGCTCCGCCGCGAAGGTGGCGCTCAGGCCGTCGAGCTTCGGGCTGGCGATGGCCAGCGCCCGAAGGCTGGGCTTGCCGAAGCCCGGTGAGCCGCCGAAGCCGAGGCCGAAGCTCGAGCGTTCGAAGCGCTCCCGGGAGACGAGGTTCACCGCGCCGCCGGTGGCGAAGTCACCCTGGCTGGGGAAGGTCGAGCCCTTGGTGATCTCCACGCGCTCCACCACCTCCGGGATGATGAAGTTGGTGTCGGCGTAACCCTGCCCGTGCGCATGCGAGACCATGTTGATGGGCACCCCGTCGATGGAGAGCGCCACGTCGCTGCCGTGGTCGGCGTCGAACCCGCGGAGGAAGTACTGGTTGGCCTTGCCGCCGCCGGAGTGCTGCACCATCACCAGCCCCGGGGTGATGCGGAGGATGTCCTGCACCGAGCCGATGGGCCGCAAGGCGAAGTCGCGATCGCGTACCGAGAAGGACGAGGCGGCGGAGAGCGGCCGCTGCGCCGTCACCACCGTGGTCATCGGCGCAAGGGCGCCGGCGTCGGCGGAGGGCGGCAGCTCGGGAAGGCGGAAGGCATAGGTGTAGGTGACGAACGAGCGCACCGGGACGCCGTCCTCGGTGGCCGGCGAGAAGGCGTAGCGCTGCACGGCTTCCACCGCGGCGGCGTCGAACTCGTCGCCACCGGTCTCCAGCACGCGCACGTCGGCGACGTGGCCGGTGGCGTCGACCTGGAGCTCGAGGTGGACGTGGGCTTCGCGGCGCTCGGCCAGCGCGCGCGGGGGGTAGGCCGCCTCCACCGACGACAGCACCCGGGGCGGCACGACGACGTGGGAGATGACGCCTCCGTCGAGCTCGGCCTCGCCCCCGTCCGGTAGCTCGTGAGCGAGGGCGGGGGTCGCGGCGAGGACCGCGAGCAGCGCGGGCAGGGTTCCGCGGAGAGACAGCGACGAGGGGACTGGACGGACGGCACTCACGAGCGACTCCCAGGCGACGTGGTCCAAGCCGGAGCGGTCGCCAAGAGCACGAACCCGGCCTGGACGCTCTACGGTCCGTACGGCGACCGCCATCGAGACGTCGGGTGGCTCGGCGAGGCGCGGAATAGCGCTCCGCACTCGGAGCCGCAAGGCCGGCCTTTCGCTCACTCGTGCCCGAGCAGCAGGTGCGTCCCGACCACCGCCAACGCGCCACCGACCACCAGCGCCAGCTGCGCCACCACGCGCCGGCCGGTCATGGCCACGTCGTGGAGCGAGGGCACCAGGTCGGCGAGCGCGAGGTAGATGAAGCTCGCCGCGGAGAGCGCGAGGACGAAGGGCGTCGCGATCTGCAGGACGCCCAGGGCCAGGGTGCCGAGGACGCCGCCGGCGATGGCCGCGGTGGCGCTCAGAGTGTTGAACCACAGCGCGCGCCTGGGGCTCAGGCCCGCGTCGAGGAGCACGCCGAAGTCGCCGAGCTCCTGCGGCAGCTCGTGGGTGAGCACGGCCAGGGAGGTGACCACGCCCGCCTGCACGCTGCTGGTGAAGGCCGAGGCGATGACCACGCCGTCGACGAAGTTGTGCAGCCCATCTCCGACGAGGATGACCGGCACCGTCAGCCGCTTGTGCGGGTGCGCCTGCTCGTGCCCGGGGTGGGCCTCGAGGTGGAAGTGCCGAATGGCCACCACCCGCTCCACCGCCAGGAGCGCGAGCATGCCGGCGAGCATGGTGGCCAAGAGCGGCTCGGGCCCGCGCGGCGCCCAGGCCGCGAGCGCGGCGGGGAACAGGTCCAAGAGCGCGGTGGCGAGCAAGGTGCCGACGGCGAAGTCCACCAGGTGCGACACGAAGCTCGAGCGGCGCCGCCAGCCGCGCAGCACCAACACCACCGCCAGCCACACCGCGGCCACGCCGGAGAAGAGGTTGGCGAGAATCACGAGCACGAAAGTCATGCGCCTCTGGTGACCTCCTCGGCGTACCCCGCAGAGGGTGCAGATTCCGTGCGCGCCCTCCCCGGCCGCTCCGTTCACCTTGACTCGCCTCGGCCTCCGAGGGACGACGCCCGCCATGGCGATGGGGCGGACCACCAAGATCATCCTCGGCGTGCTCATCGCCGGCCCGACGCTCTTCGCCTTCTGCCTCGGCGCGGGCCTCTACAGCTTGCGCGTCGAGCCGAAGCCCGACGCGGGCGTGGCGGTGATCGCCGGCGACGCCAAGCTCGTCGGCGAGTGGTCGTGGGAGATGCAGGGCTCGGCGACCCTCACGCACCCCGATGGCGGCCAGGAGCCTCGCCGGGCCGGTGGACAGTCCCGGCGCCTGGTCATCGAGCCCGACGGCACCTTCACCGACGTCTCGAAGCTCGAGCTCGCCGCGCCCTGCGTGATCCGGTCCACCACGTCGCTCAAGGGGCGGTGGCAGGCCTCCAGCGGCATCGTCGACTTCCAGGTCGAGGCCGGCGAGGTGGAGACCTCCGACAGCTGCGAGCCGAAGCCCACGCCGACGCGCTCGGTGTCGCCGGCGGTCTACCGGTCGACCTACGAGCTGGGCGGCGGAGCGGACGGGCGGGTGATGGCGCTCACCGACCCGAAGGGCGTGACGATGGTGCTGAAGGCGAAGTGAGGCGCCCCACCGAATTCGGCACCCTCACACCCGGAAGCGGCGGATCTCCCCGCGCAGCACGTCGGCCTGCTGCCGCAAGGTGTCGATGGCCTCTTCCAGCTGCTTCACCGAGCGGTTCTGCGTCTCGGCCACCGAGCGAATGGTCTCCACGGCCTTCAAGACCTGCTCCGACCCCTTGGTCTGTTCCTTCTGGGCGCGGGACAGGTAGTTCACCATCTCGTTGATGCTCTCGATGGAGCGGCTGATCTGCTTCGAGCCGTGGGCCTGCTCCTGCACCGAGCGGGTGACGTGGGTGGTCAAGACCTTCATGTGCTCGGCCGACTTCATGATCTGCTCGCTGCCGCCGTCCTGCTCCTTGGTGGCCTTGGAGATCTGCGCCACCGCCTCGTGGATGCGCTCCACCGCCGCGGTCACCTCGCGCGAGCTCTTCGCCTGCTCCACCGTGGCGCGCGCGATGGCCTTCACCATCTGCGTCGAGCGGTGCGCCGAGTCCTGAATCTTCTTCAGGGCCCCTTCGGTCTCGCGGCCGAGCAGGACGCCGTCGTCGACGTTCCGCACGCCCTGGGTCATCGCGCTCACCGCGTTCTTCGACTCGTTCTGCACCGCGCGGATGAGGTCGGCGATCTCCTTGGTCGACGCGCCGGTGCGCTCGGCGAGATCCTTGATCTCCTCGGCCACCACCGCGAAGCCCTTGCCGTGCTCGCCCGCCTGCGCGGCGATGATGGCGGCGTTGAGCGCGAGCAGGTTCGTCTGCTCCGCCACGTCGTCGATGACGTCGACGATGTTGCCGATCTCCTGGATGCGCTTGCCGAGCTGCTCGATGACCTGCGAGGCCGTGAGCGAGCTCTCCTTGATCTTGTCGATGCCGGCGATGGTCTTCTGAATCGACTCCATGCCGGTCTCGGAGTCCTTCGACACCTGCTCCGACAGCCGCGCCGTCTCGTAGGCGTTCGACTCGACCTGGTTGATGCTGCCGTCCATCTCGCGGATGGAGGAGCTCGTCACCTCGGCGCTCTTGAGCAGGTCGCCGACGCTCGTGGCGACCTCCTTGATGCTGTAGGTCATCTGCTCGATGGCGCTGGTGGTCTGCTCCACCGACGCGGCCATCTTCAAGACGCTCTCGGCCACCTCGTCGTTGGTGGTCGCCATCTCCATGATGCTCGAGCTCGAGTCCTCCGCGGAGTGGAAGAGCGTGTCCACGTTCTCGGCGATGCCCTTGAGCGAGGCCAGCATCTCGACCATCGCGCTGGAGGTCTCCTCCACGCGGGTGAGCACGGTGGTCGAGCCGCCGGAGGTCGTCGCCGCCGACCGGCCGATCTGATCGATGACCTGCGCCACGCTCTCCGCCACGCCGCGCACCCGGCCCAACGTGTCGCGCAGGCCCTGGCCAATGGAGTTGAGGGAGTCGGCCAGCTCGTCCAGCTCCCTGGTGCCGCCTCGCTCGATGCGCACCGAGAGGTCCGCCTCCGACAGCCGCGTGGCCATGGCCTGCATGCCGCGGATGGGGCGGATGATGAACATGCGCGAGAGCACGCCGATGAGGCCCATGAAGATGAGGGCCGTCACGATGAGCGCCAGCAGCAGCGTGCGCCGCAGGCTGAGCAGCCCCTCGTCGAGCCGGTGCCGATCGAGCGAGACCAGGACGTAGGCGCGCCCGACGGAGCCCTTGGGCGTCACCGAGTCACCGACCAGCAGCTCGCCGCTCTCCAGCACCATGCGCAGGGCCTGGCCCTTGGCGTTGAACTGCCTGAGCACCGCCTCGGACACGCGCGGGTCGGTGCCGGTCTTCTGCGCGATGACGTCTTGAATGCGGCAGACGTCGGGCGCCGGGCACACCAGCACCCACGCCGAGCGCAGCTCGGACTCGCCGCCCAGGATGACGTTGATCTCCTCGCTCGCCGCGGCGTCGATGGTGTCGCGCGGCGCGATGGCCACCTTGCGGCCGATCTCCTTGGCCACGGCCTTGCCGCGCTCGACCAGCGAGTCGGTGAGGTACTCGTCGATCTGCCGCGGCACCGCGATGAAGAGCACCAGCACCATCACGAGCAGCGCGATGGTGAAGATTCCGAGGATCGCCCAGAAGAGCCCCGGCCGTTGAGAGCGTTCGGCCACGCCGGGCACTGTAGGGAGCGGATCCCCTGGCATCAAGAACTGCAACAGAGGCCGTTGCACATCGGCTCGGGCTCTGGTGTCACCCGCGCATGCGCCGCTTCGCCCTCCTCCTCGGCCTCGTCCTCGCCGCCTGCCCCCAGACGCCCGTCTCCTCCACCGGTCCGGAAGGGCCACAGGGCGCGGCCGGGCCGGAGGGCGCGGTCGGCCCCACCGGGCCGCAGGGACCGCAGGGGCCGAAGGGCGACAAGGGCGACCCCGGCCAGGTGCTGGTCATCGACGGCGGCGTGGTCACCGGGCCTCGCGGGCCGGCGGGGGAGTCGGTGCGCCTGATGCCGCTCGCCATCGGAGACCCGAGCTGCCCGCAGGGCGGCGTGAAGTTGATCGTCGACGGTGGCACGGCGGTGGTGTGCAACGGCCTGCCGGGCGCGGCCGGAATTCCGGGCGCGGCGGGGGCTGCGGGAGCCGCGGGGC
>JBBIOE010000255.1:0-10041 GCA_037443525.1 Archangiaceae bacterium | reverse complement strand
GAGGTGGCGGAGGTGGAGGTGGGTGGGGCTTCTCGGGTGGCGGCGGGCGCAGCGGTGGTGGCGGCGCGTCAGGGCACTGGTGAACGGAGGCGTCTGAATGTGGCGACGGTCGAGGCGGTTGGGGCTGTGGGTCGACGTCGGGCGCGTCGAGCGGGCCATCGCGGAGGCGGAGCGCAAGAGCACCGCCGAGGTCCGCGTCTCGGTCTCCCGCTTCTTCTGGGGCGACGTGCGGCACCACGCGGAGCGCGCCTTCCGCCGGCTGGGGATGACCAACACCGAGCACCGCAACGGCGTGCTGATCTTCCTCGTCCCGTCGCGGCGCACCATGGTGGTGCTCGGCGACGAGGGCATTCACGAGAAGGTCGGCCAGGCGTTCTGGGACGAGGTGGTGAAGAAGGCCAGCGCGCGCTTCCACGCCGGCCACTACACGGAGGGCCTCCTCGAGGCCATCGAGTCGGTCGCGGCGCCCCTGGCCGAGCACTTCCCCAGCGAAGGCGGCGGAGTGAACGAGCTGCCGAACCAGGTGGACTTCGGCCCGGGGGTCTCGCCGCCGATGTGAGCCCGTCGGGTCCGGTGTTCGGCACCCTTCGACTTCGCTCAGGGTGAACGGGAGGGTCCGGTGTTCGGCACCCTTCGACTTCGCTCAGGGTGAACGGGGATTCCGCTCGGGCTGAGCCCGTCCTCGGGTCTACCCGCCCCGCGGCTTGAGCAGCACGAACACCCCTTGCTTCTCGCGAATCACGCGCAGGCGCACCGTCGCCTTGGGATCGAGCCGCTCGAGGGCGCGCTCGGCCTCCTGCGCCGTCTTCACCTCGGTGGTGCCCACCTGCACCAGGAGATCGCCGGGCGCGAGGCCGGCGTCGTCGGCGTCGGAGCCGGGCTGCACCCGGGTGATGAGCACGCCCGGCGTCAGGTCGAGGCCGAGGTGCTGGCGGAGCTCCGGCGTCACGTCGACGAACTCCATGCCGTGGCTCCCGCCGGTGCCGCTCGGGGCCGCCTGGGGTTGCTGCTTCTCGGCCGGCCCCTCCTCGGTCTTGAGGAGCTCGAGCTTCACCTTGATGGTCTGGGTCCTGCCGCCGCGGAAGACGGTCAGGTTCACCGTGGTGCCCGGCGCCGTGTCGGCGATGGAGTTGCGGAACAGGCCCACGTCGGAGATCGGCCTGCCGTCGCGCTCGGTGATGATGTCGCCGGGCTTGAGGCCGGCCTTGGCGCCGGGGCCGTCGGGCGTCACGTCCTGCACCAGCACGCCCTTGCCGGTGAAGCCGAAGGACGCCGCCAGGTCGTCGCTGAGCTCGGAGATGAGCACGCCCAAGAAGCCCCGCGTCACCGTGCCGTGCGCGATCAGCTCGCTCATCACCGCCTTCGCCATGTTGATGGGGATGGCGAAGCCCACGCCCTGGTAGCCGCCGCTCTTCGAGACGATGGCGGTGTTGATGCCCACCACGCGCCCCTCGAGATCGACGAGCGGCCCGCCGGAGTTCCCAGGGTTGATGGCCGCGTCGGTCTGAATGAAGTCTTCGTAGTCGCTGATGCCCACGTGGCCGCGGCCCTTGGCGCTGACGATGCCGGCGCTCACCGTGCGCTTGAGGCCGAAGGGGCTGCCGAAGGCCATCACCCACTGGCCGACCTCCAGGGCGCTCGAGTCGCCGAGCACCGCGGGCCGCAGGGGCGGCAGGGGCTTGCCGTTGGGCTTCAGGCGAATCACCGCCAGGTCGGTCTTGGGGTCCTTCCCGATGACCTCGGCCTTGTACTCGCGCGCGTCGTCGAGCACGACCGAGAGCGTCTCGGCGTCGCGCACCACGTGGTTGTTGGTGAGGATGAGCCCCTTGGCGTCGACGATGACGCCGCTGCCGATGCCGCGGAGCTGCGGCTGGCGCTGCTGCCGCTGATCCTGCCGGGGCAGGCTCTTGAAGAACCGCTCGAGCGGGCTGTCGCCGAAGGGGGAGAGGAAGTCGAAGGGGTTGGTCTCGGGCGCCTGGGCCTTCGCCGTGGACACCGAGGTGACGGCCACCACCGAGGGCCCCACGTCCTTGGGGACTTGAATGAAGGGCCGGGCGAACTCGGGCGGGCCGATGGCGCCGGTGGCGACCGCGGTGGCGGTGGCCGGGGCAGGGGACTGCGCCTTGGTCGCGGCAGCGGCGTCGATGGCCACTGCGGCGACCAGGCTCGCGAAGACGAGCTCGATTCTCATGTGGGCTCCTTGGGGCCTGGTCGCCGAGTGGGACGCTTCGTCAGTGAATGGCGATCTCCTTCGCGGTCGTCGACTTCGCCTTGGTCTTGGCGATGCTGATGTTGAGGATGCCGTCCTTGAAGGTGGCCTCGACCTTCGACTCGTCGGCGTCGTCGGGCATGGTGAAGCTGCGCTCGAAGCTGCCGTAGGAGAGCTCGCGGCGGTGGTACTTGACGCCCTTCTCCTCCTTCTCCTCCTGGCGCTGGCCCTGAATGGTGAGCACGCCGTTCTCGAGGGTGACGTGGACGCCGTCCTTGTTCACCTTCGGGAGCTCGGCGTAGACGTGGTACTCCTTGTCCGTCTCGGAGATGTCGCAGGCCGGCGACCAGTCCATCGTCGCCATGCGCTCGCGCTCGCCGACCTCCTGAGACCACTTGGGGAAGCCGAGGAGGCGGTTGAAGCGGTTCGACAGCGTCTCGAACTCGCGGAAGGGATCCCAGGTCTCCGGACGTCGCATGATCTGCATGGTGTGCTCCTTGTGGCGGTGAGTGGTTACGAACCTTCCGAGTCCCGAAGGCCGGTCCGCCCCGAGCACGAGGCATGCCACGTGAGCCCACCTGCGCGGAGAAGGTGCGAGGGGCGCGCGACGCCGCAGAACGTTCGCGGAGCGCGTGTGGAGAGTGCTGTGGAGAGCTTCGCCCAGCGCCGCCAAGCGCTGGGACTCACGACGCAACTGGCGCGAGCCCACCTGTGCGAAGTCAACCTTCGGCGGCGCGCCAGCTTTTCGCCTGTGGAGAACGGGCGAGGTCAGCCCGAGGGGAAACGTCAGTAGCCGAGGCCGTCGCTGAAGCGGGCCTGGGCGTAAGCCGTCACCTCGCGGGAGCGGTTGCCGGCATTGGCCGCGAAGGGGCAGGAGCCGCAGGAGAAGCTCTCCCACTTCTCCTTCACCGAGGCGTCGAGGCAGCGCGTGTACTTCTCGCAGCTGAACCGGCGGTGCTGTGCCAGCTCGAAGTCCGTCGAGGGGGGGACGCGCAGGCGGGTGGGCATGGGTTTCGGGTCGAGCACCTGCCCCGTGTAAGGAGCGGTGCCCGACCCGACATCGGGAGATCGGGGAGGACCCCGCGCTCCCTCACTCCAACAGCGTCGCGCTCGGGCGGGCTTCGGGCTCGTCGCGGGTGAACGCGAAGGCGCGGAAGGGGCCGAGCCGCTCTTCGAAGAAGCCCGACGGGGTGCGGGTGATGCGCACCAGCACCGGTCGCTCCCCGGCGCCGACGGGCATCACCAGGCGCCCGCCGCGCGCGAGCTGCAGCTTCAGGGGCTCGGGCACGCGGGGGCTGGCCGCGAAGACGGCGATGGCGTCGAAGGGCGCCTCGTACGGCACGCCCAGGAGGCCGTCGCCGACGAGCACCGCGACGTCGAGGCCGAGGGTGTGGAGCCGCTTGAAGGCGGCGTCGGCGAGCTGGCGCCTGGCGTCGATGCTCAGCACCCGCGCGCCGAGCTGGGCCGCCAGGGCCGCCGAGTAGCCGAGCCCGGTGCCGACGTCGAGGAGGCGATCGCCGGGGCGTACCCGGGCCTCCTCGAGCACCCGCGCCACCAGCGAGGGCGCGGCGAGGCGCTCGCCGTCTCCGATGGGCAGGAAGACGTCGTCGTAGGCCGCGCCGAGGTGCGCCGCGGGCACGAAGCGGTGCCGCTGCACCTCGGCGACGGCCTTGAGCACGCACTCGTCGCGCACGCCGCGCCGCAAGGAAGCGACCAGGCGAGCGCGCCGCCGTGCATAGGGGTCCTTCTCTTCGCTGCCCGCCGACGGAATGGACCTGGCCGACGGCGAGTCGGGCAGCGCGACGTGCTCAGCGAATCGCACTCGCGAACACCTGGGCCGCGGACCTGGCCATGGAGGGTTGCTGGGCCCCGCGCGGCTGCCCGATGGTCGCGAAGGTCTGCAGCACCTCGTGCTCGGTGCTGCTCTTCTTGTTGCCCGAGGCGTAGCGGGCGAGATCGTTCACCGACACCACGCCGACGACCTGGCCAGCGTCGTTGAGCACCGGGAGCCGCCGCACCTTCTTGTCGCTCATGAGCTTCTCGGCCGACTCCAGGGTGTCGCTGACGTTGCAGGTGAAGACCTGCTTCGACATCGCGCTGCCCACCGAGAGCTCGTGGAGCGCCTTGCCCTGGGTGTAGGCCGACATGCAGCAGTCGCGATCGGTGATCATGCCCACCGGCTTGTTCGACTCGTCCACCACCGGCACCGTGCCGCAGTCGTTCTGCCACATGAGCTCGGCGGCCTGGGCGAGCGAATCGGAATCGCGGCAGGTGACGGCGGGCTGGCTCATGATCTCTTGAATGCGCATCGGTGGCTTCTCCTCGGCGTGGGACGGGTGAATGAAGCGATGAACGGGTTTCCCCTCGAGCACACAAAAAGCGTCCAGCGGCCAGGGTGTGGACCGGGTCGGGCAGGAAGCCTCGCCGCAGGGTTCGAGACCAAAGTCGCTTCGCTGAGCACCCCGAAGGGTGACTCGGCTGGGCTTCTTGGCTTTCCTGCCAACGAAGGTGCCCGACTGGGTTCCAGCCCCAGTCGCCAGACGACCCCTCACGGAGCACATCCGATGCCATGCGCCCACCTGCGATGGATCAGGGCGCGGCCGAACGAATTGCGCGCGGCGATGTGGATTTCCTGTGGAGAAGTCGGCGGTGCGCCCGGGAGGCCCAAGCGAAGCCGGTTCGGAGCTCCCTGTGGAGGAAACCGAGCGCCGCGCGTGCACCGAGCGCAGGGGTTGCGCGCCGCGAGAGGCCCGCCAGGGCGGGGTTGCTGGCCCAAGCGCCCGCTGTACCTCCTCAGCGTGACCGCCGCGCTTCCAGCGGGCCTGAAGGCCCGTCTCGCCACGCTCTTCCCCGGCTCGACGGTGCTCTCGGCCATGGCCGTGGGGGCGGACACCGGCTGTGGAGAGACCGGCAAGCAGCTCGGCTACGGGAGCCCCTTGCGGGTGGCGCTGCGCAAGGCCGACGGCGTGCAGCTGGCGCTGGTCTTCCACGTGGCCCGGGCCGACGACTACGGGCACGACCGCCGGTCCGACCGAGCCGCCGAGCAGCTCCTCGCCTGGGACTCGTTCCCCACCGTGCCGGGGCACGCCCGGGCGGTGGACGTCGGCGCCATCGCGGCCGACGGCGGGCTGGTGCCGCTGCCGAACGTGGACGAGTTCTACCTGCTCACCGAGTGGGCCGACGGCGAGGTCTACGCGGAGGACCTGCGGCGCGTCGACGCGCGCGGCGCGGTCGGCCCCCTCGATCTGGCCCGGGCTGCCGCCCTGGCGCGATGGCTCGCCGCGCTCCACCGGCGTCCGGGCACCCACTCCGGCGCGTACGTGCGCGCCTGGCGCGACCTGGTGGGCAGCGGCGAGGGCATCGCCGGCATCGTCGACGGCTACGGGGCGGGAGCGCCGGGGGCGCCGCCGGAGCGGCTCTCGCGCATCGAGGCAGAGTGCCTCCGCTGGCGGCAGCGGCACAAGCAGCGGACGGAGCGGCTGCGCAAGACGCACGGCGACTTCCACCCGTTCAACATCGTCTTCGCGCCGAACGAGGAGGCCCCGATTCTGCTCGACGCCAGCCGCGGCTCCGAGGGCGAGCCGGCCGACGACGTGGGCTGCCTGGCCATCAACTTCCTCTTCTTCGCGCTGGAGCACCGGGAGCGCTGGAAGGACGGCCTGGGGCGGCTGTGGCACCGCTTCTGGGAGGTGTACCTGGAGGAGGGAGATCGCTCGGTGCTCGAGGTGGTGGCGCCGTTCTTCGCCTGGCGCGGCCTGGTGGTGTGCAGCCCGGCCTGGTACCCGCACCTCCGGGAAGCGGATCGCGACCGCATGCTGCGCTTCGTGGAGCGGGTGCTCGCGGCCGATCGCTTCGATCCGGCCTGGGGCGACGAGGCGCTCACATGAGCGGGCTCGTGGCGTGGTTCACCGGCCTGCCGTCCTCGGGGAAGACGACGGTGGCGGAGCGGGTCGCCGAGCGGCTGAGGCCCACGACGCCGGTGGCGGTGCTCGACGGCGACCTGGTGCGCTCGGCGCTGGTGCCCAAGCCCGGGTACGATCCGGAGGGGCGCGACGCCTTCTACGAGACCCTGGCGCGCCTCGCGGCGCTGCTCGCGGCCCAGGGGCTGGTGGTGCTGGTGCCGGCGACGGCGCACCGGCGCGCGTTCCGCTCTCGGGCGCGGGAGCTCGCGCCCCGCTTCCTGGAGGTCTTCGTGGATACGCCGCTCGAGGAGTGCCGGCGCCGAGACACGAAGGGGCTGTTCGCGCGACACGACGGGACCGCCGCCGCGTTGCCCGGCGCCGGGTTGGGCTACGAGGCGCCAGAGCACCCGGACGTGGTGGTGCGGCCGGAGGACGAAGCGCCGGAGGAGTGGGTGGCGGAGCGGATCCGTCGTTCACGCTGAGCCTCCCTGAGCGGAGTCGAACGGCTCGGCCTGAACGGGGGCTCAGAACAGCCGCACCGCCTCCTCCAGGATTCGCCAGGTGAGGTCAGCGAGCCCGGAGAGCTGCAGCCGCACCCGCTCCTCGACTGCCGGGCGGACGCGCGCGAGGTCTCCGTCCGCCAAGCCCAGCTCAACGTGCACGACGCGCGGATCGTCGACGGGCTGGCCAATGCAGCTCACCATGCGCACCGCCGCCTCGCGCACCCCGGGCACGGTGCGGACCAGGTCGGCCGCGAGCTGGTGCGCCACCACGCCGTAGAGCTTGCCCACGTGCGAGATGGGGTTCTTCCCCGCGGCGGCCTCGAGGCTCATGGGCCGGTAGGGGGTGATGAGCCCGTTGACGCGGTTGCCGCGGCCCACCTGGCCGTCGTCGCCGCCCTCGGCCGAGGTGCCGGTCACGGTGAGGTAGAGCTTCCCGTGCGCGGCGTCGTCGGCGGCGTTGACCTCCACCGTCACCGGCCGCCCGGCCTCCGCGCTCGACGAGGCGGCGAGCTCCTTGGCGAGGAAGGCCTTCCGCTCCAGGTAGGCGTTCGCGTCTTCGAGGTGCGCGCCCACGAAGGCGCAGGCCACGGTGAGGTGCAGCGCCTGGCCCTGGCGCACGCCCATCACCTTCACGTCCTCGCCGAGCTCCGGGTGCTTTCGCGCGAGCTCGCCGAGCCGCTTCGCCGCGTGGAGCACCACCCGCTCGAGCAGCGAGTGGGGCGCGAAGCCCACGCCGATGGAGGTGTCGTTGGCCAGCGGCCGGTGCGTCTTGGGGCCCGTGTCGAAGAGCCCCACCAGATCGGGGGAGCCGGGGCGCAACAGCGTGTGGAAGACGACGTGCCGCAATGGGTCGAGCGCGTGCAGGTGCTCGGTGAGCCAGCTCCGGCTGCCCTCGATGACCAGCTCCTCGATGGGCAAGGGCTCGCCGCGGTCCTCCACCACCGCCCGGCCGCAGAGGAACAGCTCGATGGGCGCCACCACCTCGCCGCCGCCGAACGCTGGCCTGGCCTGCCCGCCGCGCAAGAGCGCCTTGTCGACGTTGTGGTGCAGCACCGCCCCGAAGCGCTCCAGGTAGAGGCGGCTCAGCCGAACGCTCAGCGCCTCGGCGAGGGCGTCGCAGATGGTGTCCGGGTGGCCGGGCCCCTTGTGCTCGACGAGCTCGACCTGCGAGTCGAACGGCGGCTTGTGCTCGAGGACGATCTCCATGGGCGCGGTCCTTCAAGGTGGGGTCGAGCGGGCGCGAGGTGCAGCATCCATGCACGGCCGAACCGGCCTCCCCCACGCAACGGGTGCGGCCTCCCCGCTCGGCCCGGCGAAGTGCGCCCCTGCGTGGCATGAGGGAGTCTGCAAGCCGTGCGCGGCGAAGGAGATCGCATGGAAGGACCAAAGAGGACCCCTCACGTCGCGCGCTGGTGGCACCAGCAGGAGGACGGCCGCCTGCGCTGCGACCTCTGCCCCCGCGACTGCACCCTTCACGACGGCCAGCGCGGCTTCTGCTTCGTCCGCCAGCGCGTCGGCGACCAGCTGGTGCTCGACACCTACGGCCGCTCGTCGGGCTTCTGCATCGACCCCATCGAGAAGAAGCCGCTGGCGCACTTCCACCCGGGCACCAGCGTCTTCTCCTTCGGCACCGCGGGCTGCAACCTGGGCTGCCGCTTCTGCCAGAACTGGGAGACCACCAAGGCGAAGGAGTACGACGCCGGCTCGCAGGTCGCGACGCCCTCGGCCATCGCCGACCGCGCCAAGGCGCTGGGCTGCGCGAGCGTGGCCTTCACCTACAACGATCCGGTCATCTTCGCGGAGTACGCGATGGACACCGCCGACGAGTGCCACGCGCTCGGGCTCGCCACGGTGGCGAAGACCGCCGGCTACATGCGCGCGGAGCCCCGCCGCGAGTTCTACGCGAAGATGGACGCGGTCAACGTCGACCTGAAGGCGTTCACCGAGGACTTCTACACGAAGCAGTGCTTCGGGCACCTGGAGCCGGTGAAGGAGAGCCTCGAGTACCTGGTGAAGGAGACCAAGGCGTGGGTGGAGATCACCACGCTGCTCTTGCCCGGCCACAACGACTCCGAGGCGGAGGTGGCGGCGCTCTCGGAGTGGATCGCCGCGAAGCTCGGCCCCGACGTGCCGCTGCACTTCTCGGGCTTCCACCCGGACTTCCGCATGACGGGCGTGCCGGCGACGCCGCGCTCGACGCTGCGCCGCGCGCGCAAGCAGGCGATGGCCGCGGGGCTGCGCTACGTCTACACCGGCAACGTCAGCGACGTGGACGGCGACACCACCCACTGCCCGGCGTGCGACGCGAAGGTGATCGTCCGCGACTGGTACGAGATCGTCAGCTACCAGCTCACCGCGAGCGGCGAGTGCCCGTCGTGCCACGCGAAGATCGCCGGGGTCTTCGACGCGGAGCCGGGCTCGTTCGGGCGGCGGCGCGTGCCGGTCTTCATGGCCGCGGGGTGAGCTAGAGTCGCCGCATGGGCGACGCGGCGGAGCGACCGTTCTCGATGGGTTGGGCGTTCCTGAGCCTGGTGCTCTTCCTCGCCTTCGAGCTCTTCATCGGCCACTGGCTGGCGCCGCTGGTGGTGGGGGCCTACGTCTCGCCGATGTTCCACCTGCAGGTGCAGATGCTCCTGCACCTGGTGGCGCTCTACCTGGGGGGCCTGGCGGTGGGCGTGGTCTCTCCCGGCCGGCGCCTCGTCGAGCCCGCGGTGGGCGCCTTCCTCTCGGTGCTGATCACGTTCTTGATGTCGTTCTTCATGCCGTCGTGGTTCCTGGTCTTCGACTTGACGAAGATCGTGATCGGCGGCGGCGTGGCGTTCTTCGTCGCGCTGCTCGGCGCGTGGCACGGCGAGGGCCTCATGGGGAACCTCGACGAGCAGCAGGCCAGGTCCACCGTGCGTGGCCGCTTTCGCGCGTCGCTCTGGGAGGAGGACTCCCTCGCTCCCCGGCCGCGCGACCGCACGCGCGAGTGACCGCGCGGCCGACGCTCACCGCGACGCCAGCACCAGGATCACCGGATCGACGAGCTCCGGCATCTCGACCGTGCGCGTCGGCGGCGGGCGGGAGCGGCGCTTCTTCAGGGCCGGGGGTGGGGGAGCGGTCGGCGGCGCGGAGCGAACCGGCGTCGGGGCCAGCTGCTCTCCCGGGTCGACGTTCGGCGGCGGTGCGCGGTTGGCGGGCGGCGGCGGAGTCGCGGAGGAGCGACGCGGCTTCTCCCTCCCCTGGGCTGGCGTCGTCTCGGCCGGCTTCGGCCGTGGCCTCGCGAAGGGCGGTGCCGAGGCGATGAGCGGGCGGAGCGCTTCGGACCGCCGGCCCTGGTCCACCAGCCGCGTCGGCGCTGGCTTCTCCGTGCCCCGCTCGGCGCCCTCGATGTTCTTCTTCGGTTGATCCTTGGAGGGCGGCGCGGGGTGGGGCTTCGGGGCCG
>JBBIOE010000254.1:0-10099 GCA_037443525.1 Archangiaceae bacterium | reverse complement strand
CGGTTCTTGGGCGCGATGGCCAAAGACACCATCGGCGTGGGGAAGTCGGGGAGCACCGGCGCGTAGTCCACCGCGACGCCGGGGTCGTGCAGTACCTGGTTGACGTGCACGTCCTCGAGCTTCGCCACCGCCACCAGATCGCCGGCGAAGGCCTGCGCGTCGAGCTCGGGGTGATCTCGCCCCTCCACCTTGAGCACGTGCCCGGCCTTGCGCGGCTTCTTGTCCGCGCCGCAGACGAAGGGCGTCGTGCCGTCGAGCTTGCCCTGGAGGAGCCGCAGCATCGCCACCTGCCCCAGGTACGGATCGCTGGTCACCTTGAACACGTGCGCCAGGAAGGGCTTCTCCACGTCGCAGGGCACCTCCACCAGCTCGTCCCCCGCCTTGAGCCGCCGCGCGCGCCCATTGGCCGGGCTCGGCGCCTCCTCCATCAGGATGTGCACCAAGTCCTCCACCCCCGCGCCGGTCTTGGCGTTGGTGAAGAGGATGGGCACCACGTGGCCCGACACCATCGCCTTCACGAAGGTCTGCCGCAGCTCGGGCAGGGCCACCGTCTTCCCCGAGAGGTACTTCTCGAGCTCCCGGTCGTCGACCTCCACGGTGCTCTCCAGAAGCTCGCGGTGCACCTTGGCCACGTCGAAGAAGTCCGCCTGGCCCGCGTCCTTGTCGAAGCAGTCGACCACGTCGGCGCCGTTCCTGGTGGGCAGGTTGATGCAGTGGAGCTCCGCGCCGAAGGCGGCCTTCAGCTCGTTCACCAGCGAGGAGAGCCGCTTGGGGTCGACGTCGATCTTGTTCACCACCACCATGCGCGCCAGCCCCGCCTCGCCCGCGGCGTGGAAGAGGCGCCGGGTGTTGAACTCGATGCCCGCGGCGCCGTTCACCACCACCACCGCCGTCTCCACCGCCGGCAAGGCCGCCAGTGCAAGCCCCACGAAGTCCGGGTGCCCGGGGGTGTCGATGAGGTTCAGCTCCCGCCCGTCGGCGGTGGCAAAGAGCAGGGTGGAGTTGGTGGAGTGCTTGTGCTGCTTCGCCTCCGGCTCGAAGTCGCTGGTGGTGCTCTCCTCCTCCACCGTGCCCAGGCGGGTGATGGCGCCGCAGCGGTGGAGGATGGCCTCCGCGAGCGTCGTCTTGCCGGCGCCTCCGTGGCCCACGAGCACGATGTTGCGAAGATCCTGCGGACGGAATCCCGACGCTTTCGTCATGACGGCTCCTCGGCTGATCTGCCCTCAGGCGTACTCCTGAGGTGACTCGGAACAAGAGCGCCGCTAATAGCTGGAGCGCTCTCTGTAAGTGCTTAACGGTCTCTTCATCAGGGCGCACCTCGCTGCCCCAGTCGGCTTCAGGGCGGAACAGGACACCGTCGATGACCGCGTCGACACACGCTTCGCCCGTTCAACCGTGCCGGAGGCCTCGGCCTTCCGGGTGAGCCCGCGCGCCCGGGGAAGGGCTCCGGCGGAGAAGCGTCGGGACGCCACGTACGGGCCGCGTCACTGTGGGGAGGCGGGTTCCGGCCCCGCGCTCGGCCCTCCCGCGCTCACTCGCACCAGGCCCAGCGACCAGCGCCCCCGCCCGTGCAGAGGTACTGCCCACCGTCGCGCTTCTGTCCGGGAGGCGCGGGCGGATCGAGGGTGACGTTGCAGTCGTGCGCTTCCTGCAGCCCGAACTGGCACGAGTACGCGACGTTCCCCTCGCAGTGGCTGACGTAGCTCGGAGGGTCGCACGGTTGGAGCGGCGACGTCGCGCAGAAGGGGAACGGCCCGCCATCGACCTCGACGCACAGAGGGGCGACCCCGGGGCACTCAAAGACGCGCGAGATCTTGGTCGGGCCGAAGTGGGGGATGAGGCACTTCTCGATGACGTTGCCGTTGCAGCGCATGTTCGGCCAGTCGCACTCGTCTTTGCCGCACGCGGCCACACTCATGAGGAGCACGACGGACGAGAGCCTACCCATGGCGAAGTCCTGGCACGGCGGGCTGACGGCGGCAAGACGCCTCAGCCGTAAAAAGTGTTTGGCACCTGAGTGGGCTTCCTCTCCTCGTCAGGGCCCTCGCTGCCCCTGGTGCTCGGGGCGGGACAGGACGCCGTCGATGACCGCGTCCACGCGCTTCGCCTGCGCGACCTTCCCGGCGGCCTGGGCCTTCTTCGTGAGCTCGCGGGCCTGGGGGACGAGCTCCTCGGAGAAGCGCCGCGCCACCTCGTACAGGCCGTTCCACTGCACGTAGTCGGGGGCCATCATCGAGGCGCCGTGGCGGGCTCGGCGGCCCTCGTGGTGCCACAGCTCGTACCAGGTCCACTCGATGCGCTCGTCGAAGGGCTTCGGGGTGACCAGGCCCTCCTTGGCCAGCGCGTCCATGATGGCCTGGCCGGGCTTACCGAACTTCTCGTTGTAGAGGGTGACCACGTCGTCGTACTGGCTGAAGAAGCCGTCGGCGAAGCGGCCGCTGTGGCAGCTCTTGCAGGCGTCCTTCATGCGAGAGCGCTTCTCCTGCCAGTCGTCCATGGCCAGGCTGACCGGGGGTCGGTTGTTCCAGGCGAGGCGCTCGCCGGGGTCGTGAGTGACGGCCTCCTCGGTGGAGTTGCCCGAGAGGTGGCAGGTCGCGCAGGTGGGCGCGGCGGAGTAGTCGGCGCCCGCCACCCACCGCTTCGCGTCGAGGTTCATCTTGGCCCGCGCGTCGGCGAAGGCCACGCCGTGCTTCGACTCCTCGTAGATTTCCTTCTGCGGGTGATCAGGTCCCAAGTGGCAGCGGCCGCAGTTCTCCGGGGAGCGGGCCCTGCGCGCGGAGAAGTCGTGGCGGGCGTGGCAGGCCGAGCAGCTGCCGCGGGTGCCGTCGAGGTTGAGCCTCCCGATGCCGGTGTTGGGCCAGCCGGAGCTGAGCAGCCGGGGCCGGCCGCGATCGTCGCGCGCGATGCGGGCCAGCGCGTCGGTGGCGGTGGGCAGGCCGTCGGCGCCGGGCTTCAGGTCGTCGAGGGTGACGGTGCCGCCGTCGACGGCGAGCAGCGCCACCTTGGCGCCGTGGCACTGCTGGCAGCCGGCTTGCGCTCCAGCGAGGCCGTTGACCTTCGCGCTGCCCCGGCCCGGCGTAGGCGAGTGCGGGGAGAAGGGCACGCGCGCCCCCTCCACGGTCTCGGCGAGCAGGTTGTCGAGCGAGGCGAGGATGTCGCCGGCCTTGGCGTGGTGGCTCTTCGCGAACTGCGCTTGCTCCTTCTCGTGGCACCGGGCGCAGTCCCTGGGTGTGACGACCACCGCGATGGTGTCGCCCTTGTGGTCGAAGGCGTCGGGCTCGCCCTCCTTCGCCTGGTGGCAGTCGAAGCAGCCCACGTCCTTCTCCGCGTGGCGGGACTCGCGCCACTGGGCCACCAGGCCCGGCGTCTCCTCCTCGTGGCAGCTGATGCAGGCGTCGCTGGTCTCCGGCGCCGGGCGGCCCTGAAAGCCCTTGGCGCGCTCGATGGCGGGAGGGGCCGGCTTGGCGGGTGGGGACCTGGGCGGCGCGGCGAGGGCGCTCAGCGCTGGAACGAGGACGAGCAGGATGAACGCACGCGGGAGCATGCTGGGCGCGTAAGCAAATTCGGGGCTCGCTTCGAGCCCGCGCCGCCGCCCTCATTGCGCAGCATTCGTCGCCGGCGCGCCGGGCGCTGCGTTCCAGCGACGTTTCAGGCTGAAACGCTGGTGGCGTGGCGCTCGAGGAAGTGGGCCACCCGGGGCAGCACCTCGTCGGGGGCGTGGCGGCCGAGCACCAGGTCGCCGTGGCCGTAGTCGGCCTTGAAGCCGAACGCTCTGCCGGCGGTGACGAGCTCCACCGGGCCACCGACGTGGCGAGCCACCGCGTGCGACGCCTCGAGGGGCGAGAGCAGATCCTTCGTGCCCGCCACCGCCAGCACCGGGGCGCGAATGCCCCGCATCGCCTCGCGGTAGTCGAAGCCGTCCTTGGCGTCGAAGGCGCCGGTGCGAATCCACCTCGCGAAGTCGCGCGCCAGGCCTCCGGGCACGTCGGCCGCCACGTCGCGGATGGCGTGGTGGATGACGTGCGCGTCCATGTTCTCCTTGCGCACCAGGTACTGGCCCACCGGCTCCGGCGGCAGGCCGGTGAGCACCGAGACGCGCGTGGCGAGCCGCAAGGGCAAGACGTCGAGGGCCAGCGCGGGGCCGACCAGCTTCACGAAGCCCAACAGGCCACGGCCGGCGCCGTACTCCACCGGGCTGCCCAGGGTGGCGACGGCCTTGATGGGCGCGTCGGGGAAGCGGGCCAGGTGGGCGTAGGCGAGGAGGCCGCCGCGGGAGTGGCCGGCCCAGAGCACCTCTCTCGCGCCGGTGCTCTTCACCGCGCGCAGGGCGGCGGTCACGTCGTATTTGACCTCGACGTCGAAGTGGCTGCCCGTGGCGCTGCCGGCGAGGCCGTGGCCGCGGAGCTCGAGCACATAGACCTCGAAGCCCTTCGCCGCCAGGTGCCGCGCCACCGAGTAGCGCTCGTCGAAGTCCAGGTTGAAGCGGTTGGTGGCGAGGCTGTGGCCCAAGAGCACCGGCTCCTGGAAGCGCCGCGGCCCGCGCGGGTGGTAGCGGCCGAGGGCGATGGCGTTGCCGTCGTCGGTCGGCACCCGGAACAGCTCGTCGGGGCGGAACTGGAGCGGCGGGCGGAGCAGGTGCAGCACAACTCGACCTTCTCACAACGGGGAGGCGCCCGCGCAACGCCAGGGCGGTGGCGCCTGGTCGAATGGGCCCGCGCCGTTGGCGGCTTTGGGTAACATCCCGCCGCCCTGGGGGCGTGACGAAGGACCGAGATGCTGATTCTGCTGGCCAGGAACGCCGACGTCGCCCGGGTACGAGCCGAGCTGCAGGGCTTGGGGCTGTGGACGGAGCCCGCGAGCGGCGACGACGGCGCCGTGGGTCTCGAGGTGCTGCCGCACTCCCAGGCGGTGGCCCGCGAGGCGATTCGCGCGGTGCGCGGCGTGGCCGAGGTCATCGCGCGCAAGAGCGCCCATCCCCTCGTCGATGCGCAGGCCGGACGCGCGGTGTCGGTGGGCCCGGTGTCCGTCGGCGGCGGAGCTCCGGTGGTGCTGATGGCGGGCCCGTGCAGCGCCGAGTCGCAGGCGCAGGTGCTGGCCAGCGCCCAACTGGTCTCCGCCGCGGGCGCGCGGGTGCTGCGAGGCGGCGCCTACAAGCCGCGCACCTCGCCCTACGGCTTTCAGGGTCACGGCCGCCCCGCGCTCACCTGGCTGCGGCACGCGGCGGACTCGTGCCAGCTCGGCCTCGTCACCGAGGTGGTGGACGAGGCGGAGGTCGAGGCGGTGGCCGCGGTGGCCGAGCTGATTCAGGTCGGCTCGCGCAACATGCAGAACTTCGGGCTCTTGCGGGCGGTGGGCAGGGCAGGCCGCCCGGTGCTCCTCAAGCGGGGCATGGGGGCCCGCGTCGCCGAGTGGCTCATGGCGGGCGAGCACCTGCTGCACGCGGGGGCTAGGGCGGTCATCTTCTGCGAGCGCGGCGTGGTGGGGTTCGACCCGGCCACTCGGAACCTGCTCGATCTCGGCGCGGTGGCGCTCCTGAAGCACGCCTACCGCCTGCCCGTGGTCGTCGACGTCTCCCACGCGGCCGGCCGCCGCGACCTGATTCCACCGCTGGCGCGCGCGGCGGTGGCCGCCGGCGCCGATGGGCTCTTGCTCGAGGCGCACCCCGACCCGAGCCTGGCCCTCACCGACGGTCCCCAGGCGCTCGATCCGCTCACCCTCACCGCGCTCGCCCGCGACGTGCTGAGGCCCGGGCCGTGACGGCGCCGGCCCACCTCCAGGTCCGCGCGCTCCCGCGCCCCTTCGGCGAGGAGCTCAGCGTCGCGGCCACGCTCGCTCCGGGCGTCTCGCCCGAGCGGCTCGCCCAGGAGCTGGCGGAGCTCCTCGCGCGGCGAAAGGCCCAGGTCCTCGCGGTCGAGGTCTTCGGAGCTCCCGCGGTGTGCGCCGCGCTCACTCGCGGTGCGCGCTGGCCGGTGATGGCGGTGGGCGACCCCGAGCAACCGCTGGGGCTGTCGGGGGTGCTCGTCTCGGCGGTGGTCGGCGCCGAGGTGCAGCGCGTCGAGCTCGAGGGCCGGGTGGTGGGGAGCGTCTGGTCCGACGGGGGGGCGCGGCTGTGCCGCCTCGGCGACCTGCGACCTTCGGCGCCGAGCGGAGACGCGGCCGGCGAGGTGGGCGCGACCTTCGCGTTGATGGAGCGCGCGCTCGAGCAGGCGGGCTTCACCTTCTCCGACGTGGTGCGGACCTGGTTCTACAACCGCGACATCCTCGGCTGGTACCGCGAGTTCAACGAGGTCCGCACCGCCTTCTTCAAGGCGCACCGGATCTTCGACGGCCTGGTGCCGGCGAGCACGGGCATCGGCACCGTGAACCCGCACGGCAGCGCCTTGCTCGCCGGCGCGCTGGCGGTTCGGCCCTCGGGCGGAGCGGGCGTCGCCCGGGTCCTGCCCTCGCCGCTGCAGTGTCCGGCTCCGGCGTACGGGAGCTCCTTCAGCCGCGCGGTGGAGCTGGACTTCCCCGGGCTCCGGCGGGTGCTGGTGTCGGGCACCGCCAGCATCGAGCCGGGCGGCGCGAGCGCGCACGTGGGCGACGTCGATGCGCAGATCGCGCTCACGCTCGAGGTGGTGGAGGCGATCCTCGCGAGCCGCGGGGCGGCGTGGTCCGACGTCGTGCGCGGCGTGGCGTACCTGCGCCGGGCCGAGGACCTCGAGGTCTGGCGCCGCCACCAGCAGCGCCGCCTGGCCGGGCTGCCCATCGTCACCAGCCGCGACGTGGTGTGCCGGGAGGAGCTGCTCTTCGAGCTCGAGGTCGACGCCGCCGTCTCCCGTTCAAGCTGATCTTTCGAAATGGCGACTCCGTTCAGCCCGAGCGGAGTCGAGGGCCACGCTCTTCTTCGCTCTCGCGACTTTCGCTCCGGTCCGGGGCTATCGTCCGCCCCCGTGACCGACGCCCCGTCCTGGAAGGCCAGCGCGACGTACATCGCATCTTTCGCTCGGGAGCTGGAGGCCCGTGGAGAGCTGGAGCTCGTCCGCGCTCGCCTCGAGCCGATGATGGTGGAGCTGGTGAAGACGCCCCACGCCCAGTCCTGGTGGCCGGGCAGGCACCTGATCGCGCTGCTCGAGGCCACGGAGGCGGTGGGGGGCCCGGCCTCGGTGCGGCAGATCGGGGTGCGCGTTTCGCACCGGAGCATGGGGCCGCTCGTGCGCCCGCTCGCGAGCGTGGTGCTCTCGTTGACCAAGGAGCCCATGGTCGCGCTCCTGTCCCGGCTGAGCACCTTCGCGGCCGCGGGTGTGCGCGGCATCGACTGCGGCTTCGTTCGGGCGGGCGACGCCACCCGGGGCGTGGTCACCTTCACCTTCCCTCAGCCGGTGCCGCCGGTGATGTCGGCGGTCTGGCACGGGCTGTTCGACGTGGGCTTCACCTTGGCGAAGACGGGCCGCGTGGCGAGCGAGCAGGTCGAGCCGACGGTGCACCGCTTCGAAGTCGTCTGGTGAAGCTCAGCGCTCCGGCACCGCGCACCTGAAGCCCACGTCCGGGTGCCACGCTCCGGGGTTCAGGGCGAGCCGCCGGCTGGCCCGCAGGTTGTCCCGCTGCATCGCCTCGGGGCCGCCGAAGCCTCCGCCGCGAATCACCTTCCGCGTGTCCGTCTCCCGGCCCTGCAGCGGCGAGCGGAGCAGGTTCACGCCCTCGCGCGGCCCCGGCAGCGCGCCGTGCCCAAGCCCCAGGGGACCGGCCGGGTTCACGGTGCCTGGCGCCGAGTACGCGCGCTCGTCGTACCAGTCGGCCACCCACTCCCAGACGTTGCCGGCGAGGTCGAGCGCGCCCGAGGCGCTGTCGCAGCGAGGGTGGCTCCCCACCGGTGCCGGCGCTTCTCCCACCGCGCACCGGGCGGCGTCGAAGGTGTCCCCGAAGGGGTAGAGGCGGCCGTCGGTGCCCCGGGCGGCCTTCTCCCACTCCGCCTCGGTCGGCAGCCGCGCGTGGGCCGCGGCGCAGTAGGCCTCCGCGTCGCGCCAGGTGACGAAGCGCACTGGCAGCAGCGCGTCGCGCGCTCTGGCCTCCGCCACGGCTGGCTTCCCGACCACCCGCGCGATGCCCTGGCTCGCGTCCTCACCGGTGAGCTGGGTGAAGGCCGCCAGCACGGCGCGCCAGCGGGCGAGCTCGAGCGTCGAGACAGCGCTGGCGCCGCCGTCGGCGCGCGCGCCGGGGAAGGGCCCGCCGTAGCGCTGCTCGAAGCGCTCGAGGAGCGCCACGCACCCGTCGGTGGAGGCCCGGAACCACGGGCCCTCCACCGTGTCCCAGGCCTCGCGCTCGCGGACGGAGGCGAGGAAGAGCGCGTTGGAGATCTCCAGCCGGTCGATGGAGAACGCGGAGATGAGGACCCGGCGGACCGGCGCCTCGTCGAAGTGCCGGTCGGCGGCGCCCATCGCGAACTCGCCGGCGGCGACCCGAACCCGAGGCGGGGAGGCCGGGCCGGCTCCGAGCAGCATCGCGGCGAGGGCGAGGACGAGCGGCCGCATCATGGCGTGGTCACCGCCAGCAGCGATCGAAATCCGTTCAGGCTGAGCTCGTCGAAGCCTGCCGAACACCGCAAACTGAATTCGGCACCCTTCGAGACGCACGCAATCCTCTCCATCACCGGTCCCTCGCGCAGCGGAAGCCCAGCGTGAAGGTGCGGAACTCCGGCTCCCGCGCCGCGCGCGCCGAGCAGCGCACCTGGCTTGGCGCGCTCTGCGAGCTGCCGCCCCTCACCACCCGCTCGGTGCCCTCGGCTGGGCCCGTGGGGTCGACGTCGCGTCCCGTGGCGTAGGCGCTGGGCGCGTACCAGTCGGCGACCCACTCGGCCACGTTGCCGGCGAGGTCGTCGCAGCCCAAGGCGCTGCGCCCGCCGGGGAAGGAGCCCACCTTGGCCGGGTAGATGAAGCCGTCCTTCTCGTGGCCCTTCGCCGGCACGTCCGTCCCGCGTCGCTCGCCGCCCACGTTCGCCAGGCCCCAACGCCACTCGTCGCCCCACGGCCAGCGGCGCCCGTCGGGACCTCGGCAGGCCGCCTCCCACTCGGCCTCGGTGGGCAGGCGCTTCCCCGCCCAGGCGGCGTAGGCGTAGGCGTCGAACCAGTCGACTCCCACCACCGGGCCGTCGTCGGCGCGGAACGTCTGGGCGTTGAACGGGGCCGTCTTCGCGTACGCCGGGTCGGCGAGCAGCGGGTTGAAGTCCCGCCAGTAGCGCGGCGTGTGATCTTTCTCCTTCGGCTCGGCGGGGTGGCAGCGGGCGTGCGTGGCCGCGCCGCCCTCGAGGAAGCGCCGGTACTCCGCGTTGGTCACCTCGTACCGGTCGAGGGCGAAGGCCGAGAGCTGAACCTGGCGCGCCGGGCGCTCGTCGGCGAGGCGCCACGCTCGCTCGGCTCGCGCCACCGTCAGCTCGGCCGGGTGCAGCGGCAGCGCTCCGGCCGGGGCCTTGGGCAGGTCGGGGTGGGCGTCGGCCGTGCCCAGCGGGTAGCGCGCTGCCGGTACTCGCACCATCTCGGAGGAACCTCCGTCGGACAGCGAGGCCTTCGAGGCGCAGGCGCCGGCGAGCATCGCGAGGAGAGCGCCGAGCAGGACCCTCGAGGCGCGAGCACCGAAGCCGTGCGGGGCGGCGGGAAGCCCGCCCGAGGATGCCGAATTCAGCTCGCGGAGTTCGGCAGGCTTCGACGGGCTCAGCCTGAACGGGGGCGACTCGGATCGATCCGAAGATCGAGAGGCGGTGAAGTCGGCAGGCTTCGACGGGCTCAGCCTGAACGGTGGTGACTCGGATCGATCCGAAGATCGAGAAGCGGCGAAGTCGGAAGGCTTCGACGGGCTCAGCCTGAGCGGGGGCGACTCGGATCGATCCGAAGATCGAGAGGCGGTGAAGTCGGCAGGCTTCGACGGGCTCAGCCTGAACGGGGGCGACTCGGATCGATCCGAAGATCGAGAAGCGGCGAAGTCGGCAGGCTTCGACGGGCTCAGAGACTGACAGTTTTTGAGCACGGGTGGTTGAGGCCCGCACGGGTTCGTGATCTGCCTGTCCGTGGAGGCAGGCATGAGCAAGACCCAAGGACTTCGGCTTCGCCGGCCGGCGCGGCAGCAG
>JBBIOE010000253.1:0-10141 GCA_037443525.1 Archangiaceae bacterium | reverse complement strand
GGCGCACCGTCAGGTGCGTGCCCTCGGGCAGCACCTCGCGCGTCTTCACGAACATGCCGCCGCCCGAGATCTCCACCGCCTGGGCGTGCGAGACGCGGTTCCACTCCCACGTACGGACGGTGCCGGAGACCGGGACCCGCGGAAACTCACGATGCTCGTTCTGAACCATGGGGCGGTGAAGGAGCAATGGAGGTGCCATGCTCTGATGCGTGTGAATTCGGCTGGTTGGCGCATGACATACGACATCGGCGTCAGAGGACTCTGGCACCGATGGCAGAGACGCCGGTTTGTTGGCGGATCGTCGGAGGGTGCGCCGCCATTGACCCCCAGCCGCGACGAGAGGTGCCGAATTCTTTTCGCCGGCGCAGCGGAGTGGAACCCCGACCCACTACAGTGACGCCTTCGTGTCCTTCGACGTCCGCCTTCATCCGACGGGGCTGTCCGACGTCGACGTGGAGACGCTCCTGCACTTCGGGGTGGAGGGGGCGCTCTGCGTGGCCGACGACTCGGTGCACCCGGCGTCGGCCGACGCGCTGCTGTCGCACTTCGAGGACCTGGTGGAGCGGCAGGTGCCCCGGCTGGAGCGGCTGGGCCTGAAGGCGTGGGCGGCGCTGGGTGTGCACCCGGCGGTGTTGCCGCGGCGCGGGCTGGAGCGGGTGATGGAGGCGCTGCCGGCCTGCTTCCGCACCGGCAAGGTGGTGGCGGTGGGGCTCACCGGACTGTGGAAGGGCGGCGCGCACGAGGAGGCGGCGCTGGTGGCGCAGCTCGAGCTGGCGCAGAGCTGGCGGCTACCGGTGGTGCTCGGGACGCCCAGGGCGGAGCGAGAGAAGCTGACCCGGCGCCTGCTCGCGGTGCTCACCGAAACGGGCTTCCCGCCGGAGCGCGCGCTGGTGGAGGGCGCCACCGCGAAGACCATCGGCGCCATCCTGGCGCTCGGCTTCCACGCCGGGCTCACCCTGCAGAAGGGCGCGACGGAGCCGGAGAAGGTGGTGGCGTTGGTGACGAAGCTCGGGCCGGAGCGGCTGCACCTGATGAGCGGCGCGGGGCACGGCTCCTTCGACCTGCTCGCGCTGCCGCGGACCGTGCACCTGCTGCGCAAGGCCGGCCTGTCGCGGGCGGTGGCGGGCCGCGTGGGCGGGCGGAACGCGGCGCGCTTCCTCGGGCTACCAGTGGAGGAGTGAGGGCGCGATGACGAAGCGAGGCGCGGCGCCGCGCGAGCTCGAGGCCAGGCTCTTCCGCTTTCCCGGGCCGGGCGGCTGGACGTTCGCGGTGATCCCAAAGCGCCACGCTCCGCCGGCCACCCACCCGTGGGGTCGAACGCCGGTGCGCGCGACCGTCGACGGGCAGGCGTGGGAGACGAGCGTGTGGCGGGACAAGACCCACGGCACCCTGCTCGCGGTGCCGAAGCGCCTGCGCGGCGGGAAGGGCCACGGCGACGTGGTGAAGGTGTCGCTCGCGCCGACCTGCGCGCCCGTCCACTGAGCCGTTCCGCTCGCGACGCGCGAACCTTCGGCCGCCCATGGAGCCGGGGACCGAATTGGCGCTAAGTGGAGCCCCATGCGCACCTCGACCCTGCGGCTCCTCGCGGTGGCGGTCCTCGCGGTCTTCGGCGCCGGCTGCCAGTGCCGGTCCGCGCCACCTCCCTCCTTCGACGGCGGCGTGGGCCCGTGGGCCCTCTCCGGCACCGTCACCGGGCTCGTGGGCTCCGGGCTTCTGGTGGCGAACAACGAAAGCGATCGGCTCTCGCTCCTCGGCGACGGCGTCTTCACCTTCGAGAAGCGGCTGTCCAGGGGCGCGCCCTACGACGTGACGGTGCTGACGCAGCCCACCTCGCCCAAGCAGAGCTGCACCGTGGCCAACGGCAGCGGCACCATGGGCCAGCAGGACGTGAACGACGTGACCATCACCTGCGTCGTCCTGGAGGGCACCGTCGGCGGCACGGTGACCGGCCTGCGCGGCGCGGGGCTCATGCTCGAGAACTCGGGCGCGGACGACCTGGCGGTGTCGGCCGATGGCGCCTTCACCTTCGCCACCCCGGTGCCCTCGGGCAGCGCCTACGCCGTCACCGTGAAGACGCAGCCCAAGCTGCCCACGCAGACCTGCGCGGTCCAAAACGGCAGCGGCACGGTGCAGAGCGCCGACGTGAAGGACGTGGCGGTGACCTGCACCACCGACACCTTCTCGGTGGGCGGCACGGTGAGCGGGCTCCAAGGGACGCTGGTGCTCACCGACCTCGGCGCCGACGACCTGACGTTGACCGCCGACGGGGCCTTCACCTTCCCAACGAAGGTCGCGAGCGGCGCCACCTACTCGGTGGCGGTGAAGACGCGGCCGAGCGCTCCGAGCCAGACCTGCACCGTCGTGCGCGGCGCGGGCGTGGTGGGCGGAGGCGACGTGACCGACGTGGCCGTGACCTGCGCCACCGACACCTTCACCGTGGGCGGCTCCGTCAGCGGCCTGCTCGGGACGCTGGTCCTCCAGAACGCCGGCGGCGACGACCTGACGCTCACCACGAGCGGCCCCTTCACCTTCGCCACGCCGGTGCGCTCGGGCCAGCCCTACGCGGTGACCATCAAGACCCAGCCCAGCTCGCCCCAGCAGGTGTGCACCATCGCGAGCGGCACGGGGTCCGGCACGGTGACCACGGCGAACGTCAGCGCGGTGGCCATCACCTGCGTCACCGAGACCTTCACCATCGGCGGCACGGTGAGCGGGCTCTCGGGGACCGTGGTGCTCAGGAACAACGGCAAGGACGACCTGAGCCTCACCGCCGACGGGCCGTTCACCTTCGCGACGCCGGTGGCCTCCGGGCAGGTCTACGCGGTGACGGTGAAGGCGCAGCCCTCCGCGCCAGCGCAGGTGTGCACGGTGACGGGTAGCTCGGGGACGGTGACGAACGCGAGCATCACCAGCGTGGTGGTGGCGTGCGTGACCCAGAGCTTCACGGTGGGCGGCACCGTCATCGGGCTGCAGGCGCCGGTGGTGCTCGAGAACAACGGCGCGGACGGCCTCGCCGTGAACCTGAGCGGGGGCTTCACCTTCCCGACCAAGGTGCTCTCGGGCACGGCGTACGCGGTGACGGTGAAGACGCAGCCGAGCGCGCCCAGCCAGGAGTGCGTGGTGACGTCGGGGACGGGCACGGGGACGATGGGCGGCGCCAACGTGACGTCGGTGGTGATTCGCTGCCCCGACGCGAGCGGGCAGATCACCACGGTGCGCAATGCCTCCGCGGCGACGCTCGACGCCGGCCTGCCCATCGACGGCGCGCTGGTGACCTTCAAGGTGCCGGCGGTGGGCACGGACCCGGGCGGCTTCGTGGTGCAGTCGGCGCCGACGGGCCCGGCCCTGCTCATCGGCGACACCGCCGCGCCGGTCTCGGTGGGCGACCGGGTGAGCCTGTTGGCGACGGGGACGACGACGGTGAGCTCGCTCAAGGTCGTCACCAGCTATGGCGGCCTGGTGGTGCACGGCAGCGGCGTGCCGGTGTCGCCCCTGGTGCAGAACGTGAACGGCGCGGCGGACCTGGTCTCGAGCGTGGGGAGCTACGAGTCGGAGCTGGTGCGCGTGGGTGGCACGGGCAGCGCGACGCAGATCGTCGGGTCGTTCGGCGGGCCGGGGACGAGCGGCGCGGGGCACCAGGCGGCGCCGATTCAGACCGACGCCCTCGACGCGGGCATCACCCTGCGCGTGCCGGACGGCCTGGTGAGCGCGCTGGGCCTCGCGCCGGGCTGCACCTTCCGGCTCAACGACACGCCCTTCTGGCGCGCGGGGTCGGTGGCGGAGCCGTCGGCCTGGTCGACCGCGGACCTCACGGTGACGAGCTGTCCGGCGCCCACCGTGACGCCGTCGCCGTCGAACGGCGCGACCCTGGTCTCGAGCGACGCGCCCATCGTGCTCACCTTCAACCAGCCGATGGCGACGAGCACCGTCACCGCGCAGGCGGCGGTGGGGCCGTGCGCGGGGAGCGTGCAGCTCTCGACGGATGGCTTCGTGACCTGCCTCGCGTTCGCGGCGCCGAGCTTCTCGCCCAACGCCGACGTGATCACGCTGACGCCGGCGCCGGCGCTCTCCTACGGCATCGCCTACCAGCTCAAGGTGGCGGGCACGGTGAAGGCGGTGGCGGGCGCGGTGGCGCTGGGCGCGGACCAGCTCTTCTCCTTCACCACCGACCTCCAGCCGGCGAACTGCAACGGGCTCTCGAACGGCGCGGTGGTCATCAGCCAGGTCTACGGCGGCGGCGGGAACCTCGGCGCGCCGTGGGACGCGGACTTCATCGAATTGCACAACCGTGGCAACCAGCCGGTCGATCTCACCGGGTGGACGGTGCAGTACTCGGCGCCGGGGAGCACCCTGTGGAACACCATCGCCGCGCTGTCGGGAGCGAAGGCGCAGGTGCCGGCGGGCGGGTTCCTCCTCTTGCAGGCGGGCGTGGCGACGGTGGGCACGGGCGCACCGCTCCCGACGCCGGACTTCGCGGGCGGGCCGCAGCTCAACGCGACCTCCGGGAAGGTGGCGCTGGTGAAGGCGAGCGCGCTCTTGAGCGGCGCGTGCCCGGTGTCGGCGACCATCGCGGACCTCATCGGCTACGGGCCGAGCGCGGCGTGCGCGGAGGGGCCGGTCTACGCGCCATCGCCGTCGAACACCCAGGCGGACCTGCGGCGCCTCGGCGGCTGCATCGACTCGAACGTGAACGCGACGGACTTCACGCTGGTGACGCCGGACCCGCGGTCGAGCGCGACGGCGGCGGCGCTGTGCCCGTGCGCGCAGTTCGACGTCTGCGTGAACGAGACCAACGTCCCGGCGGAGGCCGACTACTGCTCGCTGCAGTTCGTGACGGGAAACACGCCGGGCAGCTTCGCCCTCACCCTGGCGGCCGGAGCGACGTCACCGATGGTGTACGGGCAGCTCTACGAGGCGGGGCTGACGCCGGGCAGCACCGCGGGAGTCCTGTCGCAGGTGGGCGTGGGGCCAGCGAGCGTGAACCCGGAGAGCCAGAGTGGCTGGCAGTGGTTCCCGACGACTCAGAACACGGCCTGCTCGGGCTGCGGGAACAACGTGGAGTTCGGCGGTTCGTTCACGCTGCCGGTGAGCGCGACCAGCGGCTCGACCTGGGCGTTCACCACGCGTTACTCGCTCAACAACGGCATCTCGTGGACCTACTGCGACGCGAACGGCGCGGGCGCAAACGCGTCGCTGACGTTCGAGGCGACGAAGCTCGGCACCGTGTCGGTGCCGTAGGCGGAGCGGATCAGCCGGCGCGTCGCCTCCGGCCGCGAGCGCTCGCCCCCGGCGGCCCTGGATGAGCGCGTCGTTGTACGAAACTCATCCTCACTGCAAGTATTCGCAGCCTCAGTGCACCGCCTGCAACGACTTTGAAAACCGGCCCGGCAGGGAGCCAGGTCGGCGGCGTGCTTCGATCAGCGGAGCGAGGGGAGCGGCGCGCCGGGCGTGAGTGCGTTGCCGTGAGGGTCCGCGCCCCGAAGTCGAGAGGCTCCACGTGCGTGGCAGAGCGCGAGAGGACCGTTCCCACCGCCCTTCCCTCGAAGCCGGCCGAGGGTCGCCCGGCCTCCATCGCCGAGCGCCTCCGAGGCTCTTACACTTGGCGCGCCGGAGTCTCGAGAAGAGTCCGGCACGAGAGGGTCCGATGGCCGTGCAGTGCTCCGCATGTGGTCAGCGATGGCCCGACGGCACGACGGAGTGTCCGCGCGACGCCACGCCGCTCACGGCCGAGGGCATGCGCGACGCGAGTCCGGGTGCATCGCCGCGCTCGTCGGGCGCGAGGTCCGGCACCTCATCGGGTGGCGGCAGCGTGTCTCACCCCGCTGGGCCGAAGCGCCATTCCGGCCTCTTCGTCGCGCTCGTCTTCGCGGCCCTGGTCGCGCTGGTGGGCGCGGTCCTCTTCCTGAACCGCCCATCACCGTCCCCGGCCCGGCCGGTCTCCGACGAGCGAGGTCCGCATCCACCGGGCCCGCTGCCGACCGCGCCCTCGGCGCCGCCTGCTCCGGCTCCGTGACCGTGGCGCCGAGTCCAAGTCCCATCTCGCCCGCGCCGCGAACGTCGCCCGCGACGCGACCGCGACGGGAGCTCCGCGGGCGAGGCGCCGCTCGCCGACCGCGCGCTGGCGCCCGGCCACCACGACGTCTCGTGCGAGAGCGACCTCGCGCCAGCCTCACCGCCCGAGCCGTCCCCCGGCGAGGCGAAGTCCCACCTCGCCTCATGGGAGCGGCTCCTGCGGGGCGTCCGCGACGGGAAGTCCGCAGGCAAGGCGTCGCTCGGCGATCTCGCGCTGGCGCCCGGCCACCACGACGTCTCCTGCGAGAGCGACCGCGGGCCAGCCCCACCGCCCGAGCCATCTCCCGGCGAGGCGACGTCCCACCTCGCCTCATGGGAGCGGCCCCTGCGGCGCGTCCGCGACGGGAAGGCCGCGGCAAGGCGTCGCTCGACGTTTCTCGCGCTGGCGCCCGGCCACCACGACATCTGGTGCGAGAGCGACCCCACACCGAGTCGTTCGACGCGAAGTCCGCCGGCCGGCGCCGCTCGCCGACCAGGCCCTGGCCCCCGGCCACCACGAGTCTCGTGAGAGAGGGTCCGGCGGCGAGGCACGACGCTCCGTCGCGCGGCCCTCGAGCGCGATGGGCGAGCTCACCTTCCGGTTCAGGACCGGCACGGCGAGACGTCGCTCGCGCTGGTGGTGCTTGGGGAGCGCTCCCACCGCGTCGAGCCGCGCAGGGAGGCGAAGACGCTCACCGAGACCGCCGGCCTGCACGGCGGTGCGTCTGGAAGCCCCGAGGTGAACCGGGACGCGGCCGAGCGCGTTCGCTCCCTACTACTCCGGGAGCGGCTGCGGGCCGGGGATGATGCCCGCGATGTCGGGGTCGACTTCTCCGGGCTGGCGAGGCGGGCGCTGCGCCTTCTCGCGCTTGCGCTCCTCGCGGCGGGCGTCCTTCTCCTGCCGGTGCTGCGCCCTCGACTGCTCCTTCTGCCGCTTCGTCGCTGGTCGCTGAATCATGATGGCCTCCGGTTCAGGAGCGCTGCCGGCGCGTTCGGACCGGCCTTGCACTCGCACTTTCGTGCCGCGTCACGCGGCTCATTGCCCAAAACCACACGAACGCCCCACCTGTAAAGCTCGGCGTCGCCCCGTCCCCACCGGTTGGCCCCGGTGAGCTGGGTTACCCCTTGGCCGGCGCCTCCACGAGCTGCGGGGTCCCGGCTCCCGCTTCCTCGCCGTGCGGCCGCCCGAGCTGCTTCATCACGCGCAAATGCGAGGCACATGCCGACCAGAAGCCGGAGTTCCTCACATAGGGAATGCCGTGGGTCCGCGCGACGTCTTCGACGATGGGCGCGAGGGCGTCGTAGTGAACGTGGCAGATTCGCGCGAAGAGGTGGTGCTCGATTTGGTAGTTGAGCCCCCCACACGCGAACATCGCCAGAGCGCTGTTGGGCGCAAAGTCGGCGGTGGTGCGCAGCTGGTGCTCGGCCCAAGGCAAGCGCCCCCGGCCCGCGTCAGACGGCCGGTACTCGACGCCCTCCACCACGTGCGCGAGCTGGAAGACGACGGCCAGCGAGAGCCCGGCCACGGCGTGCATCGCGAGGTAGCCGACCAGCACCTGCCACGCGGGGTACCCGGAGAAGACGAGCGGCAGGCCGAGGAAGAGCGCGAGGTGAATGCCCTTCCAGGCGAACAACTGCCAAAGCTCGAGCGCGGTGGCGGTCTTCCCGGTGCGCAGGTCGGGCTTGAGCGCCTCGGAGAGATCCTTCTTGAGGATCCACACGATCGAGGTGAGGCAGTACAGCGGCATCGCGTACAGATGCTGGAAGCGGTGTAGCCGCCACGTGTCCGCGCGCGGGTAGAAGAGCAGCCACGGGCCGGGCTCCAGGTCGCCGTCCACGCCGGTGATGTTCGTGTAGGTGTGGTGCACGACGTTGTGAGCCTTCGCCCAGTAGAACGAGCTCGCGCCGATGAGGTCGAAGCTGCGCGAGAGCAGCGCGTTGACCCGGGGGCGCGCGGACCAGGCGCCGTGGATGGCGTCGTGGCCGACGTTGAAGCCGATGCCGGCCACCAGGGCGCCGAGGAGGAGTGAGCCCAAGAGCGCCAGCCAGGGCGGCAAGAGGCCCGAGGCGAGGAGAGCGAGCAGCGAAGCGGCCCCGCCCAGGTAGAAGGCGGTCTTGAGCACCATGCCCAAGGTCGCGTGCCGGGAGAGCTTCGCGTCGGCGAAGTAGGCGTCCACCCGGGCTTTGAGGTCACGCTGGAGCGACGTGTCGGACGAGTCGAAGTGGTCTCTGACGGGGGCGCTCACCTCAGGATGATGCCTGGGTTCAGGCGGATTGGACACCGTTCCCGGTCGAATGAAATAGACTCCCGCCCCTGCCGTGGCTTTGGACCCTGCCGACCACACCGTCGTCCTCCAGTACACCCCAGGCGAGGTGCTCGACGATCGCTGGCGCCTCGACGGCCGCATCGGCCAGGGGGCGATGGGCATGGTCTTCAAGGGCAAGGACCTGGTGGAGAACCGCCCCTGCGCGGTGAAGATGCTGGCGCCGGAGCACGTGCGCAAGCCCAAGGTGCTGGCCCGCTTCGAGCGCGAGAGCGACCTGATGATGGGGCTCAAGCACCCGAACATCGTGCAGCTGCTCGGCCACGGCCGGCGCGGCCCGGTGCCCTTCCTGGTGATGGAGTACCTGGAGGGCCTGACGCTCTCCGAGCTGCTGGAGTCGCGCGGTCAGGCCTTGCCGTTGCCCGAGACGGTGGCGGTGGTGAAGCGCATCGCCTCTGGCCTCGCCTTCCTGCACCACCACGGGCTCATTCACCGCGACGTGAAGCCGCAGAACATCTTCCTCGCCTTGCCCGGCCGGGTGACCATCCTCGACCTGGGCGTGGTGCGCGACACCGCCAACCCCGGCCTGACCCGCCCCGGGGCGATGGTGGGCACGCCCTACTACATGTCGCCGGAGCAGATTCAGGGGCTCGAGGACGTCGACCGCCGCGCCGACGTGTACGCGCTGGCGGCGCTCACCTTCGAGCTGTTGACCGCCAGGCCGCCTTTCCTCGGCGCGAACAACTTCGAGGTGCTCTACGGGCACCGCAACACCGCCGTGCCCGACGCGTCGGCGCTGTCGAAGGCCATCCCCAAGGCGGTGGCGCAGGTGCTGGTGCGCGGCATGGCGAAGAAGCGCGACGAGCGGCCCGCCACCGCGAGCGAGCTCGCCGCCGACCTGGAGGCCGCCGCCGGCGCGGTGAGCCTCGATCTCGCCGAGGTCTTCAAGAAGTGGATCAAGAAGCCGACCCGCGGGAGCGCGGCCGCCCGGCGCCCCGACCCGGAGACCACGCCCACGCCCTCGGCCACGCCGAACAAGCACGAGAAGACGCGCATCGCGCGGCCGGACAAGGGCGACGACATTCCCATGGCCGACAACGACGACGTGGTGAGCGTCGCCGACGCGGCCGACCCGACGCTCCCGCCGCCGCCGAAGAAGAACAAAACGTCGGGGAAGACGAACGAGACCACCCTCGTCGGCCTGGGCCCGGTGGTGGGCGGCGAGGACGACGAGACCACCGCCAAGAAGACGGTCGGCGCGTCGGAGGCCAGCCTCTCCCAGGTGCCCACCGCCGCCCGGCTGACCATCGCGGCGCTCTCGCGCGGCGAGAGCGTGGAGGCGGAGCTGTTCATCGACCAGCGGCCGGCGGGCAAGACGCCCCGCACGGTGACGGTGATGCCCGGCAGGCACCACGTGCGCGCCGAGCTCAAGGGGCATCACCCCGCCGAGAAGACCGTGGAGGCGGGCAGCGGCTCGCACTCCGTGAAGCTGGTGCTGGTGCGGAAGAAGTGACCTTCCGTTCACCCTGAGCCCGCCGAAGGGTGCCGACCCGCGCTCACTTCGGCTTCGGCACCTTCTCCCAGTCGGCGAGGAACTTCTTGATGCCGGCGTCGGTGAGCGGGTGGCTCGCGAGCTGGTTGATGACGTTGAAGGGCACGGTGGCCACGTCGGCGCCGAGCTTGGCGGCCTCGAGCACGTGCACGGGGTTGCGCACGCTCGCCACCAGCACCTGCGTCTTGTAGCCGTAGGCGCGGTAGATGGTGACGATGTCCTTGATGAGGTCCATGCCGTTCTGGCTGATGTCGTCGAGGCGGCCGACGAAGGG
>JBBIOE010000252.1:0-10156 GCA_037443525.1 Archangiaceae bacterium | reverse complement strand
CTTTGAGGGTGACGAAGGCCTTCTTGAAGTTCGAGCGCTTGCCCATCGACGTGCCGACGCGCTTGATCTTGCCGCGCATCACGAGCGTGCGGACGTCGAGGACGGTGACCTTGAAGCTGGTCGACACCGCGCGGGCGATGTCGAGCTTGGTGGCCTTCTTGTCGACGATGAAGCTGTACTGGCGGTGGGTCTCACGCGCCTTGTCCAGCTTCTCGGTGATCAACGGGCCCTTGATGATGTCGTTGAGGTGCATGGTCTATCTCCTCAGGCCTTCGCCGAGTCGCGCGGCTTGAGCAGCGCTTCGTTGAGAGCCTTGGCCGCGGCCACGGTCATGACGATGCTCGAGTGACGGAGCGTCGACTCGACGTTGACGCCCTCGGGGGGCAGCACGTCGAAGGTGGCCATGTTGCGGACGGCCTGGTGCAGCTTGGCGTTCTTCTTCTCCTCGACGACCAGGGCGTCGGTGAGCTTGAGGCCCTTCTTGAGCGCCTCGAACGCCTTCTTCGACTTCCCGTCCGACGGGAACTCGTTCACGATGATGAGCTTCTTCTCGCTGGCGCGGAGCGACAGCGCCGAGCAGAGACCGGCGCGGCGCACGGCGCGCGGCGGGCGGTAGAAGTAGTCGCGGGGCTTGGGGCCCATGGCCTTGCCGCCGCCGACCCACTGCGAGGCGCGGGAGGAGCCCTGGCGAGCGCGGCCGGTGCCCTTCTGCTTCCAGGGCTTCTTGCCGCCGCCCGAGACGAGCGAGCTGTTCTTGACCATCACGGTGCCGGAGCGCCGGTTGATCTGCTGCATCTTCGCGACCTCGTACAGGAGGTGCGAGTTGGGCTTGGTCGCGAAGACGTCGTCCGAGAGCTCAATCTCGGAGACCTTCTTCATGGACAGATCGTAGACGTCGAACTTGGCCATGGCGTCCTCAGCTCTTGATCTCGACGTCGACGCCGGCCGAAAGGTCCAGCTTCATCAGCGCGTCGAGCGTCTGCTGCGTCGGCTCGAGAATATCGAGCAGGCGCTTGTGGGTGCGGATCTCGAACTGCTCGCGGCTCTTCTTGTCGACGTGCGGCGAGCGGAGGACCGTGAACCGATTGATCCGCGTGGGAAGGGGAATGGGGCCGGAAACCCGGGCCCCGGTGCGACGCGCGGTCTCGACGATCTCCGTAGCCGACTGATCCAGGAGCTTCGAGTCGTACGCCTTCAGACGGATGCGAATTTTCTGTGTGGCCATTCTCGATGGACCCTCTTTTTCGCGACTTCAGACCAACGGCGTCTGGGTATGACGACCCGGTGCAACATGCTCCTGGTTTTCACAGAGCCAGAACGACGAAGGGAGCGCGCTAATACGTCACCTTTCCGCACGCGTCAAGCGGGTAGTTGCGCTCCCTGCGGTTCGCGCCAGCGGAGCCCAGCTTCGGACCCCGGCGGGGACCTCATCTTCGCGCCGGCGCCTTTCGAGCGGCACGTAACGCGCGAGCACCTGCGACGTGGGGAGAAGGCCGCGGGATCTTCGAATTCAGGCCTGCCGCGAAGTTGATTCGAGAGCTGCCCGCGAACGATGCACAGAAGCTGATCGAGCCACTCGCGCTCGGCAGCTGAGCCGGATTCTGTAGCGGGCCGAAGGACACGGTTCGAAGAGCTCACCGTGAACCGAGGGTTCTCCGTCGACGTTGGTCGGAGTCTCAGTACCCGCGCAGGCGCAGCAGCAAGGGCCCGCTGATGTTCGGCGGGATCGACGCGTAGTGGCCGAAGTGCATCGAGTAGTTGCCGCGGCCCTGGGTGAGCGTGCGGAGCGAGTCGACGTACCCGAACATCTCCGCCAGGGGCACCTCGGCGTCGATGACCTGCAGGTGGGCGCGCTGGCCCAGGTTCCGGATGGTGCCGCGGCGGGCGTTCACGTCGCCGATGACGCCGCCCATGTAGTCGGCGGGCGTGGTCACCTCGACCTTCATCATCGGTTCGAGCAGCGCCGGGTCGGCGGCCTTGCAGGCGTCCTTGAAGCCCATCGAGGCGGCGATCTTGAAGCTGATCTCGTCGGAGTCGACCTCGTGGAAGCTGCCGTCGATGAGCTCGCAGGTGAGATCCACCATCGGGTACCCGGCCACCACGCCGCTGGAGAGCGCCTCGGTGACGCCCTGCTCCACCGCCGGGATGAACTCCTTGGGGATCGCGCCGGCCTTGATGGAGTTCACGAACGCGAACCCCTTCCCCGTCTCGTTCGGCTTCACGCGCAACTTCACGTGGCCGTACTGGCCCTTCCCGCCCGACTGCTTGATGTACTTGCTCTCGGCCTCCGCGGTCTTGGTGATGGTCTCGCGGTACGCCACCTGCGGCTTGCCGACGTTGGCCTCGACCTTGTGCTCGCGCTTGAGCCGGTCGACCATGATCTCGAGGTGCAGCTCCCCCATGCCGGCGATGAGCATCTGCCCGGTCTCCTCGTCGGTCTTCACGAAGAAGCTCGGGTCCTCGAGCATCAGCTTCTGCAAGGACTCGGCGAGGCGCTCCTGGTCCTCGGTGTTCTTCGGCTCCACCGCGCGCTGAATCACCGGGACCGGAGCGGTGATGCTCTCCAGCAGGATCGGCGCGCCCTCGGAGCACAGCGTGTCGCCGGTGCGCACGTTCTTGAGGCCCACGATGGCGCAGATGTCGCCGGCGAGGCACTCCGAGAGCTCGTCGCGCTTGTCGGCGCGCATCTGCACCAGGCGCCCCACCCGCTCGCGCTTCTTCTTGCCGGTGTTCCACACCGCCGTGCCCGACTCGAGGCGGCCCGAGTACACGCGGATGAAGGTGAGCGTGCCGTACGCCTCGCTCATCAGCTTGAAGGCCAGCGCGGAGAACGGGGCGTCATCCTTCGCCTCGCGGTAGGTGTCCTTGCCGTCCTTGTCGAGGCCGTGCCGAGGGGGAACGTCGTTGGGCGCCGGGAGGTAGTCCACCACCGCGTCGAGCAGGGGCTGCACGCCCTTGTGGCGGTAGGCCGAGCCGCACAGCACCGGGAAGAGCTTGAGCGTGATGCAGCCCTTGCGAATGCCCGCGCGGAGCTCGGCCTCGGTGATCGAGGCGCCCTCGGACTCGAGGTACTTGTTCATCAGCGCGTCGTCCAGCTCGGCCACCTGCTCGACGAGCTTCGCGCGCGCGGCGTTCGCGGCCTCGGCGTGCTCGGCCGGAATGTCCGACAGGTCGAAGCGGCTGCCGTCGTCGCTGTCGTGGAAGACGAGCGCCTTCATGCGCACGAGATCGATGACGCCGTGGTGCTGGTCTTCCTTGCCCAGCGGGAGCTGCACCACCAGCGGCACCGCGCCCAGCCGATCACGAATCGACTGCACCGACATGTCGAAGTCGGCGCCCACGCGGTCCATCTTGTTGATGAAGCAGATGCGCGGCACGCGGTACTTGTCCGCCTGGCGCCACACCGTCTCCGACTGCGGCTCGACACCATTCACCCCGTCGAACACCGCCACCGCGCCGTCGAGGACGCGCAAAGAGCGCTCCACCTCGATGGTGAAGTCCACGTGGCCTGGGGTGTCGATGATGTTGATGCGGTACTTCTGGTCTTCCCGCTTCCAGAAGCAGGTGATCGCCGCCGAGGTGATGGTGATGCCGCGCTCGCGCTCCTGGGGCATCCAGTCGGTGGTGGTGTTCCCCTCATGCACCTCGCCCATTTTGTGAATGGCGCCGGCGTAGAAGAGGATGCGCTCGGTGGTGGTGGTCTTGCCGGCATCGATGTGCGCCATGATGCCGATGTTGCGGTAGCGCTCGAGCGGAGTTTCGCGGGCCATGGCTTCGGTTCGGAGGGGAAGAGTGCGGTGCGCTGAAAACGAAAACGGGGCCCGGTTCAAGGGGCCCCGCTTCGGATACTGCAAGCTCGCTGTGCTTACCAGCGGTAGTGCGAGAAGGCCTTGTTCGCCTCGGCCATCTTGTGGGTGTCTTCCTTCTTCTTCACCGCGTTGCCGCGGTTGTTGGCGGCGTCCATGATCTCGCCGGCGAGCTTCTCCATCATGGTCTTCTCGCCGCGGGCCTTGGCGTAGCCGATGAGCCAGCGCATGCCGAGCGCGACGCGGCGGTCCTGGCGGACCTCCACGGGCACCTGGTAGGTGGCGCCACCGACGCGGCGGCTCTTCACCTCGAGCACGGGCTTGACGTTGTCGAGGGCCTTCTTGAAGACCTTGAGCGGCTCTTCCTTGGCGCGCTCCTCGACGATGTTGAAGGCACCGTAGACGACCTGCTCCGCGGTGGACTTCTTGCCCTTCCGCATCAGGTCGTTCATGAACTTGGCAACCAGCCGATCCTGGTACTTCGGGTCGGGGTTGATCTTGCGCTTATTGGGTACTCGGCGGCGAGGCATGGTCGTGTCCTTTTCTTACTGGGGCCGCTTGGCGCCGTACTTGGAGCGGCTCTGCTTGCGGCCCTGAACGCCGACGGAGTCGAGCGTGCCGCGGATGATGTGGTAGCGAACGCCAGGGAGATCCTTCACGCGGCCGCCGCGGATGAGCACCACCGAGTGCTCCTGCAGGTTGTGGCCCACGCCCGGGATGTACGACGTCACCTCGATCCCGTTGGTGAGGCGAACGCGAGCGACCTTGCGGAGCGCCGAGTTCGGCTTCTTCGGGGTCGTCGTGTACACGCGGGTGCAGACGCCGCGCTTCTGCGGGTTGGACTTCAGCGCCGGGCTCTTCGACTTGAAGCGGAGCTTCTCGCGGCCCTTGCGGATCAGCTGGTTGATGGTCGGCATGAACGTCCTTGAAAAGTCTACGGAAGGGCGGCCCGCGTACACCCTCCTCCTCGGAGTGTCAAGGCTTACAGGTCCATATTCATGACGACCGCGTCCTCTCGGTTGTCGGCGTAGTAGTTCGGCCGCATGCCCACCGGCCTGAAACCCATGGCCCGGTAGAGGCCGATGGCGGCCTCGTTGCTCCTTCGCACCTCGAGGGTGGCGAGGCGGCAGCGGTGGGTGCGCCCGTGCTCGATCACCGCGGTCATGAGCCTGCGGCCGATGCCCAGGCGCCGGTGCCGCTGGTCGGTGGCGACGTTGAGCACGTGCACCTCGTCGTGCACCAGCCAGAAGATGGCGAAGCCGCGCAGGGCCCACCCCAGGTCGGTGGCCAGCTCGCACAGCAAGACCGTCGACCAGTCCTGGGTGAGCTCCTTCTTCACCATGTCGAGGGACCAGGGGTTCGAGAACGCCTGGTTCTCGATCTCCATCACCGCGGGGAGATCGGCGAGCGACATCTTCCTGAGACGAAACGCCGGCGGGCCCATCACTCGGCCGGCGCTCCGGGTTGAAGGGCGAAGGGCCCGAGCTTGCGCACGTCGATGGTCTTCTTCGCCGCGGCGAGCTCCTTCTGCACCAGCTGCCTGAAGCGCTCGGTGAAGAGCACCTGGCGCGCGGTCTCCGGAGGCAGGGCCTTGAGATCGCCACGGGTGGCGGCGAGGCGGCGGGCCTCGGCCTCGGAGAGCTGCGCCTTGAGGCGGAACTTGGACTCGAGCGCCCGCGAGGCGCGCAGGTGGCGCCTCAGGACCTGGGCTACGTCGATGTCGGTGGCCTCGTGGGCGGCGAGGAACTCCTGGAAGCGCGAGGCCGGCTCGAAGCGGGCCTTGAAGCCCTCCACCATCTTCTCCAGCTCACCGGGCTCGAGCGCGAAGGCGTCGAGCTTGTCGGCCTCGAACACCGCGAGCCGCTCGTCGATCACCACCTCCAGGCTCTTCTCCAGGGTCTCGGGAGGGAGGGTCGCGAACGCCGCGCCGGTGCCGCCGGCGCTGACCAGCAGGACGCGAGCCTCGAGGTCGAGCTGCGAGAGCGTGATGACCTTGCCGTCGACGGCGGCCACCGCGCGATCGATGATCTTCTCGCTCGAGCCGGCGTCTTGGCTCACGGCGAGCTGGGCCCACGCCGCCGAAGGGATCGCGAGCAGGAGCGCCGGCAGCACGCGCCACTGGCATAGAAATCCTGGCTGGTTAGGTTCCCGACCGGACATGGCAGAGGACTACTACCAGCGCCTTGGGGTGTCGCGCCAAGCTTCCGCGGACGAGATCAAGAAGGCGTACCGCAAGCTGGCCAAGCAGTACCACCCCGACGTGAACCCGGGCGACCGCGCCGCCGAGGAGAACTTCAAGCGCGTCACCGAGGCCTTCGAGGTCCTCTCCGACGCGAAGAAGAAGAAGCTCTACGACGAGTTCGGCGACGACGCCGCGAAGTTCGGCTGGGACGAGAAGAAGGCCGAGATGTACCGCGCCTACCGGTCGGGAGGGGGAGGCGGCGGCGGGGCCGGCGCCCCCTTCGGCTTCGACTTCAACGTCGGCAACGACGGCGGCTTCGACTTCGAATCGATCTTCGGAGAGATGTTCGGGCGGCCTGGCCGAGGCGGCGGGCGGCGGCAGGCGCGGGCGGGCGCCGACCTGGTGGCGCAGATGTCGGTGACGCTGGCCGACGCGATGACCGGCTCGGAGCGCATGCTCAACGTGAACGGCCGCCGCATCACCATTCGCATTCCGCCGGGCGTCAGCACCGGAGATCGGCTCACCGTTCCGGGCAAGGGCATGCCGGGCGAAGGCGGGCCGCCGGGGGACTTGTACGTGGACATCGAGGTGGTGCCCCACCCGCTCGTCAAGCGCGACGGCTTCGACCTGTCCTTCGAGCTGCCGGTGACGATCAAGGAGGCCATCCTGGGCGCCGAGGTGCGGGTGCCGACCTTCGGCAAGAGCGTGCTGATGAAGATCAGGGCGGGCACCCAGTCGGGGACCCGCCTGCGCCTCAAGGGGCTGGGCGTCCCGCGGCCGGGTGGCGGTGAGCCGGGCGATCTGTACGTCGTCGTCCAGGTGCGCATCCCCGACAAGGACGACGAGCACGTGCGCAAGGCCGCCAAGGCGCTGGAGGCGGCGTACACCTTCGACGTGCGCGAGCACCTCCACCTCTGACCGGCGCGAGCCGTGTGCTAAGGGCGACTTCCCCATGGGCTTCATCGATTCGTTGTTCGGCGGCGGCACGCCGGCCGAGAAGGCGCAGCGCCTCAAGGCGAAGGCCACTCAGAAGTACGGTGACCCGCTCGCGCGGCAGAAGGCCATCGACGATCTGGGCAAGCTGAGGTCGCCCGAGGCCATCGCGGCGCTGATGTACCGCTTCACGGTGATGGTCGAGCCGCAGTCGACCGACACCGACGAGAAGGACACCGTCTTCCACCTCATCTGCGACCTGGAGCAGGACGCGGTGGGGCCGGTGGTCGACTTCCTCAAGAAGAGCGACGCGGCGTCGAGCTGGGCGGTGAAGATCCTCGACACCATCCTCGAAGAGCCCGAGGTGATCGGCATCGTCACCGCCGAGCTCCAGCGCCTGGGCGCCGAGTACACCCGCGACCCCGAGAAGAAGGAGGTGCTGTTGCACTTCCTCGAGGGCAAGCAGGACGAGCGCATCGGGCCGGCCGCGCTGCCGCTGCTCCACGACATGAGCGACGACGTGAAGCTCTGCGCGCTCAAGACGCTGGCGTCGGTGAAGTACGAGCCGGCGAGGGAGAGCGTGCTGCAGCTCCTGGTCGCCGACGACACCGCCAAGCGCGTGCAGTCGGCGTGCGTGCAGGCGCTCTGCGACACCGCCTTCACCGTGCAGGGCTACCGCGAGAAGGTCGAGGCCCGCGTGGCGGACCCGTTCTTCGTGGATCGCTCGGGCGTGGTGAAGAAGCGCGGGTAGGAAGGGCCCGCGAGGGGTAGAGTCGCGGCCCGCATGTCCGCCCTGCCCCACGGCTCGCGCCTTTTGCTCCTGTCGGCCATCGCGGTGCTGGCGGCCTGTCCCGTGGCGCCGCCGGGATCGGACGCGGGGACCGACGCCGGGGCGACCCTCTCCGCGGTGGAGCTGTGCGATCGCCTGGCCGCCGCGCGCTGCCGGCTCGCCGAGCGCTGCTACCCTGCTTTCCTCCGCGCCGACGCGACCGCTTGCGCCTCGCTGGAGCAAGCCTCCTGCCTCGACGAGGTGGCCGGGCTGGACTCGCCCTTCCAGGCGTCGCTGATCGAGATCGACGCCGCCCGCCTCGCGTCCTGCGAGGTGCGCATGGCGACCAGCGCGTGCCCGCCGTCGTTCCCCCCCGATTACTTCGTCGCGGTGGCGAAGCCGATGGCCGACTGCACGCTCACCACCGGCCTGCTCAGCGGGAAGGTGGCGAGCGGCGACACCTGCGTGAACGCGGCCGAGTGCGCGGCGGGCTCGGTGTGCATCAAGCCGGGCGGTGTCTGCAGAGGCACCTGCTCGAGCTGGCCGAAGCTCGGCGATCCGTGCGGCTTCGGCTGCGCGCCGGGGAGCACCTGCAACGCGCAGGGCGTCTGCGCCGCGCTCAAGGGCCGCGGAGAGACCTGCCAGGCGAGCAAGCAGTGCGAGGCCGACCTCATCTGCCTGGGCACCTGCCTTTCCCGGCGAAGCGCCGGCCAGGCGTGCAGCTTCGATCCCGATCGCCTCTCACAGTGCGACCCCGGTCTAGCGTGCGACGTGGCGCCGTACCTCACCGACGCGCAGGGCGTGTGCGTGGTGCCGAAGAGCGAGGGGAGCCTCTGCCACTACCACTGGAGCTGCCAGCCCGGCCTCGTCTGCGCCGACATGGACTGGAGCCAGTTTCCCAACAAGGCCCCGGGCCCGGGGAGCTGCCGCGCGCCGGACGCGGAGAAGGCAAACTGCCCGTACACGCCCTACGCGGCCTACGTCGGCGACCAGTGCGGCGCGGGGCTTTCGTGCGCGGCGGACACCAAGACCTGCGCCAAGGTGCCGGTGCAGGGCGAGCCGTGTACGCCGTCGGTGCAGAACTGCGCGGGCGTGAGCGTGTACTGCAAGCCCACCGGCGGCGGAGACGTCGGCGTGTGCAGCGGCCCGGTCTCGGTGGGCGATCGCTGCGCGTTCCAGCTCGACGCGACGCGCATCGTTCGCATCCCCTGCGCGACCGGCGCCTGCGACGCCGCCAACACCCTCACCTGCCGCCCGCCGTCGAAGTCCGTGGGCGCGCCGTGCGCCGAGAACGGCGAGTGCCTGTCGAACCGCTGCGCCGTGCAGCAGGACCGCACGTATCGCTGCGCGAACGCCTGCGGCTGAGAGTCGCGAGGAGCCCCCATGAACGTCAGCTCGACCCTCGACGCCGTGACCCTCTACCGCGAAGGCGCCGTCTGTGAGCGCCGGGCGAAGGTGGAGGTGACGGGGGAGCCCAACGAGCCCGTGCGCTTCGTGGGCCTGCCGCTCTCGATCGTGCCCGGCTCGGTCAGGGCGCGGGTGGTCTCGGGGCCTCCGGGCCTGCGCGTGCTCGACGTGCGCGCGAGCTGGGACGTGACCCTGGCCGACGAGGTCGACGTGCCCCGCGAGCAAAAGGCGCTGGAGAAGGCCCGCGACGAGGCGAGCCGGCTGAGGCTGGTGCTGCACGGGCTCGAGCAGGAGATCACCGAGCTGCAGGCGCTGAGGCCCTCCTTCCCGCCGCGGGCGAAGCGCGAGCCGCCCCGCGGGGCGCCGATCGCCTCGCTGGTCGCGCTGGCGGAGCTCACCGACGGGGAGCTCGCCTCGCGGCTCGAGCAGCGCCGGAAGGTCGCGAAGGAGCTCGACGACGCCGACGAGGCCGTGGAGCTCGCCGAGCGGCGGCTCGGGGAGGCCGGCAGCGCCAGGCGCACCGAGCGGGCGCGGCTGATGCGCTCGGCGGTGGTGACGTTGTCCGAGCCCGTCGCGGCCCCGGTGGAGCTCGCGCTCGAGTACCAGGTGCCGGGTGCGCGCTGGGCGCCGGGCTACGCGCTGCAGCTCGACAAGGGGCTGGGCGGCGGGAGCTTGCGCATGCGCGCGGTCGTCGGTCAGAGCACCGGCGAGGACTGGACCCAGGTGAAGCTGAGCCTCTCCACCGCGTCGCTCGCCCGGCGCACCGACGTGCCGGAGCTCAAGGCGCTCAAGATCGGCCGGACGCAGCCCCCCACGCCGCGCTCGGGCTGGCGTGAGCCCCCCGCCGGGCTGGACGAGCTCTTCGCGGGCTACGACGACGCGGTGAGCGTGAGCGCGCCTTCCCCCAAGGGTGGCACGGCCGTCGGCGAGCGCGAGAAGAAGAGGAAGAAGTCGTCGCGACCGATGCCGGCGAAGCCCATGGCGCAGGCCGTCTCGGCGGGCCCGCCCCCACCTCCCCCACCGGCGCCGATGAGGGCGCCCGCCGGCGCGCCGCGGGCG
>JBBIOE010000251.1:0-10197 GCA_037443525.1 Archangiaceae bacterium | reverse complement strand
CCGTCATCGCGCTCGGCGGCAACAACCTCACCAACGACGTCGCCGTGGGCCTGCGCACCCCGATGGAGCAGGCCGAGCGCATCAAGCAGCGCTACGGCTGCGCGCTGACCGCCAAGGTCGACAAGGCAGAGATGATCGAGGTCCCCAGCGTCGGCGGTCGCGAGCCCCGCGTCATGGGCCGGCAGATCCTCTCCGAGATCCTCGAGCCCCGCGTCGAGGAGATCTTCCAGCTCGTGCACCACGAGGTCGAGCGCAACGGCTTCGCCGAGCTCCTCACCTCGGGCGTGGTCATCACCGGCGGCTCCACGCTGCTCCCCGGCATGACCGATCTCGCCGAGGAGATCATGGGCGTCCCCGTGCGCCGCGGCGTCCCCGCCGGCATCGGTGGCCTCGTCGACGTGGTGAAGAGCCCCGTCTACGCCACCGGCGTCGGCCTCGTCGTCTACGGCGCGCGGCACCAGGACCGCCGCATGTTCCGCATCCGCGAGGAGAACGTCTTCAAGAAGGTGAAGCGCCGCATGGGCGAGTGGCTCCAGGAGGTCTTCTAGCCTCCGTTCACCCTGAGCCCGTCGAAGGGTGCCCTCGACGGAGCTTCGGGCGCACACACCCTGCTACAGGTCCGTAGCTGAAAACTTGCGAGGCGATCCGGTCGGGCCAAAGTCAAAGGGTCGCCCACGACTTCTCGAGGAAACCATGAACGAGTTCGAGCAGAGCAAGCAGACCGCGAAGATCAAGGTGGTGGGCGTCGGCGGCGCTGGCTGCAACGCCATCAACACGATGATCGCCTCCGGCCTCGAGCGCGTGGACTTCATCGCGCTCAACACCGACATCCAGGCGCTGGCCGCCAACAAGGCGCCCGCCCGCCTCCAGATCGGCAAGGAGCTCACCCGCGGCCTCGGCGCCGGCGCCAACCCGGAGATGGGCTGCCAGGCCGCCACCGAGTCGCGCGAGGAGATCGCCGCGCTGCTCGAGGGCGCCGACATGGTCTTCGTCACCGCCGGCATGGGCGGCGGCACCGGCACCGGCGCGGCCCCCGTGGTCGCCGACATCGCGCGCAGCCTGGGCGCCCTCACCGTCGGCGTCGTCACCAAGCCCTTCCTCTTCGAGGGCAACCGCCGCCGCAAGGCCGCCGAGCAGGGCCTCTCCGCCTTGAAGGCCTGCGTCGACACCCTGATCACCATTCCCAACCAGCGCCTGCTCACGCTGCAGACCGAGCCCCTGCCGCTCCTCGAGTCCTTCAAGAAGGCCGACGAGGTGCTCCTCAACGCCGTGCAGGGCATCTCCGACCTCATCCAGTACCACGGCTACATCAACGTCGACTTCGCCGACGTGAAGACCATCATGGGCGAGCAGGGCCTCGCGCTCATGGGCACCGGCCGCGCCTCGGGCGAGAAGCGCGCCCTGCGCGCCATGGAGCAGGCCGTCTCCAGCCCGCTGCTCGAGGAGGTCACCATCGACGGCGCCCGCGGCCTCCTCATCAACATCACCGCCGGCCGCGACATCACCCTGCAGGAGATCCACGAGGCGATCTCCATCGCGCAGGAGTCCGCCGATCCCGAGGCGAACATCATCTTCGGCTCGCTCGTCGACGAGAACGTCAGCGACGAGGTGAAGATCACCGTCATCGCCACCGGCTTCGTGGCCCGCGAGCAGAAGGCCCGCGTCGCCCCCCAGCAGGACTACCGGCCCCAGGTGCAGGTGCCGCTCATCCCGCGCGCCACCACCGGCGCGCAGCCCGCCGTCTCCGCGCTGGTCCCGCCGATGGCCACCCCGATCCACGGCCTGCCCGCCGCCGCGCCCGCCCCCGTGGTGCGCGAGGAGGTCGCCACCCTCGTGCCCAGCTCCTCCAAGTCGGGCCTGCGCACCCTCTCCGGAGAGCAGCGCGTCGTCTCGCCCCGCGTCGCCGTCGCCCGCGAGCCGAACCTCTCCTTCGACGAGGACCAGTACGACATCCCCACCTTCCTGCGGAAGCAGGGGCACACCGAGATGCCGTGAGCTGCCGTTCCCGTCGCCTCGCTACAGCGGCGTGATCTTCAGGTTGTCGAAGTAGAGCTGGGCCTCCCACGACGAGAAGCCGAAGCGATCGTGCCCCGAGCCCTCCAGCGGCACGGGGTCGTCGAAGTGCATGTACTCGGCGCCGTCGAGGAACCAGGTGATGCGCGCGCCCTTTCGCTCGATGCGCCAGTGCGTCGACTTTCCCTGCTGCACCGGAACACCCCGCTGCTCCACCCGCACCCGCGCGTCCGCCGCGAAGGGGCCGCTCGGCGTCGCCGGCACCGCCGCGCCGTGCTCGTCGAGCCGCGAGATGATCGACAGCGAGTTGTTCCACCCGCCGTGAATCAAGACGTAGCCCGACGCGTGATCGACGCCGTCGCCGAAGATCTCGCACTTCACGTCGCCCTCGGGTGACTGCGAGCGCGCGTCGAACTCTACCGCCACGTCGCGCGGCAGCTTGGCCTTCAGCCACAAGGGGTTGTTCTTCACGCCCGGCGAGACCAGCTGCCCCGCCTCGACGTGCCACAGCCCGCCCGAGCTCCAGTAGTTCTCGGCCACCGTCTCCGGCCGCGAGTAGTCGTCCTGGAAGGGAATCGACACCGGCGCCTTGGGCGCGCCGCGGAAGAGGAAGTAGTGGAGCATCGGCAGGTTCAAGACCAGTACCGCGCCCACCGCCATGCCGATGGAGAGCCGCGACAACGGCTTCGGCGCCTGCCACGCCTCGGCCTCACCACCGCTCTTCTCCGCCGCGTCCGTCGCCCGGGATGCCATGGGCCGCCGCTGCTACCAGAATCCGCCGGGCCTTGGCATCACTTCCTGCGGTCGGTCTTCGTCGTCCACCGCCGCTCCAGCTCGCGGTTCTCGGCCTCGCGCTTCTTCTTCTGGAAGCGCTCCTGCGCCAGGCGCTCCCGCTCCTCCGGCGAGGGACTCACGAAGATCTGGTACACCGCGCTCGCCAGCGCGAAGCAGCCCATCGCCGACACGGTGGGGATCGGGTTGTTCGCCAAGAAGACCACCACCCCCGCCGCGCTCCCCATCGCGGCCATCAGCCCCAACACGAACAACCACGCGCCGAAGGCCGCCGCCACCACGCTCGACACCTCGCGCAGGAACACCACGCCCAGGGCGCCGCCCACCAGGAAGCCCGGCGCGAAGCCGAGCAACCAGTCATTCGGCCCGACCAACTGCCCGCCCAACAGCCCCAGCGGCGCCCCGAAGGCCAGGAACACCACCGCGGGCGGAAAGAGCCCCCCCGCCAACGCCAGCGCGATCGTCGCCACCAGCGTGAGCTGCGCCGGGTTCTGCGAGAGACCGAACCGCGCCAACAGCGGCGCCGTCCACGCGGCCCCAATGAACGCGCCCAGAGGCACCGAGACCATGCGGAACAGGTGCCCGTTCCCCCAGATCATCATCAGCACGCCCAGGAGAGCGCAGGCGGCCCCGATGGGCGCCGGCACCGAGCGGTACACCCCCACCCAACCGGCCGGGTCGAGGTGCTGGTAGGGCTCGATGATGCGGAGCAGCGACTCCACCCGTCACCCCGCGTAGCGAAACACCGCCAACGACAACAGCCCGAGGAAGACCGCCAACGCCGCCACCGCGAACGCGTAGGCCTTGGGCGGAATCGACGTACGCGCGAGCAGGTGCTGCGCCACCGCCTCGGGAGTTCCTTCCACCGGCACGCTCTCCAGCGAGAGCAGCTTCGCCAGGTCCAACGCCTCGTGGTCGTCGTCGCCGCCGCGCTTGCCCGCGAGCACGTCCCGCGCAAACCGCCGCACGGTCATGACGTCGCCGGCCTCCCACGCCTCGAAAGCCGCTCGCAACAACGACCTCGCCGTACGCGTCTCCTGCGGCTTTTTCCCGCTCTTCGACATGGCCCGGCTATATCCGGTCTGAGTGCCCGCATCCACGCGGGGGCCCACGCGATGCCCAGCCGACGAGACAGCCCTTCGCCTGCCGTTCGCCTGACCCGTCGAGCCCTGTTGGCCGCCGCCGCCGGCGCGCCCCTCGCCGCCCGCGCCTTCGGTGACGCGTCGCTCTTCATCCCCGCCGTGGCCATGCACTCCGGCCGCTGGGACGTCCGCGCCACGGGCCTGCGCCGCCTCGCCTGGGAAGTGCAGCGCCGCACCTCGATCGAAGTCTCGCTCGAGGCCCGCGCCATCCCCCTCGACAGCCCCCGGCTCTTCGAGCACCCCTTCCTCTACCTCTCGTCGGACCAGGAGCTTCTGCCCTTCACCGATCGCGAGGTCGAGAACTTGAGGCGCTTCCTCACCTTCGGAGGCTTCCTCTTCGCCGACGCCAACGACGGCTCGCAGGGCTCGGGCTTCGACGTCAGCTTCCGCCGCGAAATGGCCCGCGTGCTCCCCCGCGCGCCGCTCAACACGGTGCAGCCGCAGCACGTGCTGTTCAAGACCTTCTATCTCCTCGACTCGGCGCCGGGCCGCGTCTTCGAGAAGCCCAGCCTCGACGCCGCGCTCCTCGGGCCGCGGGCCGCGGTGCTCTACTCGCAGAACGACGTGCTGGGCGCCCTCTCCCGCGACGAGGGCGGAGGCTACGAGTTCGAGGTCTCGCCCGGTGGAGAGCGCCAGCGCGAGCTCGCCACCCGCGTCGCCGTGAACGTCGTCATGTACGCGACCTGCCTCGACTACAAGGACGACGCCGTCCACATGAAGCACATCATGGACCGGAGGCGCTGACGCCGTGGAGCCTGCCGCCCACGACGCGTGGAAGCTCATCAGCCTCTCGCCGCTGCCGGCTTGGGCGCTGGGAGCGCTGATCGCCTTCGTCCTCTTCGGGAGCTTCCTCGCGGGCTACGGGGTCCGCCGCGAGCCGGCCAGGCGCAGCCGCTGGATGCTGTGGACGCTGCGCGGCCTCGCCGCCGCCTTCGCCATCGCGTTCCTCTCCGAGCCGGGCGTTCGCCACCTCCAGGTCGCGCGGGTGAAGAACCGGGTCGCGGTCCTGGTCGATCGCTCCGCGTCGATGGGCTTCGGCACCCGTCCCGGAGGGCCCACCCGCACCCAGGCCGTGGCCGACGCGCTCGAGGCGCTCGCGCCGCAGATGGACGCGCTCAAGGATCGCTACGCCTTCGAGCTCGTGGGGTTCGATCCCGAGCTCGCGCCGATGAGCCCCTCGCAGCTTCGCGGCCAGCCACCGCTCGCCGGCCGCACCGACGTGCTCGGCGCGCTGCGCAACGTGGCCGCCAGCGGCGGCGCCGGCACCCGCAAGCTCGCCGGCGTGCTCGTCTTCTCCGACGGCGCCGACAACGCCGAGCTCGGGCAGGGGCTCACCTCGCAGGCCAGGCGGCTCCTCGCCGATCTCGGCGTGCCGGTGTCGACGGCGGCGGTAGGGCAGGGCGACCTGAAGGACCTGTCCATCGACGCCATCAAGGTCGACGACTTCGCCTTCGTGCGGAACTCGGTCACCGCCGAGGTCGAGCTGCACGCCCGCGGCTTCAAGGGCCAGTCGGTGCCGGTCGTGCTGCGCCGCGAGGGCCAGACCGTCGGCACCAAGACGGTGCTCTTCGAGTCCGATGACGACATGCGCGTGGTCTCCTTCACCTTCCAGCCCGACCAGACCGGCCGCTTCGTTTACACCGCCTCGATGCCCGTCTTCCCCGACGAGGCGGTGGCGGAGAACAACACCCGCTCCTTCGCGCTCAAGGTGATCCGCGATCGCGTGCGGGTGCTCTTGGTTGCGGGGCGGCCGACCTGGGACGAGCGCTTCCTGCGCGGGCTCTTGCGGGCCGACGCCAACATCGAGCTCATCAGCTTCTACATCTTGCGCAGCAACGCCGACGAGAGCGGCTCGGAGCACGAGCTCTCGCTCATTCCCTTCCCGCGCGACGAGATCTTCCGCGACAAGATCAACACCTTCGACCTCGTGGTGATGGTGAACTTCGGCAGCGACGACATGGCGGTCGGGCTCTCCGGCTACCAGGACGACATCCGCCGCTACGTGCTCAACGGCGGCGCGCTCGCCTTCCTCGGAGGCGATCGCACCTTCGGCGAGGCGCGCACTCGAAACGATCCCTTCGCCGCCGTGCTGCCGGTCGAGGCGGCGGGCTCGGCCGACGTCGCCAACTTCCGCCCCCGCCTCACGCCCGACGGCCAGCGCCACCCCATCACCGCCGTGGGCGCCGGCGGGCTCACCACCGACGCCGCCTGGGACGCGCTCCCGGAGATCCCCGGTCTGAACCTCGTGCGCCCGAAGCCGGGCGCCACGGTGCTGCTCGAGCACCCCACGACGCAGGTGGCCGGGCAGGGGGCGCCGCTCCTCGCCATCTGGGAGCACGGGCGCGGCCGGGTGATGGCGCTGGCCACCGACGGCACCTGGCACTGGGCCTTCACCGCGCACGCCGAGGGCGCGCAGCAGCGCACCTGGGAGCGCTTCTGGGGCAACGCCATCCGCTGGCTGGTGCGCGACCCCGACCTCACGTCGCTCTCCATCACCGCCGACCCGCCGGGCGTCGAGCCGGGGCACCCGGTGACCGCCGTGGTGGTCGCGCGCACGCCCGACTACCAGCCCGCGCCGGGCGCGGCGGTGACCGTGCAGCTCATCAGCGCCGACGACGGGAAGGTGGTCGCCACCCAGCAGCTCGCCGCGGGGCCGGACGGCACCGTGCGCGTGGAGTTCACCTCGACGCCGCCGGGCGCCTACAAGCTGGTCGCGCGGGCGGTGAAGGGCGAGCAGGTGCTCGGCGAGAGCTCCGACGCGGTGGCCGTGCGGGCGGTGGGCCCCGAGCTCGCCGACGCGCGCGTGAACACGTCGCTCCTCGAGGCCATCGCCAAGGCCGGAGGAGGGAAGGCCTTCTCCTCGCCTTCCTTCGCGCTCTCCGACGTCCCGCTGGCGCAACCGCCGCTGGTCGAGGTCGGCCGCTCGAAGGATCAGCCGATCTGGGACCGCTGGTACTGGCTCACCCTCGCCGTCGCCGTGCTCGGCATCGAGTGGGGCATCAGGCGCCGGCTCGGCTACGTCTGAGCCGCGGGGCTGGGCCACTTGCTGCCAACCAGACGCACTTCGATACTGCCGCCGGCCCCGCCCCCCATCGCGAGGTGACCCATGCCCCTCCAGTGGACCTTGAAGATGCGGATCCTCGTCGAGTCGATGGTACCGGCGGCACTGAGGGACGACGAGGTTTCGCCGTGACCAGGACCCCCTTCGCTGGCGGCCTGATCGCCGCGCTGCTTCTTGGCGGGTGCGTCGCTCTCGGTTGGCGCTTCGGTCCGGGCTTCGCGTTGACGGACAAGCCCCTCGACGGAGCGCTCTTCTCGGCGCCGCCCCTCGTGGTCCAGCAGGGCGACGACTACCGACTCACCTGGACGCAGGGGTCGTACCCCTACTTCTTCCTGCCGGCTTACCAAGCGATGGATGGTCGGCTCGTGTTCGCGCTGGTTGCAGCGAGCAGCTCTGGAAACCTCGCCGGCCGCCGCCGGGAGATGAAGATCGAGGGTGTCGCGAACATCCAGGCACTGAAGCGTGGTGGTGCCTACTGGTGGGAGCGGCGACCTGAACCCAGCGGAACGTTCGTGCCGCTGAGAATCGTGTCGTCGCTGCCTACGCTCGCTCCGTAGCCATCTCGACGACGATGGCCCGAAGGCGCCAAGAGGGGCTTGGGCCGATCATCCCCCGGCGAATGGCACGGCCACGACTCGCGATGCGCCGTACGCTGGCGCCCACACGTCCTGCACCTTGCGCGACGTCATGAACCGGGCGATCGCCTCGAACACCTTCCGCGGCCCGCCCAGCTCCTTCGCCCACTCGAGCCCGCGCGCCGACAGGTTCGGCACCAGCGGCCCGAGCGCCTCGCCGCGCCGCGCGGCCCCAAGGCCTTCGTCACGAATCCACCGTGGCACCATCAGCGGGGCGAACCGCGAGTGCCGGTAGGCCGTCACGCACCCCGGCTCATCGAGGACGCGCGCCGACAGCGGCAGCTCGTGCACGTTGAACACCAGCTTCACCGGGTGCGCGTGCGGATCGTACTCGCCGCGGAAGCGGTGATCGCCGCGGGGAATGAGCCGTCGATCGACGTAGCAGTACGCCGCGGCGCCCATCGGCAGCGGCCCCCGGTACCGCAGGAAGCGCCGCACGTGCCCGCGGTTCGCCACGGCCTCGACGCCGAACGCCCTCGTGGCGCGGAGCTTCGGCACGAGCGAGCCATCGATCCGCCACTTCCTCGCGAACGTCGCCACCTCGCTCTCACCGCACGCGAGGAACGCGCTCACCCGCTCGAACAGTCGCTGGGCGTCGTCATCCACCAACAGCTCGTCGAAGCGCGTCTTCAACCCGGGGAAGCTCACCGGCACCAGCGAGGTGAGCGGCTCGCCTTGAGCGCGCCATTTCGCTTCCAGCGCCGCGGCCTCCGCGGGCGGCGGCCTGAACTCGAGCGCGGGCTCCTGGGGACGGAACCGCTCGCTCACCGTGCCGCGTTGAAACCTCGGCCGCGCCTTCCCGGCGTCGCCCGACGTCCACACCGTCACGCAGGTCCGCACGCGCGTGCCTCGAAAGACGCCGCTCCCGAGGTCCACCACCTCCCGCAGCGCCAGCCGCGACAAGAGCGCCCTGCGAATCGGCGCGTAGAGGAACGCGTCGAGCAGCGTCGCGCTCGTCACGAACGCCAGCGCCCCCTTCCTCCCCTCGAGCCGCTGCGACGCCCGCAAGAGGAAGAACACGAAGTCCTCCCTGAGACTGCGCCCGCTGGGAAGCTCGAGCCCCGGCGGGCCGAAGCTCAGCGCCCGCGCGAGCGCCCGCTCGTCCTTCAGCAAGGGCGACGTCCCGTTGTACGGAGGGTTCCCGACCCACACCTCGAACGCACCGCCTGGAATCGTCGCCAGCGCCTCGTCGAGGGCCGTGCCCGCCAGCGCGTCTCCCTCCACGAGGTTCGCCCGAGGCACCCGCGCCCGGCACTCCTTCGCGGACCCGGTCTCGAGCTCCACGCCCACCAGCGCTGCCCGCGGCCACCGCGCCTCGGCCGCCGCCAGGAATGCCCCCGCACCACACGCCGGGTCCACGATGGCGACCTTCCCACGCGCCGGTACGTACGGAGCGACCAGCCCCAAGGCCAGCTCCACCACCGTACGCGGCGTGAAGTAGGCGCCGCGCTCGCGTCGTACGTCCGGCGCGAGCCGCTCCGCGAGTGCTTCCTCGTCCACCACTCGTCTCAACGTGCTATTCCTCACTCGTGGCGATGCGTCGCGTTCATCTTCGCATTCGAGGGCTGGTCCAGGGCGTCTCCTATCGCGCCACCGCGCGGGAGGCGGCACTCAAACTCGGTGTGAAGGGGTGGGTCCGCAACCTCCCCAACGGCGATGTCGAGGCCGTCGTCGAGGGCGACGCGGCCACCGTCGGGCGCTTCATCTCCTGGTCAAAGCGTGGCCCGGAGGAAGCCCGCGTCGAGGCCGTCACCGTCACCGACGTGGGCGGCACCGAACGCTTCGTGGGCTTCGAGGTCCGTCGATGAGCTTCGGTGGACCGCTCCTCATCGCCCAGCTCAGCTCCCTCCTCGGCATTCGCCCCGGAATGAACGTGAGCGTCTTGAACCCGCCCGCCGGCTTCCTCGAGGCGCTCCTCCCGCTCCCCGAGGGCGCCTGCCTCCTCGACGACTCCCGCCTCGGCCTCGACGTCGTCATCTTCTTCACCCAGAAGAAGACCGAGCTCGTCGAGAAGCTCCCTCAGCTCGCCCGCAAGCTCTCCGTCACCGGCGCCCTGTGGGTCGCCTACCCGGAGACCGGCGACACCGTGCACCACCCGACCGAGGAGTTCGTTCGCCTCGCCGCGCTGGAGATGGGCCTCACCGACACCAAGAAGCTGGTCCTCGACCCCGCCTGGTCCGCCCTCAGGCTCCAGACCCGCGCCCGGCCCCCTCGGCCGGAGATTAAGCGCGCCGAGGCCTAGCCGTTCCTTTCCGACGGTCGAGCTTTACTTTTCACGGCATTCCGTGAAAACGTCCGCGCATTCAAGGTTTTGACGGGAGCTTCCGGGTGGAACCCACAGCGGTTCCACGTCGTCCGGGAGCCTGTGCCGCCTCGCATGACGCAGGCGGCTGTTGATTCAACCGGCAGGAGGTCAGGTGGTCGACCTTCGCGGCAGCACCTCCGTGCTTCACCGCCCATTGCGAGGGACCTCGGTCCCTGCCTTCGTGCCTTTCATGCGCTCACCGAGCCACGCGTGCCACGTCTCCCGTCCGTCGGGCGCCGCGGTATCGGT
>JBBIOE010000250.1:0-10444 GCA_037443525.1 Archangiaceae bacterium | reverse complement strand
GTTTTTCGCGCCACCCTCGGCAGCGAGGGCTCGGAGTGAGGCCAGCGCCTGGCGCACACCCGCGCGCCGCGCCACCCCTCGGCGGCGACGCTGATCTCCAGCGAGTCCATCAACCGCGCGACCGCGGCCAGCCCCTGCCCCAGCCCGCGCGCGGCGCCCACCTCCGGCACGGCGCCGAAGCCCGGCCCGTCGTCCTCGGCGACGAGCTCGGCGAGGCCGGTGGCGAGATCGATCGACACCCGCACCCGGCCGAAGCGCCCGCCGTGACGCGCCACGTTCTCCACCAGCTCGCTGACGCAGACCGCGGCCTCCTCCACGAAGGTCTCCGGCCCGCCCAAGAGCGGGAACAGCCGCCGCACCTCCGCCCGCGCCTCGGCCGCGCTGGCCGAGCTGGAGACGATCACGGTGCTCGAGTGCTCCGACCGCTCAGGCACGCCCGTGCTGCTCCTCGAGGGCGTCGAGCGCGCCGTCGATGTCGAGCGCGGTCATGAACCCCCGCGCGGTGAAGCCCATCTCGGTCAGCGTCATCACCACCGCCGGCTGCAGCCCCGACACCACCGTGCTCGCGCCCATCAGCTGCGCCATCTGCGCGGTCTGGGCGATGGCCCGCGCGGTGAACGTGTCGACCACGCTCACCGAGGAGACGTCGATGACCACCCCCCGGGCCGGGCGCTTGTCGAGGGTGGCGAGCACGTCCTCCTGCAGCGACTGGACGAGCTGGTCGTCGAGGTCGGTCTGCACCGACACCAGGAGCACGTCGCGCGCCCTCAAGACCGGAATGCGGTTCACCTTCAGGCCTCCTGCTCCGCCCGGGCCGGCGCCGAGACCGGCTTGGCGCGCCGGTCGCGCTCGATCACCGTCCGCCCGGTCATCTCCAGGGCCACCCGCAGCCCGTCGGCGAGGCGGGCCTGGGTGCGCAGCGCGGAGGTCTCGAGGCCCAGGCCCACGATGGTCTGGGCGATGGCCGGCCGCACCCCGGTGATGATGGTGGTGGCGCCGAGCAGCTCCACCGCCCGCGCCGCGTTGAAGAGGTGGTGGGCGGTCGAGGTGTCCATGACCGGCAGGCCGGTGATGTCGATGATGACGACCCGCGCGCGCTTCTCGACCACCGCGGGCAAGAGCGACTCGCTGACCTCCTGGGCCCGGCGCGTGTCCATGGTGCCCACCAGGGGCAGCACCAGCACCTGGTCCCACACCTCGATGACCGGGGCAGACAGCTCGCGCAGCGCCTCCTCCTGGGCCTTGGTCGTGCGGAGCAGGGCGTCGATGTACACGTCGATGGTCACGCCCACGTCGAAGAAGATCGACTTGAGCAGCGAGAGCATCACGTCCCAGGCGGCGTGGGGGTCCTTCTGGCCCAGCTCGCTCGCCTTGAGGAGCCCCGCCGCCTCCTGGGCGTAGAGGTGGAAGGCGCCCAGGTACCACTTGGGCGCGAGCCCGATGCGCTCGTGCACCCGCCCGACGTGCGCCCGCACCTCGGCGTAGGCGGTGTCGATGCGGCCCTCCACCAGCTGCTGGAAGTAGGCCGCCTGGGTGCGCTTGAGCTGCTCGACCCGCCCCTGGACGAAGCCCGCCGTCTCGGGGAAGCGCCCGAGGTGCTCGTAGAAGCGATCGGCGATCTTCCGCGCGGCGGCGCTCAGGAACTCGGTGTGCCCGGCGATGCGGCGCTCGTCCTCGGCGGTGATGGAGAGGAACGCCTTGCGGCGCTCGACCTCGGAAGCGTCGAGGGAGAGTCCCCCGGCGGGGACGGGCGGTGCGATGGGAGGCATGGGTGGGCTCAGGGGGCTGCGAGGCGCTGCGATGGTCCGCTGGCGCAGAGGAAGGTGGCCGTCACCACCGTCCCCTGCCCGGGCGTGGACTCGACCGTGAGCTCGTCGGAGACCGCGCGCGCGCCGCGCAGGCCCATGCCGAGCCCGGTCTTGGAGCGGTAGTCACCGGAGAAGACCAGCTCGACGTCGGCGATGCCCGGCCCGGAGTCCACCACGGTGAGCGTCACGCCCAGGCGGGCCCCGGTGAGCACGGTGAAGAGGGCCTCGCCGTGTCCCGCGTAGGCCAACACGTTGCGCGTCAGCTCCGAGGCCACGGTGGCGAAGCGGGTGCGCTGCATCGGGCGGAAGCCGAAGCGGTCCGACAGCGCCATGGCCGCGTTGCGCACGCGCACCAGCGACGACTGCTCGACGATGGGCACCGCCTGGTTGCGGGGACTGAGCTGGTAGGCGCCCTGGGTCGCCTCGTCGAGCTCCGTCAGGACCGGGAGCGCCTGCGCCCCGAGGAAGAGCCAGAGCGAGCGCGCCAGCACCGCCGCCGCCGCCTCGACGCTCGCGCTCGAGCTCGCGCCCGCGAGGGTCAACGCCGCCTGGCGCAGCTGCCCGTTCACCGGCGTGTGCCGCTCGAGCACGGACACCAGCCGCCGGCCATCAAGAGAGAAAGGAGGAACCCCCACTCCGGTTAGACTCACTAATGCCTTGTCCAAAGTCATTGACCCGCATCAAGCGAATTCACTTCTCTGGTTTGCCCGACTTGCCCCGGACCCCGCCCCGACCCCTCGCCCGAGATTGACTCTCATCAATCACGATCGAGCACGCGGCCCGCGGGGCCATCCGAGGCGTGCGCTCAGCGCGACGTCAGCGACTTCGGCAGGGGCAGCGCCCGGCTGTCGAGGCGAAGGCCGTTGTCGACGTAGTCGACGCGGTTGGAGATCTGCCCCACGTCGAAGCTCGAATCGGTCACGCAGGCCCCGATGGCGTTGCCACGCACCTCCCCCTCCTCGGCGACCAGGGTGCCGCCCTCCGCCGGCTGCAGCCCGCAGAGCGCGCTCTTCGAGACGAGGAAGCGGCGCAGCTCGATCGCCGCGCCCTGGTACGAGCCCAGCCCGGTGCCGAAGGGGAGGGCCGCGCAGGTCGTCGCGGCGCAGTCCTCGACCCGGGTGTCGAGCACGGCCAGGTCGACCAGGCGCGCCCAGGAGCCCGGCTCCATCGCGAAGACGCCGCCACGGCGGTTCCGGGAGAGCACGGCCCGGGTCAGCTCCACGCCCGCTCCGGCCTGCACGGTGAGGCCCGCGCCCGCGGTCGCGTCTTGCGCCCGCCCGACGGTGTCCTCGATGACGAGGTCGGCGAGGGTCAGCCGGGTGCCGGCGCCATCGGCGAACACGCCCGCCTCTCGATTGCGGGAGAAGCGGCCGCGCGTCACCGTCACCTGGGCGCCGTCCTGCGCGTGGAGCCCCCGGCCGAAGGTCCCGTCCGACGCCTGCGAGTCGGTGTCCCGCACCACCACGTCGGTGAGCTCGGCCACGGCGCCCGGCTCGCCGACGAAGACGCCCACCTCGCGGCTGCGCTCCACCAGCGCGCGGCTGAGAGAAATCCGGCTGCCCGCCTGCACGTCCACGCCGCGCCCGAAGGCTCCCGTGCTCGCGAGGCCGGTGGTGTCGCGGAGCACCACGTCGGTGCCGGTGAGCGCGCTGCCGCCGCCCTGCACCACCAGCGCGAAGTCGCGGTGCCGCTCGAAGATCACCCGGGTGAGCGTCGCCGTGGCGCCACCCTGGAGGTTGAGCCCGCGCCCGTTCACGCCGTCGAGCTCGCGGCTGTCGGTGTCGAGGATGGCCACGTCGGTGAGCTCGAGGCGCGCCGAGCCGGAGGAGGAGGAAGCGCCGATGTCCCGGTTCTTCTCGAAGACCGCCCGGCGCACCTCGACCGCGCCTGCCCCCTCCAGGTGGAGCGCCTGACCGAACTTGAGGTCGCGCTCGCGGCTGCGGGTGTCGCGGATCACCAGCCCCTGCGCGCTGCCGGCGCCGCCGCTCACCAGGATCCACCCGCCGAAGGTGGCGCCGTCGACGAGCACGTCCTCGAGGTGAATCGACGCGCCCGCGCCGACCCACACGCCCGGCCGCCGGCCGCTCACGGTGAGGTTCCTCGCCGCCGTGCCTTTGCCCAAAGGGGTGAGCACGCCCGCGCTCTCGCTCGGCGTGGAGCTCGTCACCACCGTCCCCTCGACGCACGCGCCCCACAGGGTGACGCCGGCCTTCAGGCGCACGGCCTCGTCGAAGGTGCCCGCGCCCAGCGCGACCACGCTGCCCGCGGGAGCGACGGCCAGCGCCTCGGCGATGGTGCCGAAGGGCGCGCTCGTCGAGCCCACGCCGCCGTCACCCGCCCCGGCGCGGACGTAGAGCACCGAGGCGTCGGGGAGCCCCTCCGGCCACTCGCCCGAGGGGCACGCGCTGCCCAGGCGGGCGCAGCCCGGCTCGCCGGGGAAGTGGACGAACGCGGGCGAGGCGCAGCTCTGGCGGCCCCCCTCTGGCCAGGGCTCGCACCAGCGCTCGTCGCCGCCGTCCAGGACCTGCTCGCGCCAGCCCTTGGCGCACGGACCGAGCCTCGGCGGCGCGGGCGCGTTCAGCGTGAAGGCGGGGACGCCGGCGTCCACCTCCGGCGGAGGCGGCGTGACCGGGGCCGGACAGCCCATCGCGACGAGGCTCGAGACCAGCGGCCGAAGTCTTCGCACCGTCGGCGGAGCGTAGCAGGTGCTTGGCTCCCGAGATTCGTCCGGACGCGCTCATCGCCAGACGGCCGGCGCGTCGGACCCGAGACGGCGGGTAGACTGGAGACCTCGCTCGAGGTCAGCCGCACGACGATGCGCTCGAAACCAGCCACCATCCACACCGGCACCTTCACCACGCCGCGCGGCCAGCGCCTCGTCTTCCAGGTGACGGGTCGAGGCAAGCCGGTCGTCCTCTGCAACGGGCTGGGCGGCACCTTCGACGCCTGGCGCCACCTCACCGGCATGCTCGCGACGCGCTACCAGGTCTTCTCCTGGTACTACCGGGGGCTCCACGGCTCGAGCGTCCCCGTCGACCGCACGCGGGTGCGGGTGGTGGACCACGTCGACGACCTCGAGCTGCTGCTCTCGCACTGGGGCGTCGAGCGGGCCGCCTTCGTGGGGTGGAGCATGGGCGTGCAGGTGGCGCTCGAGCTCTACCGCCGCGCGCCCGCGCGCCTCGCGGCCTTCGCGGCCCTCAACGGCTCGCCCGGCCGCATCCTCGACACCGTCGCCGGTCCCCTGGTCGGACGCGTGCTGCCGATGCTGCTGCACGCGGCGCGGCTCGGCGCCCCGCCAATCAACGCCGCCGCCCGCGCCCTCACCGGCTGGCAGGGCTTCATCGGCCTGGGCAAGCGCGTGGGCCTCTTCGCCGACAGCCTCGACAGCGAGGTCTTCGGCGAGCTGTTGCACCACTACGGCCGGCTCGAGTTCGGCCTCTACGCCGACACCCTGCGCGGGCTGGGTGAGCACGACGCTTGGGACGTCTTGCCGCGGGTCGACATTCCCACCGCGGTCATCTGCGGCGCCCGGGACCTGTTGACGCCCTCGCACGTGGCGGTGCGCATGGCGAGCCAGATCCGGGGCGCGTCCCTGCTCGTCATCCCCGAGGGCACGCACTTCGTCGCCGTCGAGCGGCCCGACCTCGTCAACGGCGAGGTGCAGGCGCTGCTCGAGCGCGCGGCGTATTGAGGGCCACCCACCCCGTTCGACCACGCCCGGCACTTTCGCTAGACCATGGCCATGGCCGACACCTGCCCCGATCACGGCAAGCGAGTCATCGGGTACTGCGGGAGCTGCGTGCGGCCGCTCTGCTCGAAGTGCGACGTCTCGGGCACGGTGCCGCGCTGCGCGGAGTGCCGCGGCTCAGGTCCCGCCCAGGCCGGCACGCTGCCGGTCGGCCGGCGCAGCGGCCTCGGCACCGGCGGGCTGGTGCTGCTGCTGCTCGCGGCGGCGGCGGCGGTCTACCTCTTCACGATGAAGAGCTGTCCGCTCGAGCTGCCCGGCGGTCTGGAGTGGAAGCGCACCCACACCGACCGCAAGGACTGAGGGACAGAGACGAGCTTCCGCCCCCCGCGCGCTCGCTTGGTTGGACGCGATGACCTCGAAGCGGCCGCGACCGGTGCAGGTCCCGATGAAGACCGAGCCGAGGTTGGAGCGGCGGCCACGCTGGTCGCGCCGGCGGAGGCGGGTCAGGGCACCAGCACCACGCTGCCGGTGGTCTGCCGCCCCTCGAGGGCGCGGTGGGCCTCGGCGGCGTCGCGCAGCCTGAACGTCCGCGGCGCTTCCACCTTCACCGCGCCGGAGGCGAGCACTCCGAAGAGGGCCTGAGCGCTCTCGAGCAGCTCCTCGCGGCTGTGGGTGTAGGCGTGCAGCGAGGGCCGGGTGACGTAGAGCGAGCGCGCTCCGCCGATGGAGCCCAGATCCAAGGGCGCCGGCTTCCCCGACGACTGCCCGAAGCTCACCAGCAGCCCGCGCGGCGCCAGGCAGTCGAGCGACTGGGCCAGCGTGTCCTTGCCCACCGAGTCGTAGACCACCGGCACGCCATTCCCTCCGGTGAGCGCCTTCACCTTCGCCACCAGGCCTTCGCCCGGCAGCACCACCACCTCGTCGCAGCCATGTCGCCGGGCGATCGCCGCCTTGGCCTCGCTGCCCACGGTGCCGATCACCCGCGCCCCCAGCTGCTTCGCCCACTGGCAGGCGAGCTGACCGACGCCGCCCGCGGCCGCGTGGAAGACGATGGTCTCTCCCGCCTGCACCCGGTGGCAGCGGTGCAACAGGTACTCGGCGGTCATGCCTTTGAGCATCACCGCCGCCGCCAACGTGTCGGAGACGTCCTTCGGCAGCTTCACCAGCCGCTCGGCCTTCGCGTTGCGGACTTCGGCGTAGGCGCCCATCAGGCCCTGGTAGGCGACCCGATCTCCCACCACGAGGCCGGCGACGCCTGTGCCCACCGCGACCACTTCTCCCGCGCCCTCCTGCCCGGGCACCATCGGCAGCGGCGCCGGGTAGAGCCCGGTGCGGAAATAGACGTCGATGAAGTTGAGGCCGATGGCGGTCTGCCGCAGCTGCACCTCGCCCTCGCCCGGCGGCGGCACCTCCACCGCCTCCCACCGCAACTGCTCCGGACCACCCACCGCGCTCACCCGAATCGCGAAGGACATGCGGCACAGCTAATCGGCTCCCGGAGCGGCCGCCTGGCGGCTCAGGTGCCGTATTGCTTTCGGGCTTCCCCTCGTTTCAGGCGCTTGGGCGAGGGGGAGTCGGCGCCCGAACCTTCGGAGAAACTCCCGGGCTCCCACCGGCACTTCCCTGGTACCGCATGCGCTCGCTCCTCCGTCTGGCTCTCGCCGTCCTCGTCCTCGCCGGTCCAACGTTCGCTGCCGACCCGGGCGAGGCGCTGTGCGAGTGCGCCAAGACGGCGGTGGCCTGCGGTGGCGCCGAGTCCGAGTGCACCTGCGCGAAAGTGCCGGAAGGAACCCAGTGCCCAGTGCATCGCGGCAAGGCGAAGAGCGGCGAGAAGCAGGCCGCGCCCACGCCTCCGCCGGCGAAGGCCGACCGGGCGCCGAAGCCGGGCGCGTCGAAGTAGCGGCGAGGCGGCCGCCGTCCCTCCGAAGAAGGCAGCGGGTTGGCCGAGATGCGGCACCGGCTACCGCTCGCCCTGAACGGGAGGAGCGCTCGATTGCTTCGAGCAGTCCGCCGCCATCGGCGGAACCCCGCTACGGGCAGCCGCCCTGAGGGGAGAACCGCAGCGCGCCTCCGAACGGGTTGAAGACCATCACCCCGCCGTCGACGGCGAAGAGCCGCCCGCGCTCGATGCCCTCGGTCACCACCACGCCCTTGTCCGGCAGCGGCTCCGGGGCCCAGCTCCCCACGCCGCCCGCGTGCGTGACGAGCCGGCTCACGCCCTTGGGCGTCAAGAGGTAGGTCTGCCCGCACGCCCAGAGCGCGTCGGTCGCGCCGCCGCCGCTCACCGCCTCCGCCAGCGGAATGCTGCTCGGCAGGCTCACCACCCGGCCGTCGTCGTAGAGGAGTCGCCCGCGCCCGCCCTCCGACCAGACCTTCACCGCCACCCCCGGCGGCACCGAGACCGGGCGGCTGCTCCACACTGCCGTCCTGTTCACCGCGAAGGTGAACACGCCCGCCCGCGTCGTGAGGTAGCCGCGCGCCGACACGCCGGCGTCGCTCTCGTCCGGGCTCGCCAGCGCGAACGAGGTGATGCCCACGCTCGGCTGCGGCACCAGGCGCAGCCGCGCCGTGCCGGCCGCGCCGCCGTCCCGTGAGGCCGCGACCTCCGCCTGGTAGAGGCTGTCGCCCGCCGAGACCAGGAGCCACTGGGTGGAGAACGGCGACGGCACCTGCTTCGCCACCACCGGCGCCTGGAAGCCCGCCGCGGTCGCGTCGATCTCGAACGCCGCCGGCGGAGGCCAGTCGATGGTGCCTCCGTCCGCCTCCACCTCGAGCGACACCACGCGCCGCTCCGCCGTCACCACCAGGCTCTGCGAGCCCTCCACCACCGCCACCACCTTGGGCTCCGGCAGGACACCCGCCACGTAGCCCAGCGACGGGTGCGCCACCGCGAAGCTCGACTCGGCCACCGGCGCGAGCACGGGCCCCGCGTCGGGCACCTGCATCGTCACGAGGCCCAGCGGCGCCTGATCGAGGAAGACCGGCTCGAGGTGGCTCGGCACCATGCCCGTCCACAGCTGCCCGTGCCGCCCCACCTGCGCCATCGACGACGGGTTCGCCGCCGAGAAGCCCGGCGACCGGCGATCGTGGAAGGCCGAGCTCCTGCCCGTCAGCTCCACCGGCTCGTGGCAGAGCGCGCTCCCCGGGTAGGCCTGGAGCGACAGCGTGCGCTGCGAGGTGGGCGAGGTGCACTCCACCTCCACCGAGACGTCGAAACCACGCGCCAGCGGCCGGAAGTCGGTCAGGGTCTCGGTCGCGTTGCAGGGCGACTGGCAGGGCCCGAAGACCGTCGTCAGCCCCGCGCCCGTGCACTGCTGCGTCGAGTCCAGCGTGCAGCGGCTCGGGGGCAGCGCGTGGGCGAGGGCCGTGTAGTCGAACACCACGACCTCCTGCGGCGCCCTCGGCCGGTTGCCGATGGGTCCACCGAAGTTCCGGATCGTGCGGTAGGCCACCGCGACGATGGCCGTGCCGGTCGCGTTCTCAGCGCCGAGCCGCAGGTGCAGGTCGCTGTAGGTCACGGACGGGAAGCGGAAGCAGTCGGCGTTGGAGAGCGCCGCCGGGCTCGAGCGCGACCAGCCCGCGGCCTCCAGCGCGATCAGCTCCTGGACGCTGCTGGCCCCGGTCGGCGCGACGAAGAGCCCCGACCCCGTGGCGAGGAAGCTGCACTGGCCGATCGCCACGTCGGCGCTCGAGTCCTCCGAGGGGAAGGGCAGCGTCGCCAGGTAGCTCGTCATGCGCGAGAGGATCCACGCCCGCTCGTGGTCGAAGGCCCACTGCGCGAGATCATTTCCCCGCTGGCTCAGCACCCCGCCGTCGGTGGCCAGGACCTGCACCGCCCCGGCAGGCGACATGGAGACCAGGCTCGAGCCGGCGGCGATCACCGTCTGGTCCCGGCCGGTGGCCACGCTGGTGACGCCGCTGCCCCCGTCGAGGCGGGAGAGCACCATCGTCCACGGGTAGCGCGGCGAGCTCAAGAGCGAGAGGACGCGGCCGTCCGCGGTCACCACCGCCACCGTGCGCTGCGCCTCCAGGGCCAGCCGCCCCTCGTCCTTCACCGAGCTCGCGGCGACCGTCGCGCCGGTAGGGCCCTCGGGCGCCACCTCGAGCTTGGGAGAGACGAGCTCGCTCGAGCCCACCGGCAGGTCCGCGGCCTGGGTCACCTCGGCGGAGGGATCGAGGCAGCGGCCCGCGAAGCCGCAGCGCCACCCCGCGCTGCACCGCTCGTCGCCGTCGCACAGCCAGGGCGCCGCCACCCGTGGATCGTGGCAGACGCCCTCCAGGCCGCACGCCCACCCGCCCGCGCAGTCGGTCGCGTCGCGGCAGGCGTACGCGGCGGCCACGGCCGGATCGTGACAGGTGTGCTCCACGCCGCAGACCCACCCGCCCTCGCAGTCGCTCGCGCTGGCGCAGGGGTAGGCGGCGGTGACGCCCTTCCCGTGGCAGAGCCCGTCGAGGCCGCAGCGGAAGTCCTTGCCACACTGCGCCTCGTCGTCTCCGGCGTCGGGCGCGCAGGCGTAGGCCCGGCCGGCGTTCAGATCGAGAGAGGTGGTGCAGGCCAGGACGCCCGCGCACGAGAGCGCGACGAGGAGGCGCCTCACGGCAGCACCCCCACCACCGCCACGCCGCTTCCCGTGGGCACCAGCGCCACGGCCGGGCTCGACGCCGCGCCACCACTTCGGGGCCACAGCACCACCCCGAGCCCCACCAGCACCGCGCCCGCGGCGAGCGTGGCGACGGAGGCCGTCTCGAGCAGGGCCGGCGTCCTGGCCGCATCGACGTAGCTCTGCCGGGTGTCGAGCGCGCCTGGGCGAGGGTTCGAGAGCTGCGCGGCCAGCGCCGACTCCTGAGTGAGCCCCAGCCCGCCCAGCACGCCCGCCCCCACCAACGCCGCGGCGCCGGCGGCGATGCACGCGATCGAGGGCGCGCGCGACGGCTCGGGCGGCGCCGG
>JBBIOE010000249.1:0-10514 GCA_037443525.1 Archangiaceae bacterium | reverse complement strand
CTGCGGCGGCGACCACGACGCCGAGAACGCCATGCGCGAGGCCGAGGCGGCGCGCGCCAAGAGGCCTGCCGACGTGGCCGCCGCCTACCTGTTGGGGAGCTGCCAGATCGCCCTGGGCCGCTTCTCCGACGCCCAGGGCACCTTCGACGCATTGGAGCACGACCATCCCCAGAGCGCCTTCGGGCCCTACGGGCTCGCCCGCCTGGCCGCCGCCCAGGGGCGTGCCACCGACGCCATCCTCCACTTGAAGGCAGCCCGGGCCTCGCAGGGCCCCTGGAGCGCCGACACGGTTGCCCTCGACCCCGCTTTTGCGTTTCTTTCGGGCGAGCCGGCCTTTCAAGAGCTCCTCAAGACCTCGCCATGATTCGGAACCTCTTCTGCATCCTCGTTGCCCTCGTCTGGACCCCCTCCATCTTCTGGTTCGCGGTGGGGGCGATGATCGTTCGCATGAACGCCTCGGCCTCGATGTGGTGGGTGAAGAAGGTCTGGTCCCCGGTGCTCCTCTGGGCCGGCGGCGCGAAGCTGGAGGTCGACGGCCTGGAGCACCTCCAGCCCGATCGCCCGTACATCTTCGTCTCCAATCACCAGTCGACCATCGACATCCCGGTGCTGTTCGTGGCGCTGCCGCACGACGTCCGCTTCGTGGCGAAGAAGGCGCTCCAGTACGTGCCCTTCCTCGGCTGGTACATGAAGTGGGCGAAGTTCGTCTTCGTCGACCGCGGCAACCGCAAGGAGGCGGTGGCGTCGCTCGAGCGCGGCGCGGCGCAGATCCGCGGCGGCGTCAGCATCATCACCTTCCCCGAGGGCACCCGCAGCGAGCGCTGCGAGGTGCTGCCCTTCAAGAAGGGCGCCTTCTCCATCGCCATCAAGGCCGGGGTGCCGATCATCCCGGTGACCATCGAGGGCTCAGGGAAGCTGATGCCGAAGAACTCGTGGAACATCTCGCCCGGGCCGATCTTCGTGCGCGTGGGCAAGCCGATCGACGTCAGGCCCTTCGGCGACGATCGCGAGAGGCTGATCAAGGCCGTCCGCGACGTGATCATCGAGCAGTCGGTGGCGCTGGGCGGCAGGGGCGGCGACCCCAGCGCCGCGATCGCCGCGCCGGGCAAAGAGGGCATCGGCCGTGCCGTGCCGGTGGCGCAGCAGGAAAGCGCTCAGTGACGTCTCAGCGCCTCGCCTCGCTCGCCGCCACGCTCCTCCTCTCGGCCTGCGTCACCACCTCGGCCGCGCAGGGCCCCGCCCTCTCGCCGCGCGAGCAGGCCCAGGTCGCGCTGCAGAAGGGCGACGGCGCGCTGGCGGTGAAGCTGCTGCTGCCCCTGTTCGAGAAGAGCCCGACCGATCTGACGCTGGCCCGGCTCCTCGCCGAGGCGCACGTGAAGGCCGGCGACGCCGAGGCGTTCCTCGAGAGCCTCTCCCAAAGAGACGACGCGGTCGCCTGGTACCAGAGAGGGCTGGTGCTCTACTCCCGCGCCTCCGACGCCACCGGCCCGGCGGTGGAGGCCTTCCAGAAGGCGGTGGCCCAAAAGCCCGAGGAGCCGGAGCTCCACTACCGCCTGGGCCTCGCGCTCCTCGAGTCGGAGCGCTACGAGGCCTCGCTGCCGGAGCTCGCGCGCGCGGTGGAGAAGGCGCCGGATCGCCCGGGGTGGTCCCTGCCGCTGGCCAAGGCGCGCTTCCACACCGGCGACACCAAGGGGGCGGTCAACGCGATTCGCGTGGCGGTGCTCGGCGGCCCCACCCCGTCGGAGGTGAAGCTCGCGCGCGGGCTGATGGAGCAGATCAGCGACCCCTTCGCCGGGGTGCCGGCGAGCCAGCGCCCGAAGATCGAGCAGGCGATGCAGTGGCTCGAGGGCGCCGACGTGCCACAGCAGGCCATCGTGAACCTCGAGGAGATCGAGCACGACTACCCCGATCTCGCCGTCGTGCACTCGCTGCTCGGCCTGGCCTTTGCGCGCATCGACGACGCCGGCAAGGCGGTGGAGGAGTTCAAGCGCGCCATCGAGCTGGCCCCCGAGGACGGGAAGACGCACCTCTACCTCGGCGAGCTCTACCTCGGCCGCCAGAAGACCAAGCAGGCCGAGGAGCAGTACCAGGCGGCGCTGGAGCGGAACCCGGTGCTCACCGAGGCCTGGTTCCGGCTGGGCGACTTCGCCCTGGAGCGGCAGGACCTGGTCTCCGCCCGCCGCCACTTCACCATCGCCAGCCGGCTCTCACCCGAGTCGACGCCGGCGCACGGCAAGCTCGCGCTCGTCCACCAGCTCGAGGGCGACTGGCCGGCGGCCGATCGCGAGCTCCACGCGGTGCTCGACCAGGAGCCCGAGAACCTGGAGTTCGTGCTGCGCCTGGGGCTCTTGCACGCGGAGCACGCCTTCAAGGCGAAATCGGCCAAGGAGCGGAGCGAGGCCAGCAAAGAGGCGTCGAAGTGGCTCGACAAGGTGCTCGAGGCGCAGCCCGAGAACGCCCTCGCCTCCAGAGCCCTGGAGAAGCTCAACTCGCCCGTGACCACGGCCCCCGGGCCGCACTAGACTGGCCCCTTCGATGAGCCCCTCGGACAAGAACGGCCCGAGCTCCCCCGGCGGAAACCGGCCCCCGGGGCGCCCTGGCACCACCGGCTCGAACCCGGCCTACTCGCCCTCTCCCTCTGCGCCGAGCGGCATCCGCTCCGCCGCGCGCCTGCAGCCGCTGCAGCCGCCCGCGCCCCAGGGGCTCACCAAGGCGCGGGTGAAGGAGGGCGCGACCGAGACCCTCTTGAACTCCGTCGGCCTGCTCTCGGACGTCGTCGACGACTTCAAGAGCTCGGATCGGTTCTTCAAGTACAAGGCGATGGTGGTGGCGAGCTGGCTGTTGCTGTCGATCTCCAGCGTGATCGTCGCCTGCCCCAGCCAGGTGGGGCCGAGCAACGACATCAACGCCGCGCTGGTCGTCGGCGGTGAGCCCAGCCGGCCCATCTACATGGTGAAGAACGACGGCGAGAAGCCGTGGCAGGACGTGGAGATCACCGTCAACGGCAGCTACCGGGCCGTACAAGGCACCGTGAAGGCGAACGGCGACAGCATCACCCTCTCGCCGGTGATGCTCTTCGATCAGAAGGGCAACAAGGCGCCCCCGACGCTGGTGATCACCGACATCGAGGTGCACGCCGGCGACCCCGAGGGCACCGCGAAGCTGCTCGCCGGCGGCGCCCTGGTGCACTGAAGCTCCGCCCCGCGCGCGACGCTCCCTTCTACACAGAACGCACGAAGCCCCGCGAAGCTCGTGGCCGCGCGGGGCTCGTGTTCAGCTCGGCGTCGAGGGCCGGCTTACTTCTTCTCTTCGGCCTTGGGCGTCTCGGCCGCGGCAGGCGCCGCCTCCGGGCGGTCCACCAGCTCGAGCACCGCGACGTCGGCCGCGTCACCCTTGCGGAAGCCGGCGCGCATCAGGCGGGTGTAGCCGCCGTTGCGCTTGGCGTAGCGGTCCTTGAGCTCGCCGAAGACCTTGGTCAGCACCCCGCGGTCCTTCACCAGGCGCTGCGCCAGGCGGACGTTGTGCAGGCCACCCTTCTTGCCCAGGGTGATCACCTTCTCCGCCATGCGCCGGGCCTCCTTGGCCTTGGGCACGGTAGTGGTGATGCGCTCGTGCTCGAGCAGCGACGACACCATGTTGCGGAGCATCGCCAGGCGGTGAGCCGTGGGGCGCTGCAGCTTTCGATACCCGACCTTGTGTTCCATCGTCCTTCTCCAACCAGCGCGGCCGTCTTGAGGTACCGCGTGGAAATAATCGACCGCTCGTCACGGCCGGTTTTGTACAGCGCGAGGAGGAGCCCATCTCCCCCTCGCGAACGTCGAAAGGTCTTCAGGCGAGGCGGGGCGCGGCGCCGTTGGTGGGCGCGGGCACGGGCATCGTCTTCGGCGGCCAGTTCTCGAGCTTCATGCCGAGCGACAGGCCCATCTCCGCCAAGATCTCCTTGATCTCCTTCAGCGACTTGCGGCCGAAGTTCTTGGTCTTGAGCATCTCGGCCTCGGTCTTCTGCACGAGGTCACCGATGGTGCGAATGTTGGCCTGCTGCAGGCAGTTGGCCGAGCGCACCGAGAGCTCCAGCTCGTCGACCGAGCGGAAGAGGTTCTCGTTGAGCTTGGTCTCCTCACGCGGCATCTCGGAGACGACCGGCTCCTCGGTCTCCTCGAAGTTGATGAAGACCGTGAGCTGCTCCTTGAGGATCTTGGCGGCGAAGGCCACCGCGTCCTGCGGCGACACGGAGCCGTCGGTCCACACTTCGATCGCGAGCTTGTCGAAGTCGGTCTGCTGGCCGACGCGCGCGTTGGTGACCTGGTAGTTCACCTTGATCACGGGCGAGAAGAGCGAGTCGACCGCGATGGTGCCGATGGGGGCGCCGGGGATCTTGTTGCTGGTCGCCGGCACGTAGCCACGGCCGCGGCGGCAGATCATCTCCATGCGCAGCTTGCCGCCCTCGGCGAGCGTGCAGATGTGGTGACCGGGGTTCAGGATCTCGACCTGGTCGTCGCAGATGATGTCCGAGGCCTTGATCTCCTTCGGCCCCTCCGCCTCGATGCGAATCGTCTTCGCCTCGTTGGTGTGCATGCGCAGCCGAACCTCCTTGAGGTTCAGCACGATGTCGGTCACGTCCTCGGAGACCTCGGGGACGGTCGCGAACTCATGCTCGACCATGCCGCCGCTGCCCTCGATCTTGACGCTGGTGATCGCCGCGCCCTGCAGCGACGACAGGAGCACGCGCCGGAGCGAGTTCCCCAGCGTCGTGCCGAAGCCGCGCTCGAGCGGCTCGGCCACGAACTTGCCGAAGGTGCTGGTGAGGGAGTCGGTGTCGAGCTCGAGCTTTCGGGGCTTGATGAGATCGCGCCAGTTCTTCGCCGTCAGGGTCGTGTCTGCCATGTGTGCTGCTCCTCGTGGCGCACGGCCACCAACGTACCCGTCGAACGACGGGAGGACCGTGCGGGAGATGTGAAACGGAACCGGGTTTTACTTCGAGTAGAGCTCGACGATGAGCTGCTCTTGGATGGGCATCGTGAGATCCTCGCGGTTCGGAGAGGTCTTCACCGTGCCCTTCAGGAGCTTCTTGTCGACCTCGAGCCACTGAGGAATACCGCGGCGATCGACGGTCTCGATGGCCTCCTGGATGCGGAGGATCTTCTTGCTCTTGTCGTGCACCTCGACGACGGCGCCCTGCTTCACGCCGAACGACGGGATGTTCACTCGGCGGCCGTTCACCAGGAAGTGGCCGTGGCGCACCAGCTGGCGAGCCTCGGAGCGCGTGTCCGCGAAGCCCATGCGGAAGACGACGTTGTCGAGGCGCAGCTCGAGCAACTGCAGGAGCATCTCGCCCGTCTTGCCCTTGGTCGAGACCGCGCGGTGGAAGTAGCCGCGGAACTGGGCCTCGAGCAGGCCGTACATGCGCTTGACCTTCTGCTTCTCGCGCAGCTGCACGCCGTAGTTCGAGAACTTCACGCGACCCTGGCCGTGCTGGCCAGGCGGGTACGGACGGCGCTCGATGGCGCACTTGTCCGTGTAGCAACGGTCGCCCTTCAGGTACATCTTCAGGTTCTCGCGCCGACAGATGCGGCAGGCGCTGGCGGTATATCGGGCCATGGTTCGTGTTCTTTCGTGAAGGTGTGGTGACTAGACGCGGCGGCGCTTCGGCATGCGGCAGCCGTTGTGCGGAATCGGCGTCACGTCGCGAATGAGGGAGATCTTGAGGCCGGCGGCGGCGATGGCGCGCAGGGCCGACTCACGGCCGGAGCCCGGGCCCTTCACCAGCACCTGCACGTTCTTGAGGCCGTGCTCCATGGCCTTGGCGGCGGCGTCGCCCGCGGCCACCTGCGCCGCGAACGGGGTCGACTTGCGCGAGCCCTTGAAGCCGCGCGCGCCGGCCGACGACCAGCTGATCACGTTCCCCGAGACGTCGGTGAAGGTGATCATCGTGTTGTTGAAGGTCGACTGAATGTGAACGATCCCGTTGAGGATGTTCTTCTTCGTCGTCTTCTTCTTCGCCTTCTTCTCGGCGCCAGCTTCGGCGGGGGCCGCGGCGGGCGCAGCAGAGGCAGGTGCAGTGGTCTCTTCAGCCATGGTTTTTCGTCTTTCCTCGGAGGTCATCAACCCCGCGAACGTCCGCGGGGAACGGTTTCACGTCACTTGGCCGGAGCCGCGGGAGCGCCAGCCGGCTTCACGCGCTGCACGCCACGCTTCGGGCCCTTGCGGGTACGCGCGTTGGTGTGGGTGCGCTGACCGCGCACGGGCAGGCCCTTGCGGTGACGCAGGCCCCGGTAGCAGCCCAGGTCCATCAGGCGCTTGATGTTCATGGTCACTTCGCGGCGCAGATCGCCCTCGACCTTGTAGTCCGCCTCGATGATCTCGCGAATGCGGCGGGTCTGATCCTCGGTCAGGTCCTTGGTGCGCGTGACGAGGTCGATGCCGGCCTTCTGGCAGATGTCGTTCGCGCTCTTCTTGCCGATGCCGTAGATGTACTGGAGCGAGATGACCACTCGCTTCGCGACGGGGAGGTCGATGCCTGCAATGCGTGCCATTCTTCGTGGTTCCTTGCTGAGGTGATCTGGCGCCGATTACGCCTGGCGCTGCTTGTGGCGGGGGTTGGCCGGGCAGATGACCCGAATGGTCCCCTTGCGACGAATGACCTTGCACTTGTCGCAGATCTTCTTGACGGACGGACGAACCTTCATTTCGAAATCCTCACTTCGCTCGATACGTGATGCGACCCCGCGTGAGGTCGTACGGCGACAACTCCACCTTCACCTTGTCCCCTGGAAGGATGCGGATGAAGTGCATGCGCATCTTCCCCGAGATGTGGGCCAACACTTCGTGTCCGCCCTCGAGCTGGACCCGAAACATCGCGTTGGGGAGCGGCTCTTTCACCGTTCCTTCGACTTCAATCGCGTCTTCCTTCGCCAAATCGAACCTCTCCACGGACACAGGGGCACGGATCCCCGACCAAGCGTCTGCCCGGGGAGTGGGGGGCACTACCACCTTCCCCGACGGGGTGCAAGCACCCTGGACGCCGCCGTGGCGACACCACCCCTGGCTACTTCCCCACCGCCTTGGTGATGGCCCCGAAGACGGCATCGGTCCTGGCCATGCCGTCGATGCGGGCCAGCACGCCCTTCTGCTCGTAGAACGCGATCAGCGGCGCGGTGTTCTTGGCGTACTCCACCAGGCGCCTCTTCACCGTCTCCGGAGCGTCGTCGGGGCGCTGGGTGAGCGCGGCGCCGCAGGCGTCGCAAACTCCTGCCTTCTTGGGCGGGTTGGCGGTCTTGTGGAACACCGACCCGTCCTTCGGGCAGGAGAGGCGGCCACCCATGCGGTCGACGATGATCTCGTCCTTCACCTCGAGGGAGATGACGCGATCGATCTTCTTGCCGTTCTTGGTCAGCATGGCCTCGAGGGCCTCGGCCTGGGGAATGGTGCGCGGGAAGCCGTCGAGCACGTAGCCGCCGATGCAGTCGGACTCCTTGAGGCGGTCCTCGACGATGCCCACCACGAGCTCGTCGGGCACCAGCTTGCCGGCGTCCATCAGCGGCTTGGCCTGCTTGCCCAGCGGCGTCCCTGCCGCGATGGCCTTGCGCAGGATGTCACCGGTGGAGATCTGCGGAACCTTGTACTTCTCGAGCAGCAGCTTGGCCTGCGTACCCTTCCCCGATCCCGGAGGGCCCAGAAGAATCAGGTTCATCGCGATGCCCCTCTCCTTGCGGCGACGCTCAGGTCGCCATGCGAATACGGCCGCGAATGCGGGGACCCCGCGGACCTGCGAAGCCCTCGTAGTTGCGGCTGATGAGGTGCTGCTCGATCTGCTGCACCGTGTCCAGCGCCACGCCGACCACGATGAGAAGCGCCGTGCCTCCGAAGTAGAAGGGCACGTTGAGGTTCTGCGCGAGCAGCGACGGAAGCACGCTGATGGTGGACAGGTAGATGCCGCCGCCGAAGGTCAGCCGGTTGAGCACGCGCTCGATGAACTCCGCCGTCTGCTTGCCCGGGCGAATGCCGGGGATGTAGCCGCCCTGCTTCTTGATGTTGTCCGCCACGTCGTCGGCCCGGAACGTCAGCGACGTGTAGAAGAAGGCGAAGAACAGGATCAGCGCGACGAAGATGCCGTTGTACACCCACGAGCTCGACTGAATCGCGCGCTGCACGCCCGCCATCGGGGGCCACCACGAGGCCAGCGTCGCGGGGAACGACATCACCGCGCCGGCGAAGATGGGGGGAATCACGCCCGAGGCGTTCACCTTGATGGGGAAGTAGGTCGCCTGGCCCGCGAACATCTGCCGCCCGGCCATGCGCTTGGCGTACTGCACCGGAATTCGCCGCATGCCGCGCTCGACGTAGACCACCATGCCCACCGCCGCGAGCATGAACAGCCCGAGGCCCAGCACCTTGCCGGGGTTCAGCGTCTCGGCGCTGATGGCTGCGTAGAGGGTGTTCGCCGCGGAGGGAATGCGCGCCACGATGCCCGCGAAGATGATGAGCGAGATGCCGTTGCCGATGCCGTTCTCGGTGATGCGCTCGCCCAGCCACATGATGAACGCGGTGCCGGCGGTCAGCGTCACCACCGTCATGAAGCTGTACCAGACGAGGTTCACGGTGTCGGGCACCACGATCTGGTTGATGCCCATGTCGTTGGCGCCCGAGCTGCGGCCCAGCGAGTACATGGTCCGGGCGATGAAGAGACCCTGCATGATCGACAGCACGATGGTGCCGTAGCGCGTGTACTGGTTGATCTTCTGGCGGCCCCCCGCGCCCTCCTTCTGCAGGCGCTCCAGCGTCGGCACCACCACCGTGAGCAGCTGCATGATGATGCTCGCCGACACGTACGGCATGATGCCGAGCCCGAAGATCGACATGTTGTCGAGCGCGCCGCCCGAGAACAGGTTGAACAGGCTGAGGAGGCCGCCCGATTTGCGCTGGGACTCCATGTAGGCGTTCATCGCCAGCCGGTCGATGCCCGGCGTGTTGATGAAGATGCCGAGGCGGTACACCCCCAGCAGCACCAGCGTATAGGCCAGGCGCGAGCGGAGCTCGGCGACCCGAAAGATGTTGGTGATGGCGTTCATTGCCACGGCGTTCTTCCTCGTGATGCGAAGGTCGCTACGACAGCCAAACGCCCCACGAACCGTTCAGGCCCGTGGGGCGCGGCACACTAAGCAGGAAACGGTGCAGGAACCAAGGGCGACGCTCAGCCCTTCACGCCCTTGCCCGCGTGCGCCTTGGTGGCCGCCTCGGGCTTGTGCGCCATGAGGGGCAGCTCCTCGACGCTGCCGCCCGCCTTGGCCACCGCGTCCTTCGCGCCCGCGGTCGCCTTGTGCACCTTGATGGTGAGCTTCTGCTTCAGCTCGCCCTCGCCGAGCAGCTTGATGCCGTCGTGCTGACCCTGCACCAGGCCGGCCTTGCGCAGCGCCGCCTCGTCGACGGTCGCGCCGCTCTTGAACTTGGCCTCGAGCTCGCCCACGTTGACGATCGCGTACTTCACGCGGTTCGGGGAGTTGAAGCCGAACTTCGGCAGGCGGCGCTGGAGCGGCATCTGACCGCCCTCGAAGCCCTCGAAGCGCATGTTGCCGGAGCGGGCCTTCTGGCCCTTGCCACCGCGGCCGGCGGTCTTGCCGAGGCCGGAGCCCTGGCCACGGCCCACGCGCTTCTTGCGGTGGGTGGAGCGGTGCGGAGCCTTCAGCGTGTGGAGCGAAACCATCGTCATGTCCTCTCTTCGAACTTTTCTTGAAAGTGCGGCTTACTTCGCCTGCGACTGCGCCGCCCGCGCCGCGTCACGCGCGCGAATCTTGTAGGGCTTCCGGCGCACGCGCACCGTCGGCTCTTCCTTCACCGTCTCGCTCGAGACCAGGTGGCGCACCTTGTCCACCATGCCGCGGATGGCCTTGGTGTCCTTGAGGACGCGCTCCGAGCCGAACTTGTTGAGGCCGAGGCCGCGGATCGTCGCGAGCTGCCGCTCCGACGCCGACGACGAGCTCTTCACCAACTTGACCTTGATGCCCATGTTCGTCATCTCCCTCAAGCCTTCGCCTCGGCGCGCTTCTGGCCGAAGTGGATTTCCTTGCCGCGCAGCCGCGAGACCTCTTCCGGCGACCGCATCTGCTTCAGGCCGTTGACGACCGCCTTGAGCACGTTGTGCGGGTTCCGCGAGCCCTGGCACTTGGTGAGGATGTTGCGCACGCCCGCCGCCTCGACGACCGCGCGGACCGCGGCGCCGGCGATGACGCCCGTACCTTCGGAGGCCGGACGGAGGAACACCTTGCCCGCGCCGAAGTGCCCGAGGGCCTCGTGCGGAATGGTGTGGCCCATGAGCGCGACGCGGAAGATGTTCTTCTTCGCGTTCTCCCCGCCCTTGCGGATGGCCTCGGGCACCTCATTCGCCTTGCCCAGGCCCACGCCGACGTGGCCGTTGCCGTCGCCGACGACGACCAGCGCCGCGAAGCTGAAGCGGCGGCCGCCCTTCACGACCTTCGCCACGCGGTTGATGCTCACCACGCGGTCGCTCAGGTCGAGGT
>JBBIOE010000248.1:0-10523 GCA_037443525.1 Archangiaceae bacterium | reverse complement strand
CGCGCTTCCGCCCGTTCCCGCGCCGCCGCCGGTGCCGGCTCCGCCGCCCGTGCCGCCGAGGCCCGCCACGCACACGCCCTTGGCGTCGCAGCCGGTGCCCGCCGAGCACACCTTGCACACCGCCGCGCCCGAGCCGCAGGCGTTGCTCGCGGTGCCCAAGACGCAGGTGTCCTGGGCGGTGCAGCAGCCGGTGCAGTTCGACACGTTGCACTTCTTGGGGCCCAAGCTGAGCAAGGGGCCGCAGGACACGCCCAGGGAGAGCAGCGCGCCCACCGCGAAGCCCATGAGGAAAGAACGGGGTTGAGTCATGACACGCTCGAAAGAGTGGCCCCCGCCGGCCGCTGGAGGGGTGCTCCCCTCTAGCCGAACTCCCGGGGGCGATCCAACCCGGGGGCTGCCTTCGCATCCTCCCGATGACCGACGATGGGCGCCCGGGGCAAGGCTACAGTGCCGCTCGTGACGGATTCGGTGGCGGTGCGGGCGACGGGCCTGGTGAAGCGCTTCGGAGACTTCACCGCGGTGGACGGCCTCGCGATGACGATTCCCAAGGGCGCCTTCTACGCCTTCCTCGGTCCCAACGGCGCCGGCAAGTCCACCACCATCTCGCTGCTCACCGGCATCTACTCGCCCGACGCGGGCTCGATGGAGATTCTGGGCATCGACGCGGTGGCCCGGCCGCTGGAGGTGAAGCGGCACGTGGGCGTGGTGCCCGAGGAGCTGTCGCTCTTCGAGCGCCTCACCGGGCGCCAGTACCTGACCTTCTGCGCCCGCATGCACGGCCTTCCCGGCGACGAGGCGGCGAGGCGGAGCGACGAGCTGCTCGCCTTGACCGAGCTCGCGCACAAGGGCGGCGCGCTGGTGGCGGAGTACTCCAAGGGCATGCGAAGGCGCCTCGCCATCGCCGCCGCGCTGGTGCACGCCCCGAAGCTCGTCTTCCTCGACGAGCCCTTCGAGGGCATCGACGTGATGGCGGCGGGCGTCATTCGCGAGCTCTTGGCCGAGCTGTCCCGGCGCGGGGTGACCCTGCTGCTCACCACCCACGTCCTGGAGATCGCCGAGCGGCTCGCCACCCACGCCGGCTTCATCCGCGCCGGCAAGCTCGTCGACGAGGGCGAGGTGAAGGCGCTCGAGGCCCGGCACGGCGTCCAGAGCGTGGAGAAGGTCTTCGAGGCGCTCATCGGCGTGCCCGCGGCGCGGAACGCTTCGTTGAGCTTCTACCCGGCGGCCCCGTGAGCGCGGCGCGACCCCGGGTCCCGAACTTCTTCGAGCACCTCTGGCTCTTGTGGGGCCTGCGCCTGCGCGTGGGGCTCAACCGGGGCTCGGCGGGCGGGACGCTCCTGGCGGTGCTGGCCTTCCTCTCCTCGAGCGCGCCCTCGGTGGCGCTGGTGGGAACCTTCTTCGGGCTGATGCGGCTGCCGGCGGTGGCGCAGTCCGAGGTGTGGCCGGACTTCATCTTGCGGCTGGTGTGCTTCGTCACCACCTCGACCTGGGTGGCGTGGCCATTGCTCTCGGCCGGCGTGGACGACCACTCCGAGCTGTCGCGCTACGCCGCCTACCCCATCTCGTCGCTCCGGCTGATGGTGGCCTCCACGGTGGCGACCCTCTTCGAGCCGCGCTCGCTCGTCTTCTACGGGCCGGTGGTGGGCGCCGCGCTGGGCTACGCCTCGGTGTCGCCGCCCGCGCACCCGCTGGTGGTGCTCTTCGACTTCGTGGCCTGGGTGCTCTTCAACGCCTCGCTCTCGCGGGTGGGCCTCCACCTGGTGCTCAACGTCCTGCGCACCAGGCGCAGCGCCGAGCTCATCGGCTCGGGCTTCGTGGTGTCGCTCTTCGTGGCCTCCTTCATTCCCCCGGTGGACACGCGGTGGCTGACCCAGCTCGAGGCGGTGGGCGTCGCGGCGGTGCCCGACACGGTGCTCGAGGACGCGGCGCTCGCCTTGGGTCGCTTCCCCACCGGGTGGTTCGCGCACGGCCTCACCCAGAGCATGGCGGGCGACCTGGCCGGTGCGCTCAGCGACGGCGTCGACACGCTCATCCTGATGCTGGTGGCGATGACCGTGGCCTGGGGGCTGTTGGTCGACTTCCACCGGCAGTCGGGGCGCGGCGGGCCGGTCTCCTCGCGCGCGCGCGACGCCAACCCCTTCGCCCGAACGAGCACCGTCTTCCGCACCTTGGTGGCGCGGGAGGCGCTCGACCTGTGGAACAACCCGCGCGCGCGGCTCTTGATGGCGGTGCCCTTCGTGCTCGGCATCCTGCTCAAGCTGTTGTCGGGGCGGGCGCTGTTCGCCTTCTTCGTCGGGCGCTCCGCCGACGCGTGGATCCTCGCCGCGCTCGCCGTGTACGGCGCCCTGGTGATGACCTCCACCTTCTCGCAGAACGCCTTCGCCTACGACGGGCACGGCATGGCCGTCTTCCTCGCCGCGCCGCGGAAGGTGGGGCAGGTGCTCCTTGCGAAGAACCTGGTGCACGCGGTGGCGGGGCTCTCGCTCGCCGGCCTGGCCACGCTCTTCTACGTCGCCTACTTCCGCCACGGCACGCCGCTCGACGTGGCGCTCTCGGTGGTCGCGGTAGCGGGGCTCGTGCCGGTGTTGCTCACCGCGGGGAACTTCCTCTCGGTCTTCTTCCCGGTGAAGTTCCACGCCGACCTCAAGCGAAGGGACCGCCTGCCGCTGGTGGCCTCGATGATCGGCCTCTCCGCGGCGGGCCTTGGCTTTGCGCCGCTCGCCTCCGCGCTCCGGGCCGCGGGGAAGGCCGGGCCGAGCCTGGGCACCCTCGGCGTGGTGTTCGGCGCGGCGGTGCTGGCGGTGGCGCTCTACGCCCTCACCTTGCCGCTGGCGATGCGGCTCCTCGAGGCGCGGCGCGAGCTGGTCTTACGTGCGGTGACCCGGGACTGATTGGCTCGAGCCCCGACTGGCGGCGAGGGCTGGAACCGGGACACAATCTGCGCATGAGAGAGCTGCACCGGGCACCAGCGACGGTCGACGACCTCAAGGACGTTCCCGAGGGTTGGACCGGGCAGATCGTCGACGGCGAGCTGTGGGCGCTGCCGAGGCCGGCGTTCGGGCACGGGCGGGTCACCTCGCAGCTCGGGAGCGAGCTGAATCCTCCCTTCGGTCGAGGCCGCGGCGGTCCCGGTGGGTGGCTCATCCTCGACGAACCGGAGCTTCGTCTGTCGGGGGAGGTGCTGGTTCCAGACCTCGCCGGCTGGACCCGCGAGCGGCTCCCGACGGATCCGCCGCCCGAGACCCCGTTCTTCACCCTCGCTCCCGACTGGGTCTGCGAGGTGCTCTCGCCCTCGACGATGCGGCTCGACCGCGTGAAGAAGCGCCGGAGCTATCTGCGCGAGCGAGTTCACTGGCTTTGGTACATCGACCCGATCGGCCGCACCCTCGAGGCCTACCGTATCGAAGGCGCGGAGTACGTGGCGCTCGGGACTTGGGAAGCCGGAGAGAAGGCGCGCATCGCTCCCTTCGAGGCCATCGAGCTCGAGCTCGACGCCCTCTGGGGCGCAGACCCCAAGCCGTAGCCGCTCGGCCGGTCAGGGCAGCGGCTTGCGAAGCAGGGTGCCGCGCTCGCCCACCAGCCACAGCACCGGCCGCTCTCCCGGCGCCTGGCTCACCGTCGCGCCGTTGAGCCACCGCCGCGCGCCGCTCTCCACCACCCGCCAGCCGCTCGAGGTGCGGTGCATCACCAGCCCGTCGCTCGACACCGCCCACACGTCGTCGTCGGTGAGCGGTATCACCGAGACGAAGTCGACGCCGTGCGGAGGCGCCGGCGTGACGTCGGCGAACCCGCCGTCGGGGAAGCCCTTCCACACCAGGTTGGTCTGCCCGGCGATCCACAGCGTGCCCTGGGGAGACACCGCCAGCGAGAGGACGCCGTTGGGGAACGACCGCAGCTTCTCCAGCCCCGCGTCGGGCAAGGTCTTGTAGAGCGCGCCGGTGTTGTTCGACTGCGAGCTGAGGACCGCGCCCAGGTGGACGACGCCCCCGAAGATGGTCGAAGACGCGAAGGCCACCTCGGCCACGCCGCTCTCCACGTGGCGGTGCGCTTCCCAGGCGCCGGCGCCGGTGCGCTTCCACACCGCGCCGAGCTGGCCCGCGGCCCACAGCCCGTTCACGTCGGGGCCCGCGATGGTCAGGAGATCTCCGGACAAGCTCGGGGTGGACTCGTCCGTCACCACCGGCGGGCTCTGCGACAGATCGACCCGCGCGATGCGCTGGTGCTCGCTCACGACGAAGGTCGAGGCCCCGTCGGTCCAGACGCCGAGGAAGTTGGCGTTGGCGCTCGTGGGCACCGCGATGTCCGCCGCGGTGGTTCGCGGCCCGGCGAGCTGCAGGGTGGAATCTCCGCCCGCGATGAGCACGCCGCCGTCGAAGGGCGTCACGGCGTAGAGGTTGGTGCGCTGCTGCGTGGTCTCGTCGGTCCACCCGAACGAGGTGCGCCGCGCGACGACGCCGCCCTCGCCCACGGCGACGCCTCCCCCGTCCGGGAAGACGAGGAAGTCGTGGAAGGCCACCGCCGTCTTCGGGCTCGAGCCGGCGTAGAGCGAGGTCAGCGTGCCCGCGCCGTCGTCGAGCTGGGCCGGCGAGGCCTCGAAGAGGTTGTCGTCGGTGCCGGCCAGTACGAAGGCGCCCAGCTCCGGCTGCCAGCGGGCGCGGAGGATGTGCGGGAAGTTGCCGCCGCACGGCGTCCCCGCGTCGGTGCCGAGGGTCGCCGGGTCCACCCAGCCGATGGTGCAGTCGGGAGCGGCGTACCAGACGCGGCCGTCGGGGCCCGTCCACACCGCGGTGATGGGCCCGGGTCGGGTGAAGGACTGCCGCACCGGCACCAGCGTCGGCCCCGGGAGCTGCAGCGCGAGGCCGCCGTCTTTGAGCGTCGCGGCGAACACCACCCCGCCGTCCGACAGGAGCGTGCCCGGCGCGTAGAAGTCGACGTCGGGGACCCTGGTGAGCGGGGTGATGGTGGTGCCGTCGACGGTGAACCAGCGGCCGTCGTAGCCCGCGATGACCGCGGTCCCGTCAGGCCGTACCACCGCGCCCTGAATGGTCTCGATGCTGGGAATGGTCGGGCCACCCAGCGGCTGCCAGGCGCCGCCGTCGAAGAGCGCGGGCTTCATGTACTCGCCGAACGCCAAGAGGGCGCCCTTGCTGCGGACGAAGGCGCGTACCCGCTGCCAGTTGCCGTCGGTGCGCAAGAGCGACCGGTCTTGAAAGCGCTGCCGTCCCGCCGCGGTCCAGTGCTCGAAGTGACCGGCCCCGGAGGCGAGCCAGAGGTCGTCCTCGCTCGTCCCGTCGAGGCAGAGGTGGTCTTCCCCGTGCGGCGTGGGGTTCAGCCAGCAGAAGCCGTCGAGCTCGGTGCCCGGGCACGAGGAGACCGCCCCGCCGCCGGTGCCGCCGCCCTGCGCGCCGCCGCTCCCTCCGCCGAGGCCGCCGCCCGCGCCGCCGCCAGTGGCGCCGCCGTCGGCCGCGCACGCTCCCTGCCCGGCGTCGCAGGCGGCGAGCTTGGCGTCGAAGTCGATGCAGCCGGCGACGAGCGTCAGGGCCACCCACCCGAGGTGATGGACGGCGAGCTTTGGCGAGGCGTGTTGACGCAGCGGCACGAGACCCTCCCGGCGCCGGTTATCGCAGATTCCTCGAGGCTTGCGGGGGCGGCATCGGCGAGGCGACCCGGTTACGCTCGTCCTCCCATGAAGGACATTCTCGAGACGCTGGAGAGGCAGCACCAGGCGCTCACCGCGCAGGCCGGGGCGCTCGTCGCGGCGCTGGGGGAGGCCGACGAGACCGCGCTCCAGGAGCCGCTGAAGAGACTGCGCACGATGCTCGAGGCGCACTTCGCGCTCGAGGAGACGCGCTTCTACCCCGAGCTCGTGCGGCTCACCGACGAGCGCGGCACCGACGACTCGAGGCAGCTGGCCCGCCTCTTCCAGAGCAACATGAAGAACATCGCCGAGGGCGTCTCGGCCTTCTTCAGGCGCTACGACGGCAAGCCCAAGCCCCTCGCCGAGTTCGGGCCCCAGGTGGCGACGACGCTCGAGGTGCTCGCCCGGCGCATGAAGGAAGAGGAGCGCAGCCTGCACGCGATGGTCCGCAAGCTCCTCGCCTCTGCGTCGCGATGAGAGCGTTCCCGAGCGAGTTCGAGGCCCTGCTGAGCCCCCTGGGCCGGCGCGTGCTGGAGGGGAAGGTGCCCGCGCTGGACGGCGTCTTGGCCCGCGGGCAGGGGCGCTTCGTGGCGGCCCGAGGGCTCATCAGCCAGAAGACGGCCGACGCGGCGGCGCGGCTCCTCGACTGGGCGCTCGGCGATCGCCTGACGCCCATGGAGGCGCCCATTCCGCCCGGAACCATCTGGGACATGACCCAGAACTACGAGGAGCGACTGCCCAAGGCGTCCCGGGTGCGCACCGCCTTCCTCGACTCCAAGCGCTCGCCCGGCCGCGCCGCCGCCGAGGCGTGCGGGCTCGTCGCCATGCTCGAAAGCGCCTCCTTCCACGCCTTCGCCGAGCGGCTGTCGGGCTACCCGCTGCGCCGCAGGTGGGGCCGCCAGGCGCTCTGCTACCAGCCTGGCGACTACGCGGGGCCGCACACCGATCACCACCCCGAGGAGCCCGAGGCCCGCCTCGGCTACACCGACCTGCACCTGACCTTCTGCACGAGGGGGGTGGCGCGGCAGCTGTTGGTGTGGGAGCGCAAGGGGCACCTCTCGGAGGTGACTGACGTGGCGGTGGGCGGCCTCGTCACCTGCTACCGGTTACCGGTGTGGCACGCCGTCACGCCGCTGGAGGCCAGGCCGCGCGCCAGAGGCCACGCCCGGCGCTGGGTGCTGCTCGGCACCTTCCTCGATCGCACGCCGTGAGGCGCCCGGCCTTCAGCGCGGGGCGAGCGCCAGCCGGCGGAAGCGCAGCGCCTGAATGCCGGGCAAGAGCGCCCCGGCGAAAGCGGGCCCCTCGTCCACCAGCTCGTCGACCGGCAGGTAGCGCGGGTCCGCCTCCTTGGGGATGGCGGCGTCGAGCGTCTTCCACGCACCGCTCACGAACGCCTCCACCCAGGCGTGGCCGAAGGCTCGCGGCGCGCCGTTCACGTTGAGCAGCACCACGCCGAGCAGCACCCGCGCCGGGATGCGCTGGTGGCGCAAGATCGCGGCGAGGAAGACCGCGTGCTCGCTGCAGTCGCCCTCGCGGGTCTCGGCGACCTTGGAGGCCAGGTCGAAGCCGCGGGCCATCGACTTCTTGGACACGTAGCCGCGCGCGAACTCGGTCAGCTGCTCCGCCGTCGGGGCGCGCCCCAGCTTCGCCACCTCGGGCCACACGCCGGCGAACGCCTTCTCCTGGAAGTCGATGACCCAGGTGGCGCTGGTGTGGCGCGGCCGCGCCGCGTCCCTGGGCGGGGGCGCGTCGAGCGAGCGCAGCACCACGCCGCCGTCCACCGGGGCGAGCCCACGCCGCTCGAGGAAGAGGGGCCTGGCCGCGCCGCCGGGCTCCACGGAGAGGGTGACCTCGCTCCACGTCGCCGGTCCGCCGAGCGTCGACTCGAGCGGCAGATCGGTGAGGAACGTCTCGCGGGGCGCCTGCGCGAAGGCCACCGCCGCGAGCGCCGCCGCGAAGAGGGCGAGCGCGCGCCTCACTCCAGCGACCCCTCGACCACCTTCCGCTCGGAGCGCAGGGTGAGGGGGCCCATCTCCAGCTCGTTGCACGTGGTGTCTCCGCGCTCGTCGACGGTCAGGTGCATCTTCAGCGAGGCCGCGTCCAGGTCGATGCGCCGCGGCCCCTCCGAAGAGCGCCGCGCGGTGAAGACGGTCACGGCGAGCGGGTTCAGGGTGGGCTCGTACTGCTCGACCACAAGGGTCGGCCTCTTCGAGGTGAGCAGCTCGTCGCGCACCGCGCGGGTGATGAGCACGTCCGACCACAGGCCCTTCGCCTGCTTCGCCTTGAAGCTGCCCGACAGCGGCTTCCCCGACGCGGTCCCCTTGAAGTCGTAGCGGCCGCCGGCGGCGCGGGTGGCGGTGAGGTCGAGCTGTGCCTCTCCGTTGGCCACCACGACGACGCGGCGTGAGGCCACGTAGCCCGCGGCGTCGAGCTCGCTGGTGGTGGCGATGTCCTGGGCCATCCACTCGGTCGGGGAGCGCGCCATGACCATCGTCGACAGCGTCACCATGACCCGGCTGCCGTCCTCCCGCTTGACGAGCTGCGAGCTCTCGAAGCCCACCGGCATGGGGCCGGCGGTGGAGAGGGAGAGGGTGCGGTACACCGGAGCGGGTCCCGCCGTCGGCGTGGAGCGGACGAGCAGCGCCGCCAGCTTCGCCGCCACGCGCTGGAACGTCTTCCGGTACCCCGGCTCGTCGTGCAGGCACATCACCGGCGCGGGCCCGGTGGGCACGAGGAAGAGCTTGAGCTGGCCGGCCCGCTTCCCGCCAGGACCGTCCACGAGGTAGCCCACCTCGGCGAGGAGCGACGGCTCCTTCTCGACGAGCTCGATGGCGAGCACCCGCACGCTGGCGACCGTGAGGCCCGGCTTCCCGGCGACGCTCCTCACGGTGCGCGCCAGGGTGGCGCCGGTGTCGAGGGGCCCTTCGTAGAGGAAGCACTGCACCGGCAGCTGGGTGCCGAGCGGCAGCTCCAGGGTGGAGAGCCGGTGCGCCTCGTCTCGCGCCACCCGCACCGGCCCGGCGGCCTCGAGCTTCAGGCGCCGCTGGCCCACGGTGGCCACCTGCTCGCCGGCCGGTCCGTCGAGCTCGCGGGCCATGGCCTGGTCGACCGAGGCGAGCCCGCCGTCGGGTGAGCGCACCGCCTCGTCCGCGCGCGCCCCGCTCGCGACCGAGAGCCACACCGCCGCCAGCACCGCTCCGACGCAGCCACCCCGATGAGCCGTCATGGCGCGACAAGCTAGCAGGTTGACCGGCGCGGCTCGCCCCCGCTAACAGCCTCTCGCGTGTCGTCCCTGCGCCGCCTCCCCGGCCTCACCCTCGAAGAGCTCAGCCTCGAGCTGGGCAGCCGCGCGCGCGCCGTGGAGACCCTCCACTGGCTCCACGCCGGCAAAGCGCTGCCCGAGGCGCTGCCGGAGTCGCTGCCCAACGTGAATCAGAAGGCGTGGGCGAGCTTCCGCGAGCGCTCGGGCCTCGTCGCCCCGCGCGTGCTGGAGCGAAGCCTCGCGCCCGACGGCACCGCCAAGTACGCGCTCCAGTTCGGCGACGTCACGGTGGAGACGGTGCGCATCCCCTCCCAGGGGCGGAGCACGGTCTGCGTCTCCAGCCAGGCCGGCTGCACCCGCCGCTGCGCCTTCTGCGCCACCAAGGAGCTCGGCTTCCTCGCGAACCTCAAGGCCGAGGAGATGGTCGCCCAGTACCTGCTCGCCCGCGCCGAGGCGCCCACCGCCCAGCCCGCGCGCAACGTGGTCTTCATGGGCATGGGCGAGCCGCTGGACAACGTCGACGAGGTCCTGCGGGCGGTGACGGTGCTGACCCAGAGCCCGGCGCCGCAGCTCAAGGCCGACTCGGTGACGGTGAGCACCTCGGGCGTGGTGCCCGGCATGCGCCGCTTCCTTTCGGAGTCGAAGGCCTCGCTCGCCCTCTCCCTCAACGCCACCACCGACGAGGCGCGCACCGAGCTGATGCCGCACACGCGCACCTGGCCCCTCCAGGCCCTGCTCGACACCCTGCGCTTCGGCCTCACCGTCGACCCCCGGCGCCTGTACTTCATCGGCTACGTGCTCTTCGACGGGGTCAACGACTCCGACGCCGACGCGGACCGGCTGGTGGCGCTGTTCCGGGACCTGCCGGCGCGCATCAACCTCATTCCCCACAACCCCTGGCCGGGCTCGGCGCTCCGCCCTACGCCCCGGTCGCGGGTGCTCGAGTTCCACCAGCGCGTCGCCCGCCAGGGGCAGCGGTGCCTGATCCGCTGGCCAAAAGGACAGGCGATCGCCGCGGCCTGCGGACAGTTGGTGCTCCAACGAGGGGGCACGGAGTTCTTGGGTCTTCCCTGACCGCCATCGGTCGGGTGGCCCAATCGTCCCAATTCAAGAGGATCCGCCGAGGGCTTGTGCTTGAATCGCTCGCGGCCGCACCATGCCGGAAGACGAACGCAAGAAGCCCGTGACCAAGCCGAAAGGTACCGCTGCTGCCGGTCCGGCTCCTCGTGCATCCGCCGGCGGCGTGGTGCCCAAGAAGTCGCTGGCCCAGGCCAAGCCCCAGAGCACCGGCAGCAAGGACTCGCTCATCGGCCAGACGCTCAACGACTACGTGGTCGAGGAGCGCATCGGCACCGGCGGCATGGGCGTCGTCTACCGCGCGGTGCAGCCGATGATCGGCAAGCACGTCGCCATCAAGGTCTTGAAGCCCGAGGTGGTGACGGACCCGCGCGACATGGACCGCTTCCTCGAGGAAGCGCGCATCGTCAACAGCATCAAGCACCGCGGCATCATCAACATCTTCGGCGCGGGCACGCTGCCCGACGGCCGGCACTACCTCATCATGGAGCTGCTCGAGGGCGAGTCGCTCGAGACCTACATGGTGCGCGAGGGCCAGGTGCCGAC
>JBBIOE010000247.1:0-10682 GCA_037443525.1 Archangiaceae bacterium | reverse complement strand
GTCGGCAGCACCACCACCGGCATCAACGTGGGCAAGGAGTTCATCAACAACATCGCCTTCATCCAGCCCTCGGGCTCGGGCGTGCGCTCCTTCGAGTCCCTCGCCTCGGTGGCCCCGCAGGTGGTCGCCGATGACTTCGGCTACGGCTTCTCCGGCGCGCAGAGCCCTGAGAACCTCTACCTCATCGACGGCGTGTCGGTGAGCGACCCGGCCTTCGGCGTCAACGGCGCGCAGATGCCGGTCGAGTTCGTCGAGGAGGCGAACATCATCACCGGCGGCTACCAGGCCGAATACGGCCGCGCCACCGGCGGCGTCATCAACGTCGTCACCAAGTCGGGCTCCAACGAGTTCCACGGCTCGGTGTGGAGCAACTGGACCCCCGGCGCCCTCGCCGGCACCTCGCCCGAGATTCCCAATGACGCCTCGGTCTTCGTCACCAAGGGCAAGCTGTGGAACACGGTGGACCTCGGCGCCGAGGTCGGCGGCCCGATCATCAAGGACAAGCTGTGGTTCTACGCGGGCTTTTCGCCGTCGTTCAACCGCGACCGGGAGGACCTCCACCTGCGCCGGTTCGAGCTGAACCCGGCCAAGACCGACTTCGCCTACTGCACCCTGGCCGACACCACCACCAAGGACCCGGTCACCGGCAAGGCCTACTGCACGCAGGCCGACGTCGACCAGGGCTCCATCAGGAGCTCGGGCATCGGCGGCACCTACCAGCACCGCTTCGACGACACCCGTGCCTTCAGCTACATCGCCAAGCTCACCTACCTGATCAACAGCGACAACAACGTCTCGGTGTCGGTGATCGGCTCGCCCACCACCAGCCTCACCCCCTTCTCCTTCACCGACCAGCACGTCCCGGCCATCAACCCGGCGGACCCGAAGTCGCAGCCGTGGAACGGCGGCGTCAGCAGCTACTCCAACACCACCTCGGTGTCGGCCAAGTACAGCGGCGCCTTCCTGGACAAGCACCTGCTGGTCGACGCCACCCTGGGCTTCTTCCGCAGCGAGTCGAGCGCGCAGCCCAGCGACGGCTCGAAGCTCGACTACGTCAAGGGTGCCGGCGCCACGGGCTACCCCACGGTGAGCTACAGCCGGCTCCAGTCCGACCCGAACTCGGTCTCGCCGCTCGCCGGCCCGCACGTCATCACCGAGTTCATGACCCTCCCGGACCCCTCGGTGTGCGAGACGCTGCCCAAGTACAACTACACGAGCGTGCCCTACGTCGTGGTGCGCGGCGAGAACCGCTTCCTCGTGCAGTGCCCGGTGGCCGGCATGTCCATCGGCGGCATGGGCTACATGGAGCGGACGACCGTCGATCGGTACTCGGCCAAGGCCTCGGTGACCTACCTGATGCGCGCTGCCGGCCACCACATCTTCAAGGCGGGGCTCGATCTCGAGCAGACCCGCTACGACGCCATCAAGGGCTACTCCGGCGGCGAGCAACTGGGTGAGAACTCCGTCGGCAATCGCTTCGACGACATGCGCCAGTTCGGCTTCCTCACCGCCCCCGACGTGGGCACCCAGCAGCACATCATTCAGTCCACCCCCTACGGCGTCGGCGTCGGCAGCTACCTGCAGGACAGCTGGAGCGTCCTCGACCAGGTGAACGTCAACCTCGGCCTGCGCTACGAGAACCAGCAGCTCTTCGCGGCCGACAACAGGCTGGGCATGACGCTCAACAACATGCTCTCGCCGCGCGTCGGCGTGATCTACGATTTCACCCAGCAGGGCCGCTCCAAGTTCTTCGCCAACTACGCGCGGTACTACGAGGCCGTGCCGCTGGACATCGCCGACCGCTCGCTCACCGGCGAGAACCAGTTCACCTTCGGCAAGTACTCCCAGCCGAAGTACGTCTACGCCGCCTCGCCGAGCGACAGCCCGGGCTGCGACCCGCTCGCCGACCTCAACCAGACCCTCAACCAGTGTCAGAGCCCGAAGAACTACCGGTTCATCAACCGCCTCTACGGCAACGACTACAACGTCAACGGGGCGGCGATCCTCACCGGGCAGGGCAAGACGCCGGTCGACCCCAACACCGTGCCGCAGAGCTCCGACGAGGTCGTGTTGGGCGGCGAGTACGAGGTGATCACCGACGGCCGCGTGGGCGCCACCTACACCAAGCGCTGGGTGAACCAGATCGTCGAGGACATGTCGAACGACGAGGGCTCGACCTTCTTCATCGGCAACCCCGGCTCCGGCCTCGGCAACACCTTCCCCAAGGCGGTGCGCGACTACGACGCCATCACCGTGGCCTTCACCAAGGCCTTCTCCGAGGGCTGGATGGCGCAGCTCAGCTACACCTGGAGCTACCTGCGCGGGAACTACAACGGCCTCTACCGGCCGGAGACCGGGCAGCTCGACCCGAACGCCAACTCCGACTTCGATCTCAAGTCGCTGTTGGCGAACCGCACCGGAGTCCTGGAGGGCAATCGCTTCCACTTCATCAAGGCCTACGCCTCGAAGGAGTTCATCATCACGGGCAGCGTGGGCCTGGTGCTCGGCCTGTCCTACGAGGGCCGCTCGGGCGCGCCGATCAACTACCTCTCGGCGCACCCCCTCTACGGCGCCGACGAGGCCTTCGTGCTGCCTCGCGGCTCCGGCGGCGAGCTGCCCTGGCGCCACGCGGTCAACGGGAAGCTGGGCTTCTCCTACCGCATCAACCGCGACACGGCCGTGCAGGTGACCGCCGACGTCTTCAACATGTTCAACTTCCAGTCGGTCACGGCGGTCGACCAGACCTTCTCCAGCCAGGCGATCCTCCCGGTGGTCACGCCGGCCGGGAAGTCTCCGCAAGAGGCCATCTGCATCGCGGGCAGCGTGCCCTTGGCGCAGTGCGCCCCCGGCGGCGAGCTCCCCGGGGTCTCCAAGGTCGACGCCGACACGAGCGCCGTCGTCCCGGCCTCGATTCACGACGTGAACTCGAACTTCAAGCGGCCAATCGCGTACCAGTCGCCGATCTCGGTGCGCTTCGGCGTCAAGCTCACCTTCTAAAGGCGAGAAAGACCACGACCATGAACACGACTCGAACCGGACTCGTCGCCGCTGGCGCCTCCCTCGCCGGCCTGCTGCTCGCCGCCTGCTTCACGCCCCAGCCCGTGCCTGAGTGCCAGGTGATCACCAGCCAGGAGCTGTATTCGGTCTCCAACTACCTCGCGCTCTTGACCCCGGTGGGGACGCCCTCCGGCACCTGCCCGAGCCTGACGACGCTCGAAGTAGGCCTCGAGCGCTTCCACACGCCCAAGACCAAGGACTTCTCGCTGGGGGTGCGGGCCTCTCGCATCGTGGACATCTCGAACGGCTACGCCAACATGGCCGATACCGACGCGACGAACGATTGCACCGACGGCAAGAATTGCTCGAGCTGCGTCGTTGGAGGCGACCCCGCGGCCGAAAACGTGTGCATCGAGGTGCTGGAGCCGCAGAAGCGCACCGACCCCAAGGACCCGCGCGAGCCGAACGACCCGAAGACGCCGAAGAAGCTCACCGGGATCACCCCGTTGACCCAGTTTCCCGACAAGGCCGGGCTCTGCAAGGCGACCGACCTGAAGGTGTCGCAGGACTTCCGCGCCGAGGATCTGCCGCTCGTCGACGGCGGCGTGCTGCACCTCGACGAGCTGCCGGTGACGATGCAGTGGACGGACCTGAACGTCATCATGAACGGGAAGATCCCCGGCACGGCGTTCACCTCGAAGCTGAAGCTCACCGAGGGGAGCTGCGTGGCGAACTACGACGTGGTGGGGTTCTGGCCGCTGGTCAGCTGCAACGTGATTGACGAGAACCCCGACTCCCCCCGCTACGGGCTCTTCGCAGTCGACGACCAGGGTCACCCGCTCCATGACGACCGCGCCTGCGACCCCTTCGCGGACGTCGACGCGGGCCGACCGACTGGCTCCGGCATCAACCCGGACTTCAAGCCCGTCTGCAAGCTGTACGTCGACGACCGCTTCAAGGCGCCGGGCGAGATCAACCACGTCCAGGGCATCTACGACCCCAACCCGTTCGGCGAGTCGTGGATCTGCACGCCGACGGTGGACCTGACCACCCTGAAGTGAGGCGTTCGAAGGGGGGGTGACGGTTAGAGTGTCGTTTCAGTGACGACGAGACACGAGCTGTTGCAGGCGACGAGGGCGCGGCTCACGGCCGAGGTGGGCACGCTCCACAAGGAGGCGCCCTTCAAGGTCGCCCTCTGCTACCCCAGCCCCTACCACGTGGGCATGAGCTCGCTGGGCTTCCAGGCCATCTACCGCCAGCTCCACCAGCACCAGGGCGTGTCGGCGGAGCGGGTCTTCCTGCCCGACGATCTGGAGGCGCTCGAGAAGGCGCGGCTGTTGCCCTTCTCCATGGAGACCCAGCGGCCCCTGACGGAGTTCCACCTCCTCGCCTTCTCGGTGGCCTACGAGCTCGAGGTGACCGGGGTGTTCTCCCTGCTCGAGCGCTCGGGCCTGCCGGTGTTGCGCGAGGCGCGCGACGCCCGGGCGCCCCTGGTGGTGGCGGGCGGGCCGCTCACCTTCTCCAACCCCGATCCGCTGGAGCCCTTCGTCGACGTGCTGGTGCAGGGCGAGGCCGACGATCTGGTGCACGAGCTGCTCGAGGTGGTGACCGGCGCGGGCTCGAAGGAGGAGGCGCTCTCCGAGCTCGCCCGGCGGCCGGGCTTCCGGGTGCCGGGGCGCTCGTTGGAGTCGACGCGCTACTTCGTCTCCAAGGCGGGCGACGGCCGGCTGCCGGCGCACAGCGCCATCGTGACGCCGCACACCGAGCTGCGGAGCATGTTCCTCATCGAGCCCGAGCGGGGCTGCTCGCGCGGCTGCCACTACTGCGTGATGCGCAGGACGACCAACGGGGGCATGCGCACGGTGCCGCCGGAGCGGGTGCTGGAGCTCATTCCCAAGACCGCGACGCGCGTGGGCCTGGTGGGCGCGGCGGTGACCGATCACCCCCGCATCGTGGAGCTGCTCGAGACCATCGTCGGCTCCGGGCGCGAGGTGGGCGTGTCCAGCTTGCGCGCCGACCGGCTGACGGCGCCGCTGGTGAACGCCCTGGCGAGAGGCGGCGCGCAGGGGCTCACGGTGGCGAGCGACGGGCCGTCGCAGCGCCTGCGGGACCTGGTCGATCGGAAGCACTCCGAGACGCAGCTGCTCGAGGCGGCGCGGCTGGCGAAGGCGGCCGGCATGAAGCGCCTCAAGGTCTACAACATCGTGGGCCTGCCCACGGAGACGGACGCGGACATCGACGAGCTGGGGCGCTTCACGGTGGAGCTGTCGCGCATTCTGCCGCTCTCCTTGGGCGTGGCGCCCTTCACGCCCAAGCGGAACACGCCCCTCGACGGCGCGCCGTTCGCGGGCATCGACGTGGTGGAGCAGCGGCTCAAGCGCTTGCGGAAGGCGCTCCAGGGCAAGGCCGAGGTGCGGCCGATCAGCGCGCGCTGGGCGTGGGTGGAGTCGATGCTCGCCCAGTGCGGGCCCGAGGGCGGGCTGGCGGCCTACGCGGCGCACCAGAACGGCGGCGGCTTCGCGGCCTGGAAGCGGGCCTTCGAGGAGACCGGGTGCCGGCCCTACGAGGCCCGGCGGGTGGTGGATGGGCGGAGGAAGGCCTCGGATTGGCCGAGCGTGGGGCCGCTGGTGCCGAAGAATCCCGCGATGATTCAGGCGGTTGAGAGCGCGCCCGGCGCTTCGTGACCAAACGCAACCCGTTTTGACGTTTGGTTCGACTGTTCGTCAGCAGGCGTCGACTCCGCCCTCGAGCCAGTTGTCCTTGTAGGACGGACACTTCTGCACAGTATTGACCGCCGTGGACGGACAACTTCGTCGGCTCGTTCGACAGAAGATCGTCAATTCCCTCACCGCGCCAGTGCCGGCTTTCACGCGCCGCGATGTTCGGGTGCCGCGCGTGCGCAACAAGGCGATTGCCGTCATCGGAATGCGCCGAACCGGCAAGACCACCTTCCTCTGGCAGGTGCTCGCCGATCGATTGGCGCAAGGCACCGATCGGTCGGGACTGCTCTTCTTCAACTTCGAGGACGAGCGCCTCGCGGGGATGAAGGCTGGCGATCTCCAAGGGATCATCGAGGAGTACTACCTGCTCCATCCGGAGTGGCGCGAGCGACGGCGCGCCGTCCTCTTTCTGGACGAGATTCAGGTGGTGCCCGGGTGGGAAGCGTTCGCGCGGCGTCTGCTGGACACCGAGCGCGTGGAGCTCTTCCTCTCCGGGTCCTCGGCGCACCTGTTGAGCCGTGAGGCGGCCACGAGCATGCGCGGCCGAGCCATGGAGGCGCTCGTTCACCCGTTCGGGTTTCGGGAGTACCTGCGGCACTTCTCCCGCGAGCCGACGCAAGCGGTCGATCGCCTGCCCAAGGCCGCGCGCTCCGCGGTGGAGAAGGACCTGAGGGAGTACTTGGTCGCCGGCGGGTTCCCCGAGGCACTGGGAGCCTCGGAGCGAGATCGACTCGAGCTCGTACGCGGCTACGTGGACACCGCGCTCTTGCGCGACGTCATCGAGCGCCACCAGGTGTCACACCCGGTAGCGCTCCGGTGGATGGTGCGTCAGCTCCTGGGCAACGCCGCGGGAGCGTTCACCGTGAACAAGTTCCACGGCGACCTGCGGTCGCAAGGCATCGCGGTCGCCAAGGACACCCTGCACGCCTACCTCTCGCACCTGGAGGACGCGTTTCTCATTCGCTCCGTCAGCATCGCGGCGAGCTCCGAACGGCGGCGCATGGTGAACCCCAGGAAGATCTACCCCATCGACCCGGCGCTCATCCCCGTCTTCGATCGCTCAGGCCGAGCCAACGTCGGTCATGCTCTGGAGACCTGCGTCATGCTGGAGCTCGAGCGGCGCGGCGCCGAGCTGGCCTACGTTCGCACGGCCAGCGGGTTCGAGGTCGACTTCCTGGCACGCCATCCCGATGGCCGGCAGGAGCTGCTTCAGGTGTGTGCCGAGCTGGGCTCCTCCGAGACCTTTCAACGCGAGACCCGCGCGCTGCGCGAGGCGGCGCGCGAGCACCCGCGGGCGACGATGCACCTCATCAGCCTCGACGCGGACGTCGCGGAAGAGGTCCCCCCCGACATCACCCTGCACCCGGCGACGGCCTGGTTTCTCGAGAAGGCGGAGTGACGCCGCCTGGTTCCGGGGCCGCTCGAAGGCTCGGCACCTCGACGTCCTCGGTGGGCGCTCAGGTCTCCGCGCGCAGCTTCGCCAGCCGGCCCTTGGTGCCCGGCAGGTGCCCGGGGGAGAGCTTGGTCATGGTGTAGGCGACGGTGTCGTGCAGCGTCTCGTAGACGTCGCGGGCCTTGAAGCCGAGCTCCTCCTCGGCCTTCGACGAGTCGACCCAGAACCAGTGCTCGCCGATCTCCACTTCCTGCGGGTCGAGCGGCGCCGACACGCCCCGCCAGTCGGCGAGCCTCGAAAGCGCGTAGGCCCCGAGGATGTTCACCGCCTTGGGCAGCTTCACCATCGGCGGCGCCACCCCGGTCAGGCGCGAGAGCCGGTTGAAGAAGTCCTTCATCGACAGGTTCACGCCCATCAGGTGCCGGCCGTAGAGCTCGCCGCGGGTGAGCGCAGCCACCGCCGCGTCGGCCACGTCGCGCGCGTCCACGAAGCACATGCCGCCGCCGGGCATGGCGGGGATGTCCTTCTGCAGGAACTTCACCACCGTCCACGTCGAGGAGAGGCGATCGTCGCCCGGCCCCATCAGCAGGCTGGGGTTCAGCACCACCAGGGGAATCTGGTGCTTCCGGCAGAACTCCAGCGCCAGCCGCTCCTCGTAGATCTTCGACAGGTAGTAGGGCCACCGGCCCACGGTCTCGATGGGGTAGTCCTCGGCCTCGGTGCCGACCCTCTCCTCCTTGAAGACGCACACCGCGCCGGAGGTCGACATCAAGATGACGCGCGGCTTGGTGCCGAGGTCGCGAATGTCCTTCAAGAGCTCGCGCGTGCAGTCGACGTGCAGCTCGTACATCGCGCGGCCGTCCTTCTCCTTGAAGCTGACGAAGCCGGCGAGGTGGTAGACGGCCTCCACGCCCACCAGCGCCTTGCGCACGGCGTCGCGGTCCTTGAGGTCGCCCGGGACGAACTCCACGCCCTCGGGCACGGACTTGGGGGCCGTGCGGCCGATGAGGCGCACCTGGTGGCCCGCCGCGACGAGCTTGGGGACGAGGTGGTTGCCGAGGAAGCCGGTGCCGCCGGTGACGAGGATGCGCATGGGTGTGGCCTCAGGGAGTCTCGCTGGAGCGCCGGCGCTCGCGCGACGGCAGGGTCGGCATCGGCAGCTCGTCGGGCTTGTACATCTTGCCCTCGGCGAGCGTGCGCACGGCGGCCTCCGCCAGCCCCGCCACCACCCGGTAGGCCTCGCTCTTGGCCAGGCCACGGGTCTTCTCGCGCAAGGAGCCGATGAGCAGCGGCGGCCCGATGTGCACCGAGAGCGCCTCGAACTTCGGCCACCAGGCGCCCTTGGGCAGCGCCTGGTGCGTGCCCTTCAGGTACACCGGCAACACGTCGACGCCATAGGAGAGCGCCAGGTAGCCGGTGGTGGGCTTGAATTCCTGCAGCACGCCGTCGGGCGAGCGCGTGCCCTCGGGGAAGATGAGCAGGTTGTAGCCCTGGGTGAGCGACTCGCCGGCGAGCCGCAGGGACTCGCGCAAGGAGCCGTGCCGATCCATCGGGATCAGGTTGGTGAAGTTCTCGAAGTACGCCCGCTTCCACCCGGTGTCGAAGAAGTAGTCGCGAGCCGCCAGCGCCACCAGCCGCTCGCCCTGATCGCCCATGGCCATCTTCACCAGGCCCATGTCGAGGTGGCTCGCGTGGTTCGCCACCACCAGGAAGTTCCGGTTCTTGGGAATGAACGTCTTCCCCGTCACCGAGAAGTCGAAGAGGCCGCCGTAGAGCGCGCTCTGGCCCCGCTCCAACACCGCCCTCCCCGCGTCGGCGACGAGGTCGGGCAAGGGCAGCTCGAGCTCGGTCTTCGGCTTGGGCTTCTCCTCCTCCGCCAGCGCCCGCGTCTTCGCCTGGGTCACCGCGCGGCGGCCGGCGGCGCTGACCACGCGGCGCAGATCGTCGACGGTGCCGACCTTGGTCAGGTCCGAGACGGCGGAGGCCGGCACGCCGGCGCGCTCCAGCGCCACCGAGAGCTCGGTGAGCATCAAGGAGTCGAACCCCAGGTCGCCCGAGAGCCTGGCGTCGTCGCGGACGTCCGCGCGCGGCTTCTGGATGACGTCGGCGACGAGCTGCGCGAGCCAGTCGTGATCCGGCGCGACCTCCTTGGCCTTCTCACCGGAGGTGGCGGCGCGCTCGAGGCGCTTGAGCTCCTCCACCACCGCGCTGCGCTTCACCTTGCGCGTCGAGGTGCGCAAGAGCTCGCCGTCCCAGAAGCGCACGATCTTGATGCGCCGGTAGAACGGGAGGCCGAGGGAGACCGTCTTGAAGTGCTCCTCCAGCTCGCGGCGGACGTCGTCGACGGGCCGGTCCTTGTACTCGGGCACGCACAGGCAGGCGACCTTCTCGCCGCCGGCCTCGTCGGCGAGGCCCACCACCGACAGCTCCTTGATGTGCTCGTGGACGCCGTAGAGCTCCTCGAGCTCGTCCGGGTACACGTTCTTCCCGTTGGCGTCGATGATCACGTCCTTCTTGCGGCCCACGAGGTAGAGCTGCCCCTCCTCGTCGAGGCGGCCCAGGTCGCCGGTGTGGAGCCAGCCGTCTTTCAAGACCGCGTCGGTGGACTCCCGGTCCTCGAAGTAGCCGCTCATCACGTTCGGGCCCTTGGCGATGACCTCGCCGATGCCGGCCTGATCGGGCTCGAAGATGGAGATGGTGATGCCGGGCAGCGCCTTGCCCACGGTGCCGGGCTTGCGCTCGTGGCCGGCCTTGGTGACGGTGAGCACCGGCGCCGCCTCGGTGAGGCCGTAGCCTTCGTCGAGGGTGAAGCCGAGCGCGTGGAAGGCCTTCGCCACGTCGTCCTGCAAGGCCGAGCCGCCGGAGATCATGAAGCGGACGCGCCCGCCGAACTTCTTGTGCACGGGCCAGAAGAGCAGCTTGCCGAGGTTGAAGCCGCGCGCGTTGCGCAACGACGCGTTCGCCGCCATCAGCGCCTTGAGCGCCTCCTCCACGGGCTTGGGGCGCGAGGCGAACTCCTGGGTGATCTTCTTGTGCAAGAGCTGCCAGAGCGCGGGCACGCCCACCATGCCGGTGATGCGGCCGGTCTCCAGCACCTGGCCGATGCGATCGGCGGTGAGCTCGTCGATGTAGGAGATCTCCGCGCCGCGGCTGAATGGGGTCAAGAAGCCGGCCGAGAACTCGAAGGTGTGGTGCAGCGGCAAGACCGAGAGCACGCCGTCGCCGACGCCGATGTCGAAGGCGCCCGCGAGCTTCGCCACCAGCGCGGCGAAGTTGCGGTGGCTGAGCATCACGCCCTTGGGGTTGCCGGTGGTGCCGGAGGTGAAGATGAGCGAGGCCACGTCGTCGGCGCTGGCGGCCTTCTTGTAGGCGCCGATGCCGTTGGGCCTGGTCTCGTCGCCGGCGAGCGCGTCACCGAAGAGCGCGACGGTGGTGGCAAGGCCCGAGTCCTTGAACGCCTGCTCCAGCGCGGGGTGCTTCTCGAGCAGCGCTTCCGAGGTGAGGCAGACGCTCGCGCCGCTGCGGCGAGCGATGTTGACCAGCTCGGGGACGGAGAGCTCCTTGTCCACCGG
>JBBIOE010000246.1:0-10897 GCA_037443525.1 Archangiaceae bacterium | reverse complement strand
CTGCTGCCGCGCCGGCCGGCGAAGCCGAAGTCCTTGGGTCTTGCTCATGCCTGCCTCCACGGACAGGCAGATCACGAACCCGTGCGGGCCTCAACCACCCGTGCTCAAAAACTGTCAGTCTCTGAGCCCGTCGAAGGGTGCCGAATTTCTCTCCGCGGAGCCCCTCGATGACCCGCTACGTCGTCGGCATCGATCTGGGCACCTCGAACTGCGCGGTGGCCTCCCTCGAGGTGGCGCAGGGCGCGAAGGCGCGCGTCACCGACCTGCCGATCCCCCAGGTGGTGCGGGTGGGCGAGGTCGCGCCGCGGCCCCTGTTGCCCTCGGTGCTCTACCTGCCGATGGCCGGAGAGCTGCCGGTGGGCTCGACCCGGCTGCCGTGGGGTGAGCCTTCGCACGTCGTCGGAGAGCTGGCCCGCGCTCAGGGCGCGCGCGTGCCCGGCCGGGTGGTGACGAGCGCGAAGAGCTGGCTGATTCACTCCGGCGTCGATCGCCAGGCGCCGATTCTGCCCTGGGGTGCGCCGGCCGACGTGGCGCGCCTCTCGCCGGTGACCGCGCAGGCCGAGCTGCTCGCGCACCTGAGGGAAGCGTGGAACGCGGCGCACCCCGACGCGCCGCTCGCCGAGCAGGAGGTGGTGCTCACCATCCCCGCCTCATTCGACGAGGCGGCGCGCGCGCTGACGCTCCAGGCCGCGCGGGAGGCGGGCTACGACCTCGGCCACGTCACCCTGCTCGAGGAGCCCCAGGCCGCGTTCTACGACTTCACCTCCCGGCACCGGGACGATCTGGCCAAGGCGCTGGCGGGCACGCGGCTGGTGCTGGTGGTGGACGTGGGCGGCGGCACGACGGACTTCTCGCTGGTGCAGGTGGCGATGCTGCCGGAGGGGCCAGCGCTGCAGCGGCTGGCGGTCGGCGATCACCTGCTGCTCGGCGGCGACAACATGGACGCGGCCCTGGCGCGGGTGCTGGAGGCGAAGGCCCTCCCCGACGGGCGGCGCTTCTCGGCGGCGCAGTGGTCGCAGGCGGTTCAGGCGGCCCGCGCGGCGAAGGAGACCCTGCTCGGCGCGTCGCCGCCTGAGGCGGTGAAGGTCTCGGTGGCCTCCAGCGGCTCGAAGCTGGTTGGGGGCACGGTCTCGGCCGAGCTCACGCTCACCGAAGTGCTGGCCACGGTGCGCGACGGCTTCTTCCCGACGGTGACGCAGGACGCGCAGGCGCAGGCGGCCAAGCGCACCGGCGTGGTCGAGCTGGGCCTGCCCTTCGCACAGGACGCGGCCATCACCCGGCACGTGGTGTCGTTCCTGCGCGCGCACGCGGCGGCCGGCCACGCGGCGCTGGGCGCTCCGAGGGATTCGGCCGGGCTCCCCCGCCCCGACGCGGTGCTGCTCAACGGCGGCGTCTTCAACTCGCCCACGCTGACCGAGGCGCTGGTGCGATCGCTCTCGGCGCTGTGGCCCACGCGGGCGAAGCTGGCGGTGCTGGCGCACGACTCGCTCGATCTCGCGGTGGCGCGCGGGGCGGCGTATTCGGGGCTCGCGCGGCGGGCGCTGGGCCGGAAGATCGGCGGCGGCGCGCCCCGGGCCTTCTACGCGCTGGTGGCGACGGAGGGCGGCAAGAAGGGCGTCTGCCTCGTCCCCCGAGGGCTGGAGGAGGGCGCGACGGTCGAGCTGGCGGAGCGGACCTTCACCCTCACCCTCGGCAGGCCGGTGCAGTTCCAGCTCTTCTCGACCTCGGCCGATCGCCTCGACAAGCCTGGCGACGTGGTGTCGCTGGACGACGAGGCCTTCAAGCCCCTGCCGCCGATCCACACCATCCTCTCCGGCGCGAAGGGCAGCACGGGGCAGGTGCGGCTGGTGTCGACGCTCTCCGAGGTGGGGACGCTGGCGCTCTCCTGCGTGGCGGGCGATCAGCGGTGGCGTCTGGAGTTCGAGCTGCGCGGCGCAGCGAAGCCGGGAGCGATCACGGTCACCGAGTCGATGCCGGCGCGCTTCGGCGAGGCGACCGTGGAGATCGAGCGAGTCTTCGGCACCAAGCCGCTGCCGGTCGAGCCGAAGGACGTGAAGAACGTCTTCCGCACGCTGGAGAAGATCCTCGGGCCGCGGGACGGGTGGCGGCTGCCGGTCTTGCGCGAGCTGTGGACGACGGCCTTCGCGGGCAACTCCAAGCGGCGGCGCTCGGCCGATCACGAGCGGGTGATGTTCCAGCTCCTCGGCTTCACGCTGCGGCCGGGCGTCGGGTACCCGCTCGACGACTGGCGCTGCGAGCAGACCTTTGCGCTCTTCAAGCCGCAGGTGACCTTCCACGGCGAGCAGCCGGTGTGGGCGGAGTTCTGGATTCTGTGGCGGCGCATCGCGGGCGGGCTCCCCGAGGCCGCGCAGGCGGAGCTCTACGCTTTCCTGGAGCCGCACCTGGCGCGCCGGGTGCCGGTGGGGCTCGAGGTGCCGAAGGAGAAGCTCAAGGGCATCAGGCCGGAGGGGTTCGAGGAGATGGTGCGCTGCGTGGCGTCGCTGGAGCTGCTCCCGGCCGCCACCAAGGAGCGCCTGGGCGGGTGGATCGTCTCCCGCCTGGCCGCGCCGGACACGGCGGGTGGACCGTGGGCCTGGGCGCTGGGGCGCCTGGGCGCGCGGGTGCCGGTGCACGGGGCGGTGCACCGGGTGGTGAGCGTCGAGACGGCGAAGGGCTGGTTGAAGGCGCTGGCGTCGCTCGATCCCAAGCGGCACGAAGCGGCGGCGTTCGCGATGGCGCAGCTGGCGCGGAAGACGGGCGATCGGGCGCGGGACGTGTCGGACGACGTGCGCGCGCAGGTGCTCGCCCAGCTCGACGCGCTCGAGGCGCCGCCCTCGTGGAGTCAGATGGTCTCCGAGGTGGTGCACCTCTCGGTCGCGGACGAGGCGCGGGCGCTGGGCGACACGCTGCCTTTGGGGCTCGAGCTCGAGTAGCGATCAGCGGCCACCCGCGGCGGGCCGACCGACTCCGTCCTGACGAGAGCGGCCTCGAGCGACCGTTGCAGGCATCACATCATCAACGTTGTTTTTGATGTGGTCGTCGTATCGGCTGCAAGGACTTTGAAAACCGACCCGGCCGGGGGCGAGGTCTACCTTCGGGTGAGATCACGCGCCCGGCGAACGTCGCTCCGCGCCATGGGGACAGCACCCCCATCGAGTCCGCGGCCGAAAGTCGCGAGGCTCGAGTGCCGGAGCGCAGCCCCGGACCCCTCCGTCCACCGCCGCTCAGAGCTTCTTCTTCATCTCCAGGTGCGGCATACCAGCCTCTTCGAACACGGCGCCGTACGGCTCGTACCCAAGCCGCTTGTAGAACTCCATCGCGGTCAACTGGGCGTGGAGCAGAATCGCCGCCATCTTGCGCTTGCGCGCCTCGGCCTCGAGGGCCTGGAGGATCTTCGACCCCACCCCGCCCTGCCGGTGGGCCTGCAAGACGGCCATGCGACCGATGCGCCCCCAGCTCCCGGTCTCGCCTTGGGGTGGCTCGGGCAGCTGCACCAGGCGGCCGGTGCCGACGGCGTGGCCCCCGCGGAGCGCGAGGACGTGGTACGCGGTCGCATCCTCGGCGTCGCGCTCGAGGACCTCCGGCACGCTCTGCTCCTCGATGAAGACGATCTCGCGAATGGCCAGCGCCTGGAACAGCTCGGCTTCTCCGCTCAGCGGCTTGATGACGAGCTCGGGAGACGACTCAGCCATGGGGCGCGCCTTCTACCGGAAAAGGCCGTGACTGCCCAGCCTGCGAAACCGCCCAGCGTGGTCCGCCTGGCCGTTTTCTACGTGCTGTTCTTCATGTCCATCGGGGTGACCCTCCCCTTTCTGCCGCAGTACCTCCACTCGCTGGGGCTCTCCGCCTCGGAGGTCGGGCTGGTGAACGGCGTGAGCCCGGCCCTGGCGATGCTCGTGCCTCCTCTGTGGGGGCAGCTCGCGGACCGGACCGGGCGCCCCGGCCTGGTGATCCTGGCCATCAACGTGGGCGGTCTGCTCGGCTACGTGTCGCTCTACTTCGCGACCGGCTTCGCCCAGGTCCTGGGCTCGATGGCCCTGGCGGCGCTCTTCTTCTCGGCGATGACGCCGGTGCTCGACACCCTGGCGCTGCACCACGTGCGGGAGGCGGGGGGGACCTACGCGCGGGTGCGCGGCTTCGGGAGTATGGGCTTCGTCGTCACCTCGCTCAGCTTCGGCTTCCTGGTCGACCGCATCGACCGCGCGGTGGTGGGCACGGCCATCGGGCTGATGATCGCCTCCGCGACCTGGTGCGCCTTCACCCTGGCGCGGGTCCCGCCGGTGCACCACGAGGGCCCACGCCCCACGGTCGCGGCGGCGCTGGGGCTGTTGCGCAAGAAGGAGATCGTCCTCTTCCTCTGCGCCACCGGCCTGCACTGGCTCGCCAGCGCGCCGTACCACGGCAGCCTCTCCCTGCACCTGACCGCGCTGAAGCACCCGCCGTCGGTGGTGAGCCTCACCGCCTCGATGGCGGTGGCGTCGGAGGTCATCGTGCTGGTGATCTGGCAGCGCATCGGCGGCTGGTTGCGCCCGACCTCCTGGCTGCTGGTCTCCTTCGGGGTCTCGGCGCTGCGCTGGTGGGGCATCGCGGCGGTGGACTCCGCCTGGGCGCTGGTGGCCCTCTCGGCGCTGCACGGGCTGACCTTCGGGGCCTTCTACGTCTCGGCGGTGCAGTACATGTCCGACCACGTGCCCGACTCGCTGCGCGCGACGGGGCAGGCGCTCTTCGCCGCGGCGACCTTCGGGCTGGCCGGGGTGATCGGCTTCGTCGCCTCGGGGCGCGTGTACGACGCCCTCGGCGGGCACATGATGTTCGGGCTGGCCGGCGTGGTCGAGCTGTTGCCGGCGCTCGCGGTGGTGGCGCTGTTGCGCTCGAAGCGCGGCTCTACCGCTTCATCTGCGTGAACGCGGCCCGCAGCCCGTCGTGGATCGCCTTCACGTCGGCGGCGGCCCACTTCTCCTTCGCCTCGCGCACGAAGGTCGTCTTGTCCTGCCGGTTGTCGAAGCGGCCGACGGGCAGGTGGTAGACGCGGGTCACGTACTTCGACCCTTCCTGCAAGATGCGCTCGACGCGAATGCTGCCCGGCTTGTCCGACTGCGAGATCAGGTAGTCCATGTCGTCGCAGCCGTACTGGCCGAGCATGACCTCCATCGGCACCGAGTGGTGGAGAATGGAGCCCTGGCCGTCGGGCCTCCCGCGCTCGATGTTCTTGCGGCGGCTCTCCTTGGGCTCGACCCAGATGTAGAGCACCGCGCTCCGCTCGAGGATGGTCGGCGACAGGTGCTGGAAGGCGGTGTCGTAGCCGTAGGGCGGCGAGAGGGGGAACGCCGAGCCGTTGGCGGCGCCGCGCGCGGCCTCGATGACGATGGTCTTGCCCTTCTTGTCCTGGGCGGCCTGCGTGTTGAGCGCGTCCACGTGCTCGCGCACTTCCTTCTCCAGCGCCAGGCCGACCTTGGTGCGAATACGCCAGGGCACGTCGCCCATCGGCTGGGGCAGCCCGAGCTTGGCGTGCGCCATGTCGAGGCGATCGAACAGGTCCTGCGCCGCCGACGTCACCACCACCTTCTTGCCCTCGACGAGGTTCTTGTAGTCCTCGTTCAACAGCTCGATCAGCACCGCCCAGGTCCAGTCGTCGATGAACGGCCGGGTGGGGCCCTTGTAGTAGAGGTTCTTCCACCCGTTCGCGACGAGCTCGTCGTCGATGCGGTGCATGAAGTGAACGTAGGGGTAGTCATCGAGCTGCAGCGTGTGGCCGATGCCGAAGTCCTCGCGGCACTGCTCCGGGGTGAGGTTGGCCATGTAGCGCCGCATCTCGGACTTCCCCGAGGCCGGCAGCGAGAACAGCAGGAGCGTGTCGATGAGGTTCGCCATGGGCGCCCCACCTAGCACGGGGTCCCGCTCGCCGTCCTATACAAGGGTCCCCCGGGCGGCTACGAGGCGCCCGCCGAAACTGGAGGAACCCATGAACGGAACTCAGCCTGCCGCCGCGCCCGCTCCCGTCTTCGGAGACCCCACGCCGCTCGGGCTGATGGGCCTCGCCATCGGCTGCGCCGCGCTGGTTCCCATCGCCTTCGGGATCTACCCGAAGGATCACGCCCTGATGCTCACCATGTTCAAGACGGCGGCGTGGTTCTGCCTCTTGTTCGGCGCCGGCTGCCAGTTCCTCGCCGGCCTCATGTCGCTGGTGAACAAGAACACCCTGGGCGGCACGCTCTTGACGACCTTCGCCTTCAACTGGGTCTACAACTGGTGGGTGCTCGACCAGCTCAGCCAGGAGAAGGGCGTCGACGCGGTGGTGGGCTTCTCGGTCGACGTCGCCTTCCTCCTCATCTTCCTCGTGCTCACCTACGCCTTCGGCTTCTTCTCCAAGCTCTTGTTCGTGTTCATGCTCGACATCGACGGGCTGTACCTGTTCCGGATCATCCGGCACTTCAGCCCCTCGGACTCCGCGATGGCGTGGATCGCGAACAACGGCGTCGGCGTCACCACCGTGCTGCTCGCGGCGCTGTCGCTCTACATCGCGTTCGCTTTGCTCGTGAACCCGGCCGCCGGCCGCGCCGTCTTCCCCACGACCGGGCCGATGTTCACCCCCGCGCCTTTGCCCGCCGCGCCCGCGCCCGTCGTCGCGCCGCCTCCCGCGGCCTGACGCTCCTTCCCGCCTTGCGCCTCCGCCTCCTCGTCCTCGCTGCCCTCGCGTGGAGCGCGTCCGCATGGGCGCAGGCCACCGCCTGGGGCCGGCCCGAGGAGCAGTTCGACGTGATGAACCTGCTGACCGACCTGGGTCACCACGACATCGTCACCGAGAGCTTCAACGCCTACGGCCAGCTGACCACCATCTCGAGCTGGAAGCTGGCCTTCCCCGCCGCGTACACCAACGCCAACGGCAGCCCGAGCTCGCTCCTCTCCGAGGCGGAGCGCAGCTTCACCACCTCGGCCACGCTCTTCCTCTCGGTCTCCTCGTGGAAGAACGGCGAGGCGTACTTCGTCCCCGAGGTGATCGCCGAGCGGCCGCTCTCGGGCCTCCACGGGCTCGGCGGCGCGATCCAGAACTTCGAGCTGCAGAAGACCGGCGGAGACACGCCGCAGCTCTACCGCTCGCGCCTCTTCCTTCGGCACACCTTCGAGCTCGGTGGCGAGAAGATCGAGAAGACGTCCGACCCGATGCAGCTCGGCGCCCACGTCGACGCGCGGAGGCTGGTGCTCACCGCCGGGAACTTCAGCACCATCGACGTGCTCGATCGCAACACGTTCACCAGCGATCCGCGCCAGCAGTTCCTCAACATGGCGTTCATGACCTACGCCGCCTTCGACTTCGCCTCCGACGCGCGCGGCTACGCCTGGGGCGGAGCGGCCGAGCTGTACTTCGACGCCTGGGCGGTGCGCTTCGCGCGCATGAGCCCACCCCAGCTCCCCAACCAGCTCCAGGTGGGCCTCCGGCTCGATCAGCTCTACGGCGATCAGCTCGAGCTCGAGCACACCCACTCGCTCTTCGGCCGCGCCGGGGCGGTCCGCGTGCTCGGCTACCGGAACCGCGCGACCATGGGGCGCTTCGACGACGCCGTCGCCGCCTGGAGAGCCGACCCGTCGAAGAACGCCGCCGCCTGCCCGGGCTTCAGCTACGGCTCCCAGAACGCCTCCGCGCCCGACCTCTGCTGGGTGCGAGGCCCCAACGTGAAGCTCGGCCTCGGCGTGAACGTCGAGCAGCACCTCACCCCCGACCTGGGCGTCTTCTTCCGCGGAATGATCTCCGACGGCGAGAGCGAGGTGCAGGCGTACACGTCGACGGATCGATCGATCGCCTTCGGCGTGTCGGGCAAGGGCGGCGCCTGGCACCGGCCACTCGACGTGGCGGGCGTGGGCTTCGCGATGGCCTGGGTCTCGCGCCCCCATGCCGACTACCTCCGCCTCGGCGGCATCGACGGCTTCATCGGCGACGGCGGGCTGAAGCAGGCCGCGGAGACGGTCTTCGAGCTCTTCTACAGCGTCAACGTGCTCTGGGCGCTGTGGCTCACCGCCGACTACCAGCACATCTCGAACCCCGCCTTCAACGCCGATCGCGGCCCCGTCGACATCGTCGGAGGGAGGCTCCATGCGGAGTTCTAGCGCCCTCGCCCTCGTCCTCGGGCTGGCCGGAGTGTCGTGCCCGGCGAGCGCCGAGCCCCACGGCTTCGCGCTGGAGCGGCTGGTGCAGGCGCCCGCCGGCTCGGGCGGCTGGCTCACCGACGACCTGCGCCAGAGCGGCGGCCTCGGCGGCGCGGTCGCGGCTTCGCTCGGGTACGCCCACCGGCCGCTGCGCGTCGCGGCCGTCGAGCTCGTCTCGGCCGAGGCCCTGGCCGACCTCGCCGTCACCATCTCCTACGACCGCTTCCGGTTCTTCGCGTCGGTCGCGAGCCCGCTCTACCTCACCGGCCGCGGGGGCACGGTGAACGGCGTCGAGCTCGTCCCACCGAACGTGACCCTCGAGAATCACCCCGACTCGCTCGCCGACGCGCGCCTGGGCGTGAGCGCTCGCCTCCTCGGCGCCGCCGGCGGGGCCTTTCGCCTCGGCGCCGACGCGCAGCTCTTCGTGCCGACCGGCGCGCAGGAGGACTTTCAGAGCGACGGGACGCTTCGGAGCCTCATCCGCGTGCTCGTGGCGGGGAACACGAGCGCCGTCGACTTCGCGGGCGCGCTCGGCGTCCACCTCCGCCCGAGGGGAGACGCGGCGGTCCCGGTCGGGCCGCGCGGCCCGGAGCTCCAGCTCGCCGCCTCGGCGGGCGTGCGGATCGCGGTCGCGGGGCGCGAGGGCGCGTTGCGGGTCGGCCCCGAGCTTTTCGCCGTCACCGCGCTGCGCTCGGCCTTCGCGCCCGAGACCTCCGGCGTGGAGGCGCTCCTCGGCGCGCGCTTCGAGGCCCGTCGGGAGGACGGCGTGCGCTATCGCCTGAAGCTCGGAGCGGGCGGCGGAATCGCCCCCGCCTTCGGCGTCCCCGAGTGGCGCGTCGTCGCCGGCGTGGAGCTGCTCGGCGGCGAGCCCTGAGTGCCCCTGCTCCAGCGGCCATGGTGCGCCTCGGCCTGGCGGTGTAGGGTCCGTCCCTTCCAAAGGGCGGTCTGGAGGCGTTTCGTGTCTCGTTCTCTTCTGTTGGCCTTGGCCGCGACGCTCGTCGCGGGCTGTCAGTGCGGTCCCACCCGGCAGAGCTGCAATGCCTCCGGCGATTGCCCCAGCGGCCAGCTCTGCTCGGCCGGCTTCTGCGTCGTCGGCTCCGGTCAGGACGGCGGCCACACCGGCGGCGGCACCGGCACCGGCGGCGGCGCCACGGGTGGAGGGACCGGCACTGGCGGCGGCACCGGCGCGGGCACCGGCACCGGCGGCGGCACGGCCTCGCTCCCGGCCTGCGTCGGGCTTCAGTGTCAGCAGACCACCTGCGAGTCGAGCTTCAGCGGCTGCACCCTCTCCCCCTGCTCCGGCGGCGCCAAGACCAGCATCTCCGGCGTGGTGCGCGAGCCCGCCGGGCAGCTCCCGCTCTACAACGTGCTCGTCTACGTCCCCAACTCGCAGCCCCAGGCCTTCGGCCCGCGCGCGACCTGCGAGCAGTGCGGCGCGACCGTCACCGGCAGCCCCCTCGCCATCACCCTCACCGACGATCAGGGCCGCTTCACGCTCAACGACGTGCCGGTCGGCACCGACATCCCCCTGGTGATGCAGATCGGCCGCTGGCGCCGGCAGGTGAAGATCCCCACCGTGGGCGCGTGCGTGAACACCCCCGTCACCGACCCGAACCTGACCCGCATGCCGCGCAACAAGACCGAGGGTGACCTGCCGCTCATGGCCATCGCCTCCGGCAGCGCCGACCCCTTCGAGTGCCTCCTCCTCAAGATGGGCATCGCCTCGAGCGAGTTCAGCAAGCCCACCGGCACCGGCCGCGTCCACTTCTACAAGGAGAACGGGCTCGACCTGACCGGCGCCGCGCCCTCCGCCACGGGCCTGACCACCACCGCGTCGACCTTGAACCAGTACGACGTCGTGTTCCTCCCGTGCGAGGGCTCCGACAACACCAAGACCAACACGCAGCTCAACAACGTCGTCAACTACGTCAGCAGTGGCGGACGCGTCTTCGTGACGCACTACGGCTACGTGTGGACGGCGTTCGCGCCCGCGCCCTTCCCCTCGACCGCGAACTGGGCGCCCGATCCGTGGCTCAACAACGCGCCGCCGGACCCGGTCACCGTCACCGTCAACACCGGCTTCGCCAAGGGCCAGGCCTTCGCCAGCTGGCTCAAGAACGTGGGCGCCTCGACGGGCACCACCATGTCGCTCAGCCAGTCGCGCGCCGACGTCGGCACCGTGAAGCCCGGCAGCACCGCGTGGATGCACGGCGACCACACTGGCGCCACCAACGGCTCGACCTACAACTGGACCCCGCACCTCACCTTCACCATGCCCTTCAACCCGCCCAACCTCCCCGACGGCGGCGCGGGCGAGACCTGCGGGCGCGTGGTGTTCAGCGACTTCCACGTCACCACCTCCGCCACCAACGGCGGCTCCTACTTCCCCGCGGCCTGCACCGGCGGCGCCTACACCTCCCAGGAGAAGGCCCTGGTCTTCATGGTCTTCGACCTCTCCTCCTGCGTGCAGGACGACTCCAAGCCGCCCACCGTCTGCAAGGGCATCGGCGGCCCCTGCGCCCAGGCCTCGGACTGCTGCTCGGGCCTGCAGTGCAACGATCAGACGGGCAGCGCCTGCGCCGGCACCGGCTGCGCCTGCGCCGTGCCGTTCCGCTGACCCCTTTCACCCTGAGAGGCCGTCAGATTTTGGGGCTGAGCCGGGCACCGCTCCTCTGCGCGGGGGGCGCGACCTCTGCTGCGCGCTTCGTTCAGCGCCTCCGGACGCTGGTTCAGCTCATCACCGACAGCATCCGAC
>JBBIOE010000245.1:0-10940 GCA_037443525.1 Archangiaceae bacterium | reverse complement strand
GCGCGCACGGGCGCGGTGCGGGCGAAGCGCCGCGGCGGCCGGTCGGGCAGGCGCGGCGAGACGAAGGTGCCTCCGCCCGGCCTGGTGACGAGCCAGCCCTCGGCGCCCAATTCGGCGAAGGCCGCCAGCACCGTGTTGCGGTGCACCCCGAGCTGGAGCGCGAGCGTGCGCGAGCCGGGGAGGGGAGCGCCCGGCGGGAGGCGGCCGCGGAGGATGTCGGCGGTGATGCTGGTCGAGAGCCGCGCGAAGAGCGGCGCGTCGCCATCGGCGAGGGTGAGCACGGGGTCGCGCACTGGTACCTCAACAATCGTCGAAGTTGACATTTCGAGTAGACCACTCCGGCGGCACCGTGGCGACATGAACGAGCTCTCTTCCGCCGACGCCAGCCGCCTCCAACGCCACCCGGAGCGCGGCCTCGCCGACCGCGCCGCGCTCCTCAGCAGTCCTAGGATGCGGCCTCGGCCAGCCAATTGGAGGGTGTCAGAGGCGGCACCTTCGGAGCGAGGGGCGGAGCGAGCGTCGTGCCATGAATGCCTCCTGCGGCTGGGGCAGCGGCCCGCGGCGCTTTCTGGAGCGCTCCGGTGAGCCACGGCGCGAACCGCGCGCGAAACCGCAGGTGTTTTGTCCACGGCAAGCCTCGGGTCTGGCGTGACCGGTTGGGGCGAGCGAGCGGCGTTGCTCACCCACCTCGGCAAGGTGGTCGAACCGCCCCGCCCGGAGGTGCTGCCCCTTGATGCGGTGGAGGTCGCGGCGGAGCTCCCGCCCGAGCGTTGGCCTCGTCGCGTGTAGAGTGTCTCACTCGCAGCGGGAGGCACCATGGCGACCCACTCGAAGCGCATCACCCAGGCGATGGAGGCCTACCTCCGCGCGCACAAGAACCTCATCGAGCTGCGCGGCTGCCAGGGCGATCTGCAGAAGGACGAGCGGCTGTGGGGGGCGGCGCTCGAGCTCGCGCGCGAGGTCTGCGACGAGGCGAAGGAGGCGTTCGCGGCGGAGCTGTGGGCGGCGGGCTTCCCCACCGAGGAGGCCGGCGACGAGGCGCTCGCGTCGCTCTCCGCGGACGAGCTGCGCGCACGGCTCGATCCGATGGCGAACCGGAGCGGACGGCGGCAGCGGGCCCGAGCGGGCGACGGCACCACCGTGCTCGTCACGCCCAAGCCCACGACGCGCCGGCGCGCGAGCTGACTACCGCGCCTCGCAGCAGGCGAGCGCCTTGACGAGGTTGCAGTTTTCGCCGTTCAGCACGTACCCCGAGGCGTTGACGTAGGCGGCCCAGTCGCTGTTGGTGGAGTTCGTCCACGGTCCCGGCGTGGTGGTGCTCTGGTAGCAGGCGTTCGAAGACCGCGTGCCGACCGCGTCGCGGTCGTAGTCCACCCACGCGCCGGAGGCCGGTGGGAAGCTCTTCGGCTCGGCGAGGTAGTAGTCGGCGGAGGTGCAGAAGTGCGAGCCGGGGAACTCGGCGTTGCACTTCTGGTTCGCGCTCGGGTGCCCGCCGAGGTTGCCGGTGAAGGTGGCGGTGGTGAAGCCGCGCAGCACGGACCGACGGGGGAAGCGGCAGCAGGCGAGCGGCTTGACGAGGTTGCAGTTTTCGCCGCTGAGGACGTAGCCCGTGGCGTTCACATAGGCGGCCCAGTCGCTGTTCGTGGAGTTGGTCCACGGACCCAGCGGGGCGACGGCGCTCTGGTAGCAGGCGTTCGAGGAGCGGTTGCCGATCGCGTCGCGGTCGTAGTCGATCCACGCGCCGGGCGACGGCGGCGTCACCATCGGCTCGGACCGGTAGTAGTCCGACGAGGTGCAGAAGAAGGAGCCGGGGAACTCGGCCTCGCACTTGAGGTTCGCGCCGGGGTGGCCGCCGAGGTTGCCGGTGAAGGTGGCGCTGGTGAAGCCGGCGAGCTGCACCCAGGTGGTCGAGATGGTCCCGCCGTCGAGGAAGAGCACCTGCCCCGGTGCACCGGGAGGACCTTGCGGCCCGGTGGGGCCCGGCGCGCCTGCCGACCCCACCGCGCCCTGCGGCCCCGCCGGGCCCACGGGGCCGGTGGCTCCGGCCAGACCGGCGGGACCGGTGGCGCCGGTCGGGCCCTGCGCGCCGGCCGCGCCGTCGAGGCCATGGCACACGTTGGTGATGCCGCCGTCGGAGAGCTGCGTGAGGCGAGCGCCACCCGCGGGGCACACGGAGCCACCGGGCGCGATGGGCGTCACCACCACCGACGCGCCCGGCGGGCCGACCACCACGCCGCCGTCGATGACGAGCACCGCGCCGGCGGGGCCCTGCACGCCCTGCGGGCCCGCCACGCCCTGCGGGCCCTGTGGCCCAGTGGGACCCTGAGGCCCACTCGGCCCCGTGGGGCCCTGAGGTCCGGCTGACCCCGCCGCGCCCGCGGCCCCCGGTTCTCCCTGCGGCCCCGGAGGCCCGGCCACTCCCGACGGGCTCGGGCAGGCGGCGAGCAGCAGGCACAGGGCGGCGACGAGGGACGAGCGCATGACCGCATGACACGCGGTCGACCGCTCAGGTGCACTCTAATTCGCCCCCGTGAAAGCGAGAGGAGGGGGATCGGCGGACCGGTGCCATGAGTGGGGGCACACGCCGACGCGGTACGGCCTCCGACGCGACGATTCGGACGCTGCCGCACAGGCCGCCGCCGGTGAAGCGCTCGAGTCCTTCCACGTTCATCCCGCTTTGCGTCGGAAGTGGAGCGCCTGCACGCCGGACTTGAACCGCTGCGTCGAAAGGAGCTCGAGATGCCGCGGACGCGAGAGGCCATGAAACAACGTCGGACCGCGGCCACTGATGACGGGATGAACGACGAGGCGGTACTCGTCGATGAGCCCCAACTCCTCGAGCGCAGCCGACAGCTTGGGCGCTCCGACGAGGACACCCCGCTCGGTCTTCGCTTTCAGCGCCGAGATCGCCTCGCGAAGGTCACCCTCCACCTTGATCGTGTTCTGCCACGGAAAGTCGCTCCGCGAGCTCGACACGACGTACTTCGCCTTCGCCTCGAGCTTCTGTGCCCACTCGCGCATCGCGCGCGGCGCCTTCTCGTCGCGTGCCACCGCTGGCCAGGCTCCCTCCATCAGCTCGTAGGTGTTGCGCCCGAAGAGCATCGCCCCGCTCTGATCCATCAGCTGCGTCCAATAGTCGTGCAGCTCGTCGTCCACGATCCCTTGGGTGTGGTCGATGCACCCGTCCAACGTCACGTTGAGACCGAAGGTGAGGAGGCCCATGGCATGGGGTTCTACACCCAGGCCTCAGCCACCTCTCGCGCTCCGTCGGCCCGTCCTTCGGTTCCGTGCCCATCCCCAGGCTGCGCACCGAAGAGCGCCGCAACGGCAAGACGGTGACGCGCGAGCTCTTCGTGCTCGACGTCGAGGGCAGTCCCATCGCCGACATGACCGACGCCACCCAGGTCTGATGCATCTGGCAGACGACGAAGGCGGATGGCGAGAAGGCCGTCGGCATCGAAGCTACAGTCGCCGGCGTGGCTGGAATCATCGGCCGCGCCGTCGGTTGAGGCGGTCTGGAGTGAGCACCGTGCGCGTCGAGACGAAAGACCTGGCCGCGGCACCCGCGGCCGCCGAGCCCGCCCTGGCCCTCGCGACGACCGAGGAAGTGGCCGCGCGGCTCGAGACCCTCGCCCAGCAGGCCAACACCAGCCTCGCGCAGACCGACGTGGCGCAACTCCATGCGCACCTGCGGCTCGCCGCGCGCCAGCCGAGCCGCGCACTGGCCGACGCGATTCACGGGCTGCTCGACGACGCACGCCTGACGAGCCTCACCGCCGAAGGCGCGCGGACCCTCGACGTGCTCGTCGACGCGCTGGTGACGATGGGCTTCCCCTACGCCCTCGAGGTGTCGCCCGAGCGCTGGGAGGCACGCCGGAAGAGCCCGCGTGCGCCGGCCGACTCCGCCCGCATCCCCGCCTGGGGCACGCTGGTGATGGGCCTGCTCTCGACGGCCTTTCACGGGTACTTCATGTTCGCGTTCGGGCCCGGCGGCATCACCCTCCCGCTGGTCTGGCCCTTCTACGTCGGGCTCGGCCACGCGCTGGTCGCGGTCTTGGCCTCGACCTCACCGGTCAAGGCCCGCTCGGTGTTCCGCCGGCTCGGGTGGTTGGGGCTCTTCGGCCCGCTGTGCGCGGTGATCTGCGGCCTGTTCTTCAACAGCGCCGAGGCCGCCCTGCTGACGCAGCTGTTCGCCATGCCCGGCGTGCTCACGGCCCTCGCCTCGGCGGTCACCGCGCATCGCATCGGCGTCGCCGTGGAGGCCACGAGCTCCACCCCGTCTCCCCAAGCGAGAGCAGACGCGAGCCGTGAGCAGAAGCCCTCGGGGTGAGTGCGCCGAGCTCCGAATGCGAAGGCCGCTCACTTCCAGGGAGGCGGACTGGAGCCCCGTACCCAAGGCTCGACGCTCCCCCCCGGCAGGCATACTCTCGGCCCCCTTCGAAGTTGGTCTCTTCTTCCCCACCGAGTGACGTCCGAGGCGCCGCGTGAAGAGGGCACTCCTGTTGTTGGCCTTCACGCTGGTCGCGACCGCCGCCTTCGAGGGCTTCCTCTACTACGACTGGGACCACGGGGTCGTTCGCGCTGGCTTCGTGGTGCTCCTGCTCGGGCTGATGTTCGCCGCGCGAGCCCTGGGCTCACGCCGACCCGCGGACGCCTGGCCGCTGCCACTCACCCTGGTGTGCGGTGGGGTGGTGGGCGTCCTCCTGTTCTGGCACTTCAAGGAAGGCACGCTCTCGGCGCGGCACGAGCGCCACTCGGAGATGGGCGATCTTCACGCCAGGGGCGTCGCGCTGCTCCTTCACGGAATCACCCCCTGGCACTTCGGCACGGTCGTGGACAGCGGCACCTTCCGCGGGCTCGTCGGGAGGCCCGAGGTGGTCGCGTGCCGCACGACGTCGCAGACCCCGACGACGGAGCAGTTCGAGGCGATGTGGGAGTCGAGCGCGTCGGGCGTCGAGCTCTTCCCCGAGCGCATCGCCGAGCCGGACTGCGCGAGCGCCCGCGGCCTGATGGCGGTCACGGGCTACAAGTACGGCCCGGCGATGATGGCCGCGTACGTCCCCCTGGTCGCGCTCGAGGGAGCGCACGGGCGTCGAGGCGTGTACTTCACCCACCTCGGGTTCCTCGTGGCGATCCTCGCGGCGATGGCGATGCTCGTCCGGCGTCAGCCCCCCGAGGTCTTCCTGACCGCGTGCCTCGTCCTGCTCGGGCAGTCCATCCTGCGCCGAAACACGCTGCTCGACTCGGACAGCGATCTCATCCCGACCGCCTTCATGCTGTGGGCGCTGGTCGCGTTCGAGCGGGAGCGCCCGTTCACCGCGGGGCTGCTCACGGGGCTCACGCTGGCGGCCAAGGTCTTCCCGGCGGCGTTCCTGCTGCCCCTGCTCCTGGTCGGGCGGCGCGGGCGTGCGCTCTCGGGCTTCGCGGTGGCCTCGTTGGCCGCGTGGGCTCCGGCGCTCGCGCTCGACGGCGTCGGCGTGTGGGACAACGTCATCCGCTTCAACATCGACCGCTCCGGAGACTCGACGGCCTTCTCCTGGTTCTTGCCTCCGGCGGTCGCGCTGGGGCTCCAGGTCGTCGCCGTGGCCCTGTGCGGCTGGGCCTTCGTGCGCCTGGTGCTCCGCGCCAGCCCCGTCGACCGCGTCGCGTTCGTCGCGTTCTCGATGGGCCTCTTCTTCCTGACCACGAAGGTCTTTCACAACAACTACCTCGTGTGGTGGCTCCCCGTCGTCGGGCTGACCATCTCGCGAGCGCTCGGACGGACGGAGAGGAACCCCAACCCGGCCCCCTGAAGGCGAGCGCCTGCGCGGAGCGAGGAGAGCCTCGCGTGCGGGATCCTCCATGTCGGCCGGAGAGTAGGGACGACCAACTTCCCCACCACACACGGGAAGGACGTCGTCGCCGATCACTGAAGCGCTGGGTTGGTTCTCGCAGCTCGGGTAGGGTGCGCCGCACTTGGGCCGGACACGTCGGGGAATGAATCAATGATGCGCAGCGCAGTGTTGGTGATGGTGGCCGTGGTGGGCATCGCGTGTTCCTGCGCGGTGGATCAGCCGTTGACCAAGCTCAGTGAGTACGCGCTGTGCGACGCCGATGCGGGCGACACCTGTGTCATCGTCCCGACAGAGGGCTGCGTGTGTACCGAAGCCGTCAACTCACGGCACCGGACGGACGCCGTCGCCGCCATGAAGTCCGTGAACTGCGCGGTGGCCATGAGCGACTGCAAGCCCGTGGGTGGACCAGCGTGGTGCGAAGCGGGACGGTGCAGGCTTGACGCAGGCCTGTGACGCGGTGGACCGCTGCATCGAGTGGACGGTCTGAGGAACACGTCGGGGAGGCAAGCCATGATGCGAAGCGCGACCCGACGTGATCTGAAGGCGCCCCGGGAGGGCGGACGTCACGACGCCGAACGCGGAGGCCTGTCTCCAACACCCGGGCGCCGAACGATGGGGCGACCTGGGCCCACCTGAGCGACGCGGAGCTGGTGAAGCAGGTCGCGGCCGAGCTTGCGCGGCGACCGGTGGCGCGCGGGCAACTCGAGCTCGACGCCTTCGAGGAATTCTCCGAGGGCTCGCAGCAGGACTTCAGGCAGGAGACGTTGTCGGCGACGGTCGCGGCGCTGGGGCCGGAGGACTCGACGCCGAAGCCGTGCCCCAAGTGCGGGAAGCCAACACCGGTGAAGACGCACAACCGGCTGCGGCACGTGCTGACGCTGATGGGCGAACAAGGCTGTGCTCCGTTACGTGAAGGCGGACCTGCTGGTCATCGACGACTTCGCCGTGCTCGCGAGGGACGCCGCGCAGGCCAAGCTGGCCTTCCAGGTCATCGCCGAGCGGCTCACCGAGCGCTCGGAGCGCTTCCTCATGGACGGAACAGCAGGGCAGCAGCGTGAATAACAAGAACATGGCGGAGAAGGCCGGCAGCCTCAGCATCGTCATGAGGTCGCAAAAGACCGGTAACCTGGTGAACCCTCGATCTCCGGAAAGTGGCCGACGCGTCCAAGTGGATCGCCTGCGGCAAGCGCGCGCGGATCGAGCCCCTGTCGCTCTGGGCGTACGTGCGATCGGCGTCACCCACACGACGATCGCGGGTTGATCTCGAAGCGGTGGCTCTTCTGTCACGTCGCGACAAGCCTGGCGGCAATCGTGCCTCAGCCAGCGACGGCAGGACGGCGCTTCTCTGCGCATGTTGGTGGAGAACGCGTGGCACGTCCGCTGCACACCGCCGTGCGCACGGAAACGAGATACCGGGAGGACGTATGAGGGAAGCGTGGTTGTGTTGCGTGATCGGTGCAGCACTGGCTTCGGGGTGTTCTCCTGGGGAGCGCTCGCGCCCTCCGCTCGGCGCAACCGAAACGTCGACGCTGGAAAGAAAAGCCCTGAGCCGCGGCGAGCGCGCCAAGGAGGAAGTGGCCGGCGAGCACAAGGACAGCTGCGAGCGGGATGATGACAATCAGCCTTCGTGTGCGGCCCCGCTCACCCTCTGCGGCACCGCCTGCCTCGATCTGCAAACCAGCCACGATCACTGCGGCACCTGCAACGTCGCCTGCGGGTGCAGTCAGGCTTGCGTGGGCGGGGCGTGCGCGAGCCAGTGCTCGGCGGGAACCACCGACTGCGGCGGAACCTGTGCCTCGCTCACCACCGACGGCCTGAACTGCGGCGCCTGCGGCACCATTTGCGCGGCCGGCACCGCCTGTGCCGGGGGCAGCTGCGCGCCGGTATGTGCGGTCGCGTCCACGCGCTGCGCGACCGGCTGCTCCGATCTGCAGACCGACTCTGGCAATTGCGGCGCCTGCGGCCAGGCGTGCTTGGCCGGACAAAGCTGCGCGTCCGGGCGCTGCAGCTGCCCCGCCGGGCAGACCGAGTGCAGCGGCAGCTGTGTCGATCTCGGCACCGCTGCGGCGCATTGCGGCGCCTGCGGGACCGTGTGCGGGACGGGGCAAAGCTGCGTCTCGGGCGCGTGCACCTGCGGCAGCGGGCTCTCCCTCTGCAACGGCGCCTGCGTCGATGTTCTCAGCGACCCGGCGAACTGCGGCGGTTGCGGCCGACTCTGCGCGCCCCCGAACGCGAGTGGATTGTGCACTCTGGGGACGTGCGCGATCACCGCTTGCAGCGCCGGCCACTACGACTGCGACGGCAATCCCCTGAACGGCTGCGAGTCGACCGCCGCCTGCAACGGCCCGCGCTGCGGCAACGGGATCATCGACCCGGGCGAGATCTGCGACGATGCAAACGTCGTGAACCTCGACGGTTGCAGCGCCGCCTGTCAGTTCGAGCAGAATCTGCGGATCAACAACTTGCAGCTGGACTTCGGGCTTGCCACGTGCCCGAGCAACCGGTTTGGGGGAGCGATCGGCGGCATCGCCCAGAGCAGTCTGCAAGCGGGCTTCGCCAACTCGATCGCCACGGGCACCACCTCCGTCATGTTCGTGCTCCAGCGGCTCACCGACTACACGGGCGCGAACGAGCCGGCGCTGCCCGTGGGCGTGGTCAACGGGACACCGTTTGCGGGAACCGGCTACGACGGGACGAGCGACCTCGACTGGTGGTACCTCGCATCCGTGAGCGACGTCGACGCCGCGCGGGTGCCGCTCAGCAGCTTGCCGGGCTCGATCAGCGCCGGACACCTCGTCGCCGGTCCGGGGAGCGCGCGGCTGGTCCTGCCCTTCGGGAGCCTGTCGCCCATGTCGTTCTTCGGCGCGTCGCTGTCGGTGCAACTCGGCGCCACGGTCCCGGTGCACATCAGCTCGACGAACAGCCCACCGGGGCACCTACCCAGCGAGCGGCTGCCGCCCGGCTTTGCGACCTTCGCTACCGCTGGACAACCCACCTCGCCCGGGAGCTTCTGCGGCGCCATGAGAACGAGCTCGCTCGCGGCCACCGCGGTTCCGCCTTCGCTGCTCTCGGGCGGCAGCGCCGCTTGTGCCGAGAACTATGCGTCGACGAACTCGTTCCTCGACGTGCTCGTCAACGGCTGCCACGTTCTCGGGTTCATCACCACAATCACCCGTTCGCAGCCGGACAGCGTCGATAGTGCGCTGCCCGCGCTCGGAGCCGGACCACCCTACTTGCTCAGCGCCTCCAACGCCGCGAGCAAGATCGTCGATACGTGCAGAGACCGACTCGGTGCCACGATCGACCTCGCCGGCTGCCTGCAGCGCGCCGGCTACTCGAGCGCTTTCAGCTTCACGGCCGATCGGGTGGACATCCGCCCCTGAACTTCGCGCCCCGCAAGACTCGACATGGAGCACCGGCGCCACCTCGCCTTCAGGAAGGGGGAGCTCGTATCGTGTGGCCATCCCCTGACCAGCACCTGAAGCCAGCAATGGGCGCATGGGTGCTGGTGCGCCCGGGCCCAGCGACGAGGGCGGAGAGCCTCGCGTGAACACTGTTCTCGGCGCGCTGCCCGAGCTCGGCGTGGAGCAGCGGCGGCGAGGGTGAGCGCGGGGCCGCGCACTGGTACCTCCACAATCGCCGAACTGGATCTTTCGAGTGGACCACTCCGGCGGCACCCTGGCGACATGAACGAGCTCTCCTCCACCGACGCCACCCGTCTCCACCGCCACCCGGAGCGCGGCCTCGCCGACCGCGCCGCGCTCCACGCCCTGCTCGACGAGGGGCTGGTGGCCCACGTCGGCTTCGCCCAGCACGGGCGGCCCTTCGTGCTGCCGATGGCCTATGCGCGGGTGGGCGACACGCTCTACCTCCACGGCGCGAAGGCCAGCCGCCTCCAGCAGCACCTCGCCGCGGGCGAGCCGGTCTGCGTGACCGTGACGCTGCTCGACGGGCTCGTCTTCGCCAAGAGCGCGTTCCACCACTCGATGAACTACCGCTCGGCGGTGGTGCTCGGGCGCGGCCGGGCGGTCACCGAGCTTCGGGAGAAGCGCCGCGCGTTCGAGGCGCTGGTGGAGCAGGTGTCGCCCGGGCGGTGGGCGGCGTGCCGGTCGATGACCGACGCCGAGGCCAACGCGACCGCCGTGGTGGCTCTCTCGCTCGCCGAGGCCTCGGTGAAGCAGCGCGCCGGCGGGCCCGTCGACCTGGCGGAGGACCTGCCGTGGCCGGCCTGGTCGGGCGTGGTGCCGCTGCGCCTCGTGGCGCAGGCCCCGGTGGCCGCCCAGGGCCTGCCCGAAGACGCTCCGGTGCCCGCGCCCCGCCGGTGGTGAGCCCGCGCGCCTTTTGAATTCGCCGCCACCTCGCAGGCGATGTGGTCTGCTCGCCGGCTCCATGCTCCTCGCCGTCGCCTGGGCCGTTCTGGCTGCCGCTCCGTCGCCCGCCCCCGTCTTCAAGCTGGGCTCGCCGGGGCTGTCGTACGTGAACCTCGAGCAGAAGCTGGGCGACTTCTACCTCGACTACTTCACCCAGCAGGTCGCCACCCACGAGGGGATGCAGGTCACCACCGCGGCGGAGATCGCCGCCACCCTGGGCTTCGAGCGGCAGAAGGCGCTGTTGGGCTGCGCGGAGGAGAGCTGCACCGCCGAGTTGGCCGGGGCCCTGGGCGTCGATGGCCTGCTCCTGGGGAGCCTGGCCAAGGCCGGCGGCGGCTTCGTGGCGAACCTCAAGGTGGTGCGGGCCCGCGACTCGTCGACGCTGGCCGTCTTCTCCTCGCGCCTGAAGGACGAGAGCGCGCTGCTCGACTTCCTGGGCGCCTCGGCCTCGACGCTGGCGATGAAGCTCCTCGGCCAGAAGGCGCCGGCGCTTCCCCCGCCCTCGTCCGAGCCCGCGGGCGTCGCGTCGGGGCCGCCCTCGCGCGCGTGGATCCCCGCGGCCGCCGTGGGTGGGGTGCTCCTGGTCGGGGCCGGCGTCTTCTTCGCCGACGCCTCGGCCTCCGCGGCCACGCTCGGAAGAGGTGACGCCTCCATCGCCACCTTCGACGACGCGGCCGCGCTGCGCCGCCGCGGTCAGGCGCACCAGGCGCTGACCTGGGCGCTCGCCACGGGCGGC